>CAMNOV010000057.1 GCA_946547105.1 uncultured Clostridia bacterium | reverse complement strand
AAGGTCTTCGGCGTGGTGGGCGACTCCACCTTCTTCCACAGCGGCATGACCGGCGCGGCCGAGATCATCTACAACAAGGCCAGCGTCGTCCCCGTGGTGCTGGATAACCATATCACCGGCATGACCGGCCATCAGGACAACCCCGGCAGCGGTTACACCCTGCTTGGCGAGGTGGCGGACGCCATCGCCATCGAGGACGTGCTCAAGGGCATCGGCTATGAGAAGATCCTCATCGTCGATCCGCAGGACCTCAAGGCCATGGAAGCGGCCGTCAAAGAGGCTGAGGAGAGCGAGGTGCCCGCGGCCATCATCTGCCGCCGGCCCTGCCTGCTCATCAAGCGCATCAAGCACGAGACCGGCCTGTGCGTGGTCGATACCGACAAGTGCATCGGCTGCAGAATGTGCCAGAAGGTCGGCTGCCCGGCGCTGAGCATCGTGGGCAAAAAATCCAGCATCGACCCCATCCAGTGCGTGGGCTGCACGGTCTGCGCCCAGGTGTGCCCGGTGGGTGCGATCAGCCGGAAGGAGAAGTGAGCCATGAAAAAGAGTGTGATTCTGGTCGGCGTCGGCGGACAGGGCGCCATTCTGACGGCGAAGATCCTCATCAACGGCGTGATGAAAAAAGGCTATGACGTCAAGATGTCCGAGGTGCACGGCATGAGCCAGCGCGGCGGCAGCGTCTCCACGCAGGTCCATTTCGGCGACAAGGTCTATTCTCCGGTCATCGGCAAGGGCGAGGCGGATATCCTGGTCGCCTATGAAAAGATGGAGGCCGTGCGCTACGCGGAGTATCTCAAGCCCGACGGCATCGCCATCATCAACGATTACGCCATGCCCTCCGCGGCCACCGCGGCCGGGCTCTGCGAGTACCCCGAGGGCTGCCTCAAGGCCATGCAGGCCAATTTCAACTGCCACGTGCTGAAGGCCTCCGATATCGCCCTGCAGCTTGGCAGCGCCAAGTGCATGAACGTCGTCCTCTTCGGCGCGATGACAAAGGTCATCGGTCTGGACGACATCGACTGGGAGACGGTCATCCGCGAGACCGTGCCCCCCAAATTCATCGATCTCAACCTTCGCGCCTATGAAGCCGGTCGGGAGGCCGTACTGTAATGGATATTTGGCAGGAATACCGCGCCAAACTCCGCACGCCGGAGCAGGCCGTCGAACTGGTCAAAAGCGGCGACTGGGTGGACTACTCCAGCAACATCTGCTTCCCGCAGCTGCTGGACGAGGCCCTTTCCAGACGGCGGGATGAGCTCACGGACGTCAAGATCCGCGGCAACCTGCTCTTCGGCCCGATCCGGGCGGTGGAGGCCGACCCAACGCGCGAGCATTTCATCTATAACAGCTGGCACTGCTCCGGCTATGAGCGAAAGCTCTGCGATAAAAACCTCTGCAATTTCATCCCGATGATCTTCCGCAACCTCGGCTGGTATTATACCAATTTCCTGACCGTCAACGTCGCGATGATGGCGGTCACGCCGATGGACAAGCACGGCTACTTCAATTTCTCCTGTGCCACGGGCGTGGCCAAGGCCATCATGGACAAGGCGGATATCGTGATCCTTGAGGTCAACGAGCATCTGCCGCGCATCCTCGGCGGCTTTGACGAGTGCATCCATATCTCCGAGGTGGACTGCGTGGTGGAGGGAGAGCATCCCCCGCTGCCGCAGTTCCCGATCGCCGAGGCCTCGGAGGAGGACAGAAAGATCGCGTCCTTCATCGTGCCGCACATCGTTGACGGCGCGACGCTGCAGCTCGGCATCGGCACGATGCCGAACGTGGTGGGCGGGATGATCTCCGACTCCGATCTGAAGGATCTCGGCATGCACACCGAGCTCTGCGGCGACGCCTATCTGCGCATGTTTGAGGCCGGCAAGCTCACCAACAAGCGCAAGACCTTCCAAAAGGACAAGGGCGTGACCGGCCTGGTCTTCGGCTCGCGCGAGCTGTACGACTGGGTCGACCAGAACCCGGGCGTCGTGGTCGAGCCGCTGTCCTATGTCAACGACCCTGCGATCATCGCCAGGCACGACAACATGATCTCCATCAACAGCTGCATCTCAGTCGATCTCTACGGCCAGATCTGCGCGGAGAGCGCCGGCCTGCGGCAGATCAGCGGCACCGGCGGCCAGCTCGACTATCTCACGGGTGCGTCCATGTCCCGGGGCGGCAAGGCCTTCATCTGCATGACCTCGTCCTTCGTTGACAAGAAGGGCGAGCGCCATTCCCGCATCCTGCCCCGCTTTGACGGCGACATCGTCACCGACCCGCGCAGCCAGGCCTTCTGGATCGTGACGGAGTACGGCGCGGAAAACCTCGCCGGCTGCTCCACCTGGGAGCGGGCGGAAAAGCTCGTGTCCCTGGCGCACCCGGACTTTCGCGACGAGCTGATCCGGGCGGCCGACGCGCAGCGCATCTGGCGCAGATCCAATAAATAATCCATTGCGAAACCGCGTTTCGCAATGGAGAACTCGCGCTCATCGCACGCGGCTTACGGGGGACAAGCCGCGCTTGGTCGGCGCGAGGGCTCGCTCGGCTCGCCTCTGGGTGTTTTTGCGGCGGCAAAGCTGCCTCAAAAACGATTTGTCTTTTCCCCGAATCGCTCCCCCGGCTGCAACTTTTGCTTCAAGCTGGCAAGCAATAACAGGAGGACCTTTTATCATGGTTAACGAAAGCATGCTCAAGCTCGGCACCAACCGCTCCTGCATCCGCGAGCTGTTTGAATACGGACTCAGGCAGGCGGCCATCGTCGGAAAAGAAAACGTGTTCGATTATTCCATCGGCAATCCTTCGATCCCTGCGCCGCCCGAGGTCAACGAGGCCATCATTGACATCATCCGGAACACGGACAGCCTCGCCGTACACGGTTATACGCCCGCGCCCGGCCTGCCCGACGCGAGAGCGGCCGTCGCGCAGGAGCTCAGCGAGCGCTACGGCGTTGAAATCCGCGGCGCCAACATTTTCTTCACCTGCGGCGCGGCGCCCGCGCTGATCGCGGTGATCCGCGCGCTGAACATGGGCGAGAGCGAATTCATCGCCATCGCGCCCTTCTTCCCCGAATACCGTCCCTTTGCCGAGGCAAACGGCGCGAAGCTCGTCGTCGTTCCGGCGGACATCCCCAGCTTCCAGATCAACTGGGCGGCCCTCGAGGAGCGCATCAACGAGCGCACCCAGGCCGTGATCGTCAACACCCCCAATAACCCCTCCGGCGTGATCTACACGCGCGAGACGCTCGAGCGTCTCGCGGAGCTGCTGGGCCGAAAGAGCAAAGAAGTCGGCCATCCGACCTTCCTCATCGCCGACGAGCCCTACCGGGAGCTGGCCTATGACGGCGCGGAGGTGCCTTTCATCCCGACGGTCTACCCCAACACCATCGTCTGCTATTCCTACTCCAAGTCCCTGTCCCTGCCCGGCGAGCGTATCGGCTACATCTGCGTGCCGGACTGGGTGGAGGACAGCGCCGCGGTCTTTGCGGCCATCGCCGGCGGCGCCCGCGCCTCCGGCCACGTCTGCGCGCCCGCGCTGCAGCAGCGCGTGGTGGCCCGCTGCGCGCACGCCCGTCCGAACCTGGAGGCCTATGACGAGAACCGCAGCCTGCTCTACGACGCGCTGAGCTCCTACGGCTACGACTGCGTCAAGCCCAACGGCGCCTTCTATATGTTCGTCAAGGCGCCCGGCGGGGATTCCGTGGCCTTTTCGGACAAGGCGAAGGAGAAGAACCTGCTGATCGTCCCGGGCAACGACTTCGGCGTGCCGGAGTATTTCCGCATCTGCACCTGCGTGTCCAGGGGCATGATCCTGCGCAGTCTCCCGGCCTTTAAGACCCTGATCGAGGAATTCTGAAGCGCATCGATGGAAAACAGCGTCCTGGAAGGGGCGCTGTTTTTTTCTCTGATTGCTTTTTCCGGGGGCGGATGATACAATGGTCAAAATCAGCCGGGAGGAGGGGTCCCATGCCGTATTTCGGCCGCTTTTATCTCGATAAGGAAAAGGATATCATCGTCGAGCTGTACCGCGAGGGCGAGGAGCTGCAATATGTCCTTCGCACGCCCAACCACAATACGGGAAACCTCATCACCAACCTGGCCAAACTCTGCGAGCTGCCGCTGTCCTTCGACGAAAAGGGCTTGAAGGTCATCCGCGGCAGCGTGCCCAGCTATATCGACGGCGACAACCGGCAGCTCTATATCTTCCGCATGGGCAACACCAAGATCGCCAACATCTTCCCGGACGGCAGTGTGGAAATGAAGGCCAGTGTCCCGTCCATCTCCAAGGCGCTGATGAGCCAGACCAAGGACTACCGGCTGAGCGTGGCGAAAACCATCGTCAAGACCTATATTTTCAGCGACTGCAAATTCCACACCGACCTGCATACCCACATGAGCGGCAACCTCGAGCCGGACGTGCTGATCGCGCTCGGCATCCGCCATCAGATCCGCTATCCGCTGTACTATATCAAAAAGCTTGGCCTGCGCTGCAGCCCTGAGCAGCAGGCGCAGCTGGAGCGGGCGCGCGCGGCGGCCGCCGAAGCGCTGCGCGATTCGCCGCTGACAGGGAAGTATCTCGAGCGGCGCATCGACGACAACAGCTTCCTCAACTTTGCCGATCTGATCTTAAACAATCCCGCGGATGCGGCCGAGAACATCGCGCGCATCCGTGTCTCCCTGGCTATCCCAAAGGATGGGCAGGCCGTCTTTGCCGATCTGGAAAAGGTCTATCTCTACCGTTACGTGTTCACCAAGGGTGTTCCTGCCGCCGAACAGATCCCGCTGGAGGGCTGGGAGAAGCTGCCCGACCCGGAGATCCGCGCGGCGCTCGCTCAGATGCTCCGTGACCGCGAGAGCGAGGAATACCGGGATAATACCCTCTTCCAGGACAAGCTCCTCTGGATTGCGCGCGGCTACCGCCGTCACGGCATCGACTATGCCGAGATCTCCGACACCAGTCTCGTGAAGGCGGAGCAGGCGCCGGAGGTCCTGAGGCAGATCCACGAAGTCATGCCCAAGGTCACGCGGGAGACCGGCGTGCTGCTGCGCTTTCTCGCGGCTATCCGCCGCACGCCTCTGACCATCGTGCGCGACAGCGTGACGCCGAGCGGCTACCTGGCCGAGAACCTGCGGGTGCTGCGTGCCGTGGCCGCCGATCCCTATGTCGCCGGCAGCGACATCGTCGGCGAGGAGATCAACGATATCCTGGAGATGCGCAGCGTGATCCGGGAGCTGGTGTCCGTCGCCGGAGAGACGCCGGGCTTTGTGCTGCGGATCCACGCCGGCGAAAACGACAGTCTGCGCGACAACGTCTCCAACAGCATCCGCTGCGTGCGCGAGGCACTCGCGCCCGGGCAGCCGATGCCCCGCATGCGCATCGGCCACGGGCTTTATACCTGCAACCTGCAGTCACCGCGCGGCCGCCGACTGATCCGGGAACTGCTGGAGCAGCGGGTCGTACTGGAATTCCAGATCACCTCCAACGTGCGGCTCAATAACCTCAGCGATCTGACGCATCATCCGCTCAAGCAGTATCTGCGCGAGGGCATCCGCTGCGTGCAGGGCACGGACGGCGGCGCGCTCTACGGCACCAACTCCATCGACGAGGAGCTCAGCTTGGAAAAGCTGCTGGACCTGAGCCATGAGGAGCTGTGCCAGATGCGCGGGACCGAGGCGGAGATCGAGCGCGAGAGCCGGGCGATTTTTACAGACAAGAGCGAACGCTTCGAGCGGCTTTGCGCGGGCGAGCCGGTGGAGGTTTCCCTGCGCCGCCGCATCGCGGCTGCGCCGCCGGTGCAGGCGGAATTATTCCACCAGGGCAGGCGGCTGGACGCCGCTGCCGAGCTGGGAGATCTGGTCCGCCCGCTGCCGCAGGAGAAAACGCCCGTCGTGCTGGCCGGCGGCAGCTTCAACAGCGACCGGCACCGGACGCAGCTTCGCGCGCCGGACTGCCGCATCCTCGACGCGCTGCTGCGCGAGGGCGACCCGGAGCGGATGTTTTTCGTCATCGGCCACCGACTGTGCGGCTACGAGCGCTATCTGGTCGAGCATAATCAGGGGCGCTTCGATATTTTTGCCGTCGTGCCGAGCACGCTCAGCCGCGCCGAGTGCGAACGGCTGCGCCGCAGCGGCGTGGGCGTCCGCCTGTCGGTGGAGCCGAGCGGCAACGGGCTCTACAAGAGCTTCGGCTATGAGATCTTCCGCCGCCGCGATTCGGTGCTGCTGGCTCTCGACGGCAATTCTCCGGCGGCCAATCTCGTGCAGGAGGCCAAGAACAGTCCCGGCCGCTGCGCCATTTTTGTCGACGGCGCCTCCCGCGCGCTGCGGGACAAGGCCCGGAGCCTGCAGGGCTACGTGCGCTGTTTGGACGCGGAGAGCGATCCCCTCGGCGCGATCCTGAAGAACATCGAATAAAAAAGCTTGAAAGCAATTTGCTTTCAAGCTTTTTCTTCTGCCGCTTCTTTCCGGGAAGCGGCTTTTTTGCGCCTGGACCGGATCAGGAACACTGCCGTGATCAGCAGCGCCGCGCCGCCTCCGCCGAGTGCCCAGGGCAGCCAGCCCGGTTTGCTGTCCTGCCGCAGATAGACGAAGGAGCCGCCGTTATCCAGCGGGAAAACCAGATAGCTTTTGTCGGTCTCATAGGGAATTTCGCGCAGAGAGCCGTCCTCGGTGACCGCGCAGAGCTTCCCGCCGCTCTCGGCGCGCAGGTGAACGGTGAGAGTGCCTTCATAGCCCTCGACCAAAAGCGTATGGGCGGCCAGGATCTCTTCCTCAGACAGGGAAACCTCATACGGCGAAACGCGCAGGCCGGAGCCCTCGGCAAACTCGCCCTCTACGAGAATGAGCGGAAGATCGCCGCCGGAGGAGAGCGTCGTCTGCGCGGCAATGTAGCTGCCGCGGATCTCCATGCTGCGGGTGATGCGTTCATGGTCGAAATCCTCCCACTGCCAGCGCCGCGCGCCGTCGTCCGGCACCGCGGGCAGCTCGTTCAGGCTGCCGCCGAAGGGGAGGGTCCGGGTCTCAATCAGATCTCTGCCGACGTAAAAGCGCAGCTGCAGCGCGCCGAAGTCTTCCGGAACGCCCTCCAGCGCCAGCAGCGCCTCCGCGGAAAGCGGCTCGCACTGGCCGTCCCGGCTCACCCCGTCAACGCCGGCAGGCAGGGTCTCCACGTAGCGGTTGCCGCGCAGCTCGCCCTCGGCCCAGCCGGCCACCGCGCCGAGATATTCCCGGCCGTCCCTGAACTCCGCCCAGGCGGCGCAGTCGAGGATGTTCGTGCCGGAACCGGCGACGCCGCCGACGTATTTACCGCCGCTGAGCTCTGTGCGCGCCCAGCAGGAGAGGATGCTTCCGCCCGAGGACCCGGCGATGCCGCCGACGTAGTCTCCCTTGAGCGAGGACACGGCGCCCTTGCTTACACAGGAAACGACGGCGCCGAGCTCGGAGCGTCCGACGACGCCGCCCGCCTGGCCGCTGCGCGCGGAGACCTCCGCCGCACTATCACAATCCCGCAGGACAGCAAAAACGTAGCGACGGGCATCGGAGCTGATGAGATCGGAAACGCTGAGCCGGTCCTCCATATCGAAGCTCAGCTCGTAGGCCATGCTGCCCGCAATACCGCCCGCGCTGCTCTCGGCCTCGACGGAGCCGCTGTTTTTGCAGCCGCCGACCGCGCCGAGATCGTGCTCATAGGCCTCGTCGGCCGAGAGATCGTAGCTTTGGAACAGCGTCTCTTCGCCGCGCGCAGCGCCCAGCAGCTCATCCATGCTGGCCAGCACCCGTTCCAGCTGCGCCTGCAGGGCGCTCAGATCGCTGTTGAGACTGCCGGCGGCCTTGCCGAGCTCGTCGGAGAGGGCGGCGGACTGCGTATAGATGCGGTCCATGGCGGCGCTCAGCCCGCTGAAATCCGCGCCGTCGAGCGAAACGCCGGGTACGTCCGGCAGCCCGGTCTCCGGGTCGATCACCACCTGGTCCAGGGGGATCGGATCGCCGGTCATGCCGCCGGTATAATAGCTCATCACGCCCGTCATTTCATCCAGTGCGTCCGATGCCGAGCCGTGCAGATTATCAAGCCCGGTCTGCAGCGCGGCGGCGCTGCCGCGGGTGTCGCGGGAGGTCGCCTCCAGGAGCTCGGTCAGCCGCTGCAGTTCTTCGGACAGACCCTTGAGCCGGTCCTCGGAGAAGTCCCAGACCGCGTGGGGGATCAGCTGGCCGACGACGCCGCCCGCGTCGCGGCGGCCGCGGATCGGGCCGCGGTTTTCGCAGGCCTGGAGATAGCCGCTGCTCTTGCCCGCAATGCCGCCCACGTTGTAGCCGGTATAGGCATAGCCGACCTCGGCTTCGTTGAGACAGTCGTGGATCACGCCGCCGTTGGCGCCCGCGATGCCGCCGATGTTGCTCAGATCCAGGAAATCGTCCTCGGAAAAGGCGGACAGGTCGAGATCGGAAAGGGTGGATAGCCCGACGCCCGGGCTGCGTTCGGGCGTGATTTGCATGTTGTTGACGCCGCCCTTGCTGCGGCAGCCGCTGATGAGGCCGAGATTGTCGCCGGCGATGCCGCCGGCCTGATGCTCGGCCTTCACCGTGCCGTTAAAGCGGCAGTCGGTGATCCGGCCGCTGCTGCCGTTCGTCCCGGCGATGCCGCCGACGTTTTCCATGCCTTCTACGCTGCCTTCAAAGCTGCAGGCTTCGATCGTGCCGCCGTTTTCACCGGCGATGCCGCCCACCTGCAGGCGCGTGCCGCCGGGCATCACCCGGCCCTGCACATGCAGTTCCCGCACGGTCCCGCCCTCCGCGATCTGCCGGAAGAGGCCCATGCGCGAGCCGTCGCCGCTGAGTTCCAGGCCGCGGATGCGGTGGCCGCCGCCGAGAAAGGTCCCGGCAAAAAAGGGAATCGGGGAGAAGTCCGCCCCGGACAGATCGAGGTCGGTCTCCAGAGAAAAGACGCGGCCGTTGGAATAGCTCTCCAGCGCGCAGGCTTTGCTGAAGGCGAGAAATTCGTCGAGCGATGTGATGGCAAGCGGTGGCGTTTCCGCTTCCTCCGGCTCCGCCGCGAGAGCGAAGGGGACGGCGGAGAGGACGAACAGCAGCGCCAGCGCCAGCGCCAGAAGCTTTTTCATGCGTCCTCACCTCCCGACAGATCGATATGCAGCGTCGTTTTCCGGATCAGCCCGTCACAGAGAACGAGCAGCTGCGGCAGCACCGTCAGCACCAGCACCACCGAGCAGAAGGCGCCGCGCCCGACGGCCAGGCCGATGTGGCCCACGTAGATATCGCTGACGCGGTAGGCGATCAGCAGGCCCGCGATCGTCATGATCGAGCCGGAGGTCAGCACGGTGGGGAAGGCCTGGTTGACGGCCAGGGCCATGGCCTCCTTCTTCGGCAGCGTCTCGCGCAGCAGCAGATAGCGGTTCATCAGCACGATCGCGTAGTCGATGGTCGCGCCCATCTGGATGGCGGAGACGATCATGCTGGTCACGAAGGAGGGCACGGAGCCGTGCAGATAGGGGAAGGAGAAGTTGATCCAGATGCTGCCCTGGATGACGAAGACCAGGATCGCCGAGCCGATGACGGAGCGGAAGGTGAACAGCAGGATCATATAGACGAAGGCGATCGTCAGAAAGCTGATGAGCCGGGAGTCGCCGGTGTAGGATTCGCGCAGGTCGCGGGCGCTGGTGATGTCGCCCACCACGAGCACCGAGCCCTCGCCGTACTGCTTTTCGGCGATGCTGCGGATCTTTTCGACGAGTGCGGCGCTCTCTTCACCCTCCACCGGCACCGCTGCGGTAAAGAGCATACGGTTCCAGTTCTCGCCGCGCAGCTGGTCAAGGCCCATCGTCAGCGAATCGCGCAGCTCGTCCAGGCGCTCCTGCGTATCATTGTCCAGGCTCACCACGCCGCGGTCCGTCAGATCGAAGAGGAAGAGGATCATGTCCACCAGCGGCACCTCGTAGGTTTCGGCGCTGCCGAATATGGACTGGTATTCCTCATGCTGCACGCCGTAGGCCTGGAACATCAGCGTGGCCTCCTCGGGGCTGATGTCCAGCAGCTCCGCCAGCATGCGGGGCGTGAAGCGGTCGGTCAGTGTGTGCGTGCCGTCAATGTCGATGTTGGCAAGGCCCGTGGCGGAGCGGATCTCCGGCAGAGCCTCCACCTCGCGCAGCACGGCCTTTTCTTTTTCAAAATCCTCCGCCGGCACGATCAGCGCGACCGGCGTGGAGTCGTCAAAGGTGTCGGAGATGCGGTGCATGGCCTCGCGGCTCTCGGAGTAGACGAGCTCGGTGACCGCGCTGTCGCTGAAGGCGTAGACCGTGTGGCCCGAGCACCAGATCGCCGCCGGGATCAGCAGCAGGAAGAGCCAGACGAAGCAGTAGCCAGAGCGGGTCAGGAAGCGGCCCCAGGGGCGGATGTCCGGGATCAGGGTCTTGTGCGCCGTGCGGCGGATGGCCTTCGGAAACAGCAGGATCAGCCCCGGCATCAGCAAAAACACGGTCAGCAGGCTGCAGACGATGCCCTTGGCCAGCACCATGCCCAGGTCGTAGCCGAGGCGGAACTGCATCAGCATCAGCGCCAGCAGTCCGGAGATCGTGGTCAGACTCGAAGAGGAGATCTCCAGGATCGATTTGGCCAGCGCTTCGATCAGCGCCTCCCGGGCGCTGTCGTGCACCAGGGCCTCATCCTGATAGCGGTGGCTGAAGATGATCGCATAGTCGATCGCCAGCGCCAGCTGCAGGATGACGGCGACGGAATTGGTGATCGTGGAGATCTCGCCCAGCCAGAAGTTGGTGCCCATGTTCAGCACGGCGGCGAAGGAGAAGACGAGGATGAAAATGACGACCTCAAAATAGCTGCGCGAGGTGAACAGCAATATCGCAACGATGACCAGCACCGCGATCAGCACGACCCAGACCATCTCCCGCGCGAGCTGCGCGAAAAAGGACTGCCAGGTGACGGCATAGATATAGGTGTCATATGGCTCCAGAAACTCGCGGATGTGCGCCTGCTCCTCGATGACGCGCGGATCGTCCTCCACGCCGCGAAACGAGACGCTCAGCCGCGCGGAGGCGTGGGCATAGTGCGCGGGCGTCGAATCAAAGCTCACGCCGCTGACCATCGGGAAGTCCGCGATCGCGTCGGCCAGCTCCTGCGCCTTGTCGAGCGTGACGTTGGCGACCATCACGTCCTCACTTGCGTAGGTGATAAAGGAGTCCTCCATGATGTGCAGGCCGCGGCGGGTCTCGGTTGTCTCCGGCAGGAAGATCGTCAGCTCCGAGCTGACCTTCACGCGCCCGAGCGACAGCCCGCAGTAAATCGCCGCGGCGATAAAAAGCAGCATGATGACAAAGCGGTACCGAACGATCAGTTCCGCGATCGAATGCATGATTTCATCTCTGCTTTTCCGCTGCGTCTGCATGGGAACACTCCTTGTGACTCATCAGATAACTTCTTTATTTTATTATACTCGACGCCGCGCGGGGGTCAAGCGTTTCCTTGCCGCCGGAGACCGTTTTTCTCGCGCAGAAAAAGCCCTCCGATCCTTCGACCGGAGGGCTTTTATCGCTTGCGTTGGGATCACATGATGGGGATCTTGATCTTCAGATCGCTGAGAGGCCAGGAGGAGCAGGCGTGGAACCAGCCCATCTCCTTGTCCATGCGGCGGCGGCCGTCGCC
>CAMNOV010000056.1 GCA_946547105.1 uncultured Clostridia bacterium | reverse complement strand
GTCAGCCAGCTCTCCGGCGGCCAGCAGCAGCGCGTGGCCATCGCCCGCGCCCTGGTGACGGGCCCGGCCATCATCTGCATGGACGAGCCGCTGTCGAACCTGGACGCCAAGCTCCGCGTGCAGCTGAGAAACGAGCTGAAGAAGATGCAGAAGGACTTCGGCATCACGACGATCTACGTCACGCACGACCAGGAGGAGGCGCTGACGCTGTCCGACCGCATCGCCGTCTTTAACAAGGGCTACATCGAGCAGATCGGCACGCCGAACGAGGTCTACAACTTCTCCAAGACGGAGTTCGTGTGCAACTTCATCGGCGACATCAACCGCCTGAGCGACGAGGTGGTGCAAAAGGCCAACGCCGAAGGCGCGAAGCTTGACCCCGGCAAGCACAACTACGTCCGCCTCGAGCGCCTGCACGTTAACGTCGAGCCGAAGCCCGGACAGATCGCCCTGGACGGCGTCGTCACCGTGCGCGAGTACTACGGCCTTTACATCAAGTATTACGTCGATCTCGGCAGCCAGACCATCAAAGTCATCGAAAAGAACGACGGCGTGCGGATCTATGAGGAAGGCCAGAGCGTCCGGGTCATTCTTGACCCGGCGGACGTCATGGCCTATGAGCCCGCGCAGGAAGACGAGGTGGCGAAATGAGCCAGACTCTGGACAAAAAGCTTCATCCGGAGTGGCTGCTGCGCGTGTTCGGCATTGCGTTTTTCGCTTATCTCTTCTTCGGCTTCATGCTGCTGCCGTGTCTGAACACGCTGACCAGCATCTTCAACACCAGAAACGCCGCCGGCGAGCGCGATCCCTTCGCTGTGATCCGCTTCTTCCTGGCCGGCACGATGGGCAAATACGTCTGGAACTCGCTGAAGCTGGCCGTGCTGCTGGTGCTCACGGTCAACGTCGTCGGCATCTCCATCGTGCTGCTCACCGAATACTTTGACATCAAGGGTGCGAAGATCCTGCGGCTGGGCTATATGACCACGATGATCTACTCCGGCGTGGCCCTGGTCACCGGCTACATGTTCCTCTACGCCAGCGACGGCATCCTGACGACGGCGCTGAAAAACGCCTTCCCGGACTTCAACCCCAACTGGTTTTCGGGCTTTAACGCGGTGCTCTTCACGATGACCTTTGCCTGCACCTCGAACCATATGCTCTTTCTGCGCAACGCCATCCGCGGCATCGACTACAACACCGTGGAAGCCGCGCGCAACATGGGCGCCAACCCCTTCAAGGTGCTCTGGAAGGTCGTGCTGCCAACCCTGATCCCGACCCTGTTTTCCCTGACGGTCATGACCTTCATCACGGGCCTGTGCGCCATGTCCGCGCCGACCCTGCTGGGCTACGACTCCATCAACCCCGAGATCGTGCGTCTGGCCGGCTCCTCCACGGCGGACGAGGCCTTCCCGCAGGCCCGCGCGGCCCTGCTGTCGATCATCCTGGCCATGTTCACGATCATCCTGCTGACGGTACTTTCCGCCTACGAGCGCAAGGGGCACTACCTCTCCGTATCCAAGACCAAGGCGCGGCTGCAGAAGCAGAAGATCAACAATCCCGTGGCCAACGTCATCGCGCATATCTACGCCTATATCCTGTTCATCATCTACATGACCCCGGTCGTGATGATCGTGATCTTCTCCTTCCAGACCTACAGCGCCATCCGACTGAAAAAGCTCGATCTGAGCCAGTGGACGCTGATCAACTTCTTCGGCAAGCAGGACTATGAGTACCTCACCAGCCGCGGCAAGTACAAGACCCGCGTCGGCTCGATCTCGGGCGTGTTCTCCAACGAGGCCACGCTCGGCGGCATCAAGCTGAGCTTCATCCTCTCGGCACTGGCGGCGGCGCTGGCCTGCGTGATCGTCGTGGTGGCGGTCAACTACATGTTCAAGAAAAAGAACAAGGGCACCGGCGTCGTACTGGAGTACGCGCTGCTGTTCCCCTGGCTGCTGCCGACCATCCTCATCTGCTACTCCTACCGCACCTACTTCAACTCCGATACGGTCTGGTACGTGGGCAATACGAACCTGTACTACGGCCAGAACGTCCGGTTTTTGATCGTCATGGCCTATACGGTGACGAAGCTGCCCTTCTCGCTGCGCATGATCAAGGCCTCGTTCTATACGATCGACGAGGAGCTGGAGGACGCGGCGCGCAATCTCGGCTCCAGTCCGGTCCGCACCTTCCTCAAGGTGAAGCTCCCCATCATCCTGCCGAGCGTTCTGGCGGTCTTCGCGCTGAACTTCAACGCCCTCTTCACCGAGTACGACATGTCCGCCACCTTCGCCAGTACCTACGGCACCAGCTACGCCATGGTCATCCAGGCCATGTGCGCCGAGGAAGGCCTGTACGGCTACAACATCAACGCCTCCGGCCGAAGGTGCGCGTCCACGGTGTTCATCATGCTGGTGTCCGGCCTGATCCTGTACCTGGTCTACGGCGTCGGTTCGCGCGACCTCGGCGACCGGCTGCAGATCCGCGACCGCCGGCGCAAGCGCATGGAAGCGCTGCGCGCCAAATTCAGCAAAGGAAAGGCGGAACAGTCAGACGCATGATCAGACAAGTCATTTTTGACATGGGCAACGTCCTCATCGAGTGGGACCCGGACAAGATCATCGCCCGCAACGGCATTGCGGGCGATGACGCAAGGCTTCTGCGCCGCGAGGTCTTCGACGGCATGGAATGGGTGACGATGGACCGCGGGACGATGAGCCAGGACGAAGGCCTGGAGCGCATCTGCCGGCGGCTGCCCGAACGCCTGCACGGCGCGGCGGAGCGCTGCACACGCGACTGGTGGAAAGGAGAACTGGTCCACATCGAGGGCGTGGAGGCGCTGATCCGCGAGATCCACGCGCTGGGCTACGGGCTGTACGTCCTCTCCAATGCCACGAGCTTCCTACACGACTATTTCGACCGCCTGCCCGCACACGAGTGCTTTCAAGGGCTGCTCGTCTCGGCGGATGAGAAGCTCCTCAAGCCCCAACACGAGATCTACGAGCGCTTCTTCGAGAAATTCGGGCTGGATCCCGCGGAGTGCTTCTTCATCGACGACAGCCCGCTGAACATCGACGGCGCGCGCTGCGCCGGGCTGCGGGGCACGGTGTTCTTCCGGGACATGGTGCGGCTGCGCCGCGAGCTGAACGAGGCGGGGATCCCCGTCCGGAGTGAATGATGGAATCGTTTTACAAACCCTATCTTGCGTCCGCCGAGGCCGGAGAAGCGGTCTGGCTGGGCGACCTGAGAGCCTCCGGCGCAGCTGCGCCGGAGGCTGAACGCCTTGTATTGCGCCTGACCGGCTGCGACGGCAGCCGGGCGGATTTCCCGCTGTTCCTGCCGCCCTGGCAGGGAGAGACGGAGCGGGACTTCGCTTTGTCGATCCTGTGCGCCTGCGTGTTCAATCTGCTGTCCGCCCGCGGCGGGCGCGAGCTGCGCGTGTTTTATCGGACGGAGAACAAAGCGCTCGCCGGGCTCGTCGGGGAGCTCGGGCGCATGTTCCAGCTGCGGCAGAGCGTGCGGCGCGGGTACGGCAAGGCGGTGAGCGTCTCGAACCGCATCGGCGCCGCGCTCGGGGCTGGGCTTTTCACCATTGCACAGGAGGATATCGGCCGCTATGAGCCGCTGCCGGGACGGCAGAGAACAGAGCCTGTCTGCGATCTGAATGAAAAACTGTGCACAGCGGCCGAGCGGGGAGACCGCGCCCTGCTGTGCGGCATGGACGTGGGCGGCACGGACGTGAAGCTGGCCGTCTCCCGTGACGGACAGCTGCTTTACACCCGTGAATTCGACTGGGATCCCTCCCGCAGCCCGACCGCAGAGGGCATTATCGCACCGCTGCTCGTCTTGCTGGACGAGGCGCTGAAAGCGGTCGTCGGAGAGAGATTCGACGCCATCGGCCTGAGCTTTCCCGATGTGGTCATCCGGAATCGCATCCTCGGCGGCGAGACGCCCAAGACCCGCGGCCTGCGGGACAATCCCGCACTAAATTACGAGAGCGAATTCCAAAAGCTCGGCGGTCTGCATGAGCGGCTGCTGGATTATTGTATTCCCGGCGGGCGCGTGCGCATCACGAACGACGGCAACATGGCGGCCTTCGCCGCTGCGATGGAGCTCAGCTGCGGCGGGGAAGCGGATCTGGAGGGCGGCGTGCTGGCGCACACCCTGGGCACCGACCTCGGCAGCGGCTGGCTGCTGCCGGATGGGCGGGTGCCGGAGCTGCCGCTGGAGATGTACGACTTTCTGGTGGATCTGGGCAGCTTCCCGCAGCGGCGCTACGCACCGCTGGATCTGCGATCGGTCTGCAACGAGAATTCCGGCCTGCCCGGCGCGCGGCGCTATCTGGGGCAGGCGGCCTGCTACCGCATGGCCTCGGAGCTCGACCCGGCGATGCTGGACGGCTTTACCGCGGAGACGGACGGTTTGCTGCAGATCCAAAGCAGCCCGCGCGACCTGCGCAAGCCCTGCCTGGAGCATCTGATGGCGCTGGCCGAGCAGGGAAAACCGGAAGCGGAGGAGATCTTCCGCCGCATCGGCAGGCATCTGGCGCAGGTGAACCGGGAGATGGCTTTCATCCTGCACCCGGAAACGCCCGTGCGCTATCTCTACGGCCGCTTTGTCAAGCGGGCGCGCTGCTTCGAGCTGATCCGGGAGGGCTGCGCGGACGTAATGCCGGAGCTGCGGCTGGTTGCCGCAGACGAGAACCTCGCCTGCTCGCCGCTAATGCGGCAGCTCGCGCAGCGGCCCGGCGTAACGGTGGCGCAGTTCGGCCAGGCAGTCGGCGCGATCTATTTTGCGATGATGGAGGACGAAGAATGAAACGAAGTGAGATCAACGCGGCGCTGCGTGAGATGGAGCAGATGATCCGGGACTACCGCGTGTCCCTGCCGCCGTTTTGCGCGTTTACGCCGGAGGACTGGCAGCACGTCGGCCACGAATATGACGAGGTGCGCGACTGCATGCTGGGCTGGGACATCACGGACTACGGCCTCGGCAACTTCGACAAGGTGGGCTTTTCGCTCATCACCCTGCGAAACGGCAACCGCGCCATGGCGGACAAGTACCCCAAGGTCTATGCCGAAAAGCTGCTGTATCTGAAGGAGAGCCAGTATTCCCCGATGCACTTCCACTGGTACAAGACCGAGGACATCATCAACCGCGCGGGCGGGAACGTGCTGATCAGGGTCTATAACTCGCTGCCGGACGAGGAGATCGACTATGACAGCGACGTGACCGTGCACACGGACGGCCGGACCTACACCGTGCCCGCCGGCACGCAGGTGCGCCTCACGCCGGGTGAGAGTATCCACATCCAGCAGCGTTTGTACCACGATTTCACCGTCGAGCCCGGCACCGGGCCGGTGCTGCTGGGCGAGGTGAGCCAGTGCAACGACGACAATACCGACAACCGCTTCAATCCGCCGGTGGGCCGCTTCCCGACCATCGAGGAGGACGAGCCGCCCTACCGCCTGCTCTGCGGAGAATACCCGGAAGCATAAGAAAAACCACCGGTTTGATCGGTGGCTTTTTCATCAGAGAGGGATATCTTCGTTTTTGACCCTGTCCCAGGAGAAGACGGACAGGAGTTCGCGCGGCGTGAGGGCTTCCTCGCGTTCGATCAGCCCGCACAGATGGGCCAGACGACCGACGAGCGCTTCCGGCGTAAAGTCCTGCCGCAGCTGCCGGGTGCTGAGGCTGCCCAGGCGCTTGGAGAGTTTTCCGTTGCCCGCGACGATCAGAGGCGCGTGGCAGTAATCGGGAGATGCGCCGCCCAGGGTCTCGATCAGCCATTTCTGCCGCGGCGCGGAGGAGAGCAGGTCGCGGCCGCGCACCACGCGCGTCACACCCATGTCCATGTCGTCCACGCTGACGGCGAGCTGGTAGGCGAACACGCCGTCCGCGCGGCGGATGATGCAGTCGCCGGCCTCGCGGGCAAGATTTTGCGCATAGAGGCCGTAGTGTCCGTCATGGATCGATATCGTCTCGTCCGGGCAGCGGAGCTTCCAGGCGGGCGGCCGGCTGCCGCGCAGCCCTTCTGCGCGCTCGGCCCGGCTCAAGCGGGCGCAGCGGCAGCCAAAGTCGGCCTGCTGCTCGCCGGGATGCGGCGCGGAGGCCGCGGCCAGACGCTCGGCCCGGCTGCACCAGCAGGGGTAAACGAGATCGCGCCCCTCCAGCTCCCGGAAGGCCTGCTCGTACAGCGCGGTGCGCTTCGACTGCGCATAGGAGGGATCGGGCCAGCCGCGGTCCCAGTTGAGACCGAGCCAGTGCAGATCGTCGGCCAGAGCTGCGATATACTCCGGCTTCGAGCGGGCGGGATCCAGATCCTCCATGCGGAAGACAAGCTCCCCGCCGAGGGCGCGGCAGTCCAGCCATGCCAGCAGCATGGCGAGGAGATTGCCCATATGCAGATAGCCCGAGGGGCTGGGCGCAAAGCGCCCGACAACAGCTTTTTGCATCGTATTTCAAGACAGACCCGCCGCGAAGATCACGGCGGGTCGAATGTTTTTTATCTTCTCGCCCGCAGCTCGCGCAGGGCCACGACGAAGCTGATGCCCGCGGCGATGGCCAGGGCGACGATCAGCGTCTGCTGACCGTAGCTTTTCGCGGCCTCCAGACGGCCGTGGACGACGTTTTCCATCGTATAGTAGAGCGAGCCGCCCGGCACCAGCGGCAGGATGGCCGGCACGACGAAGAGCGTGGCGGGCGTTTTCAGCAGGCGGGCCAGCAGCTCCGCATAGACGACGGCGAAGGATGAGGCCAGCAGGCAGGAGAGAAACTCCATGTGCGTCCAGGCGTCCATGCCGAGGTAAACGCCCCAGCAGAGCAGGCCGCCCAGCGCGGCGTAAGCCAGAAAACGACGGCGCAGGCCGAAGACCATCGAAAAGCCCAGGGAGGAGAGGAACGCGGTCAGAAGCTGAATGAGCGCAACTTTCACAGGCATCCTCCTTTCAGGGCAGCAGGCCGACGATGAGCAGCGCGACCATGAAGCCGCCGGCCAGCGCCGCGGCCCAGATCAGGCTCTCCGCCAGACGTACCACGCCGGAGATCGTGTTGCCGAGCAGGGTGTTGCGGATGGCGTTGGTCATGGCAAGGCCGGGGATCAGCAGCATAATGTCACCGATGAGGATCTTGTCCATGTGCAGGGCCGGGATCAGCTCCGCCACCAGGCCGACGCCGAGACCGATGACCAGCGAGACCATCAGGTTCGAGGCGACCACGCCCAGCTGCGTCTGGCTGAGGCGCCGCTGCAGCAGGCAGATCAGCGCGGCAAAGGCCGCCGCGACCAGACCGTCCCACAGATCGCCGCCGAAGAAAACGGCAAAGCCGCCGCCGCCGAGGACGCTGCCCCAGAAGACCATGGAAAAGGGCTTGCGGCCGTGCGCGACTTTATCCAGGCGCGCGCGGAGCTCATCCAGGGGGATCGGCGCGGTCGAGCATTCGCGGCTCATGGCGTTGATCTTCTCCAGACGGTAAAAATCCGTGTTGCCGAAGGAATGGATGCGCCGGGTCTCGGTGATGGCCTCGGTATCCGGAAAGCTCATGCTGACGCTGATGAGGGAGGGGATGACGAACACGTTCATCTGCTCGGCGCCGTAGGCATGGCCCATGCGGCTGAGCGTGTCCTCCACGCGGCCGATCTCCGCACCGCAGTCGAGCAGCAGATCGCCCATTTCCAGCAGGCAGTCCAGCAGACGGCCCTGATCCTGTCTTGTCAGATCCATGTCGATTCTCCGTAAAAAAAGAGATGGTCTCTGGCCGTATTGTAGGGGGCTGCGGCGGAATTGTCAAGGGGAGCTGCGGGCATTATTTGAAACAAAGACTTGCATTTGTCGGGAGAATCAAGTATAGTCAAAACAGCAGACGGGCAGCGCCCGATCCTGCCGTTTGGGGAATGTATGCGCCAACGAATCTACGATCAGGAGGATTGCACCATGCGTTATGTCTGTGATATCTGCGGCTGGGTCTATGATGAAGAAGAGACCGGCGTGAAGTGGGAAGACCTTCCCGAAGATTTTGCCTGCGAGCTCTGCGGCGCCGGCAAGGACAGCTTCAGCCCTGAGGAATAAGTCCATCCGGGGCAAAAACTCCCCTGCCTGTGCGGCAGGGGAGCTTTTTTGAGAGAGGGTAAAAATGAGCAAGTTTCGAGATCTGTTTTCTCCGCGGGATATGAGCCAGGGCGAGCCCTGGCGGCGTATCGCGGAGTTTGCTTTTCCGCTGCTGATCGGCAATTTCGCCCAGCAGCTGTATAACACGGTGGACGCTGTGGTCGTCGGCAACAGCCGCTGGGGCTATCAGGCGCTTGCCGCCGTCGGCAACGCCTCGCCGGTGCTGAACCTGCTGCTGGCGCTGTTCGTCGGCATCTCCACCGGCGCTGGCATCCTCGTTTCCCAGCGCTTCGGCGCGAAGGACTCCGAGGGCCTGGCCAAGACGATCGGCAACTGCATCACCGCTACCGCGATCGCAAGCCTCGTTATCATGATCGCGGGGCCACTGCTCACGGGGCCGCTGCTGCGCGCTGTGGGCACGATGGACAGCATGTACGGCCAGTGCAAGGCCTATCTGGATATCTTCTTCTACGGTATTGCGGGCTTTTTCTTTTATAATATTTTCGCCGGTATCCTGCGCGGCCTGGGCGACTCGTTCTCAGCGCTGCTGTATCTGATGATCACCTCGGCGATCAATATCGTGCTGGACCTGGCGCTGGTAAACGGCATGGGCGTGGCGGGCGTCGCGCTGGCGACCATCATCGCCCAGGGAGTCTCCGCCGTGCTCTGCCTGGTCAAGCTCCTGTCGCTCAAGGAGGTTTTCCACCTCAAGCGCGGCGATTTCCGTCCGGAACGCGCCCATATCGGCCGCATCATCCGGCTCGGCGTGCCCTCCGGCCTGACCCAGGCGATCTTTTCGCTGGCGATGATGGTGGTGCAGCGGCTGATCAACAGCTTCGGCGACGAGATGTTCGTGGCCTGCAACGTGATGGTCATGCGTGTGGACGGTTACGCCATGCTGCCAAACTTCAGCTTCGGCCAGGCAATGAGCACCTTTGCCGGACAGAATATCGGCGCGCGGCGGCTCGACCGCCTGAAGGACGGCACCCGCCAGGGCCTGATGCTCTCCGTCGGCACCTCGCTGGTGCTTACGCCGCTGGTGCTGCTCTCCGGCCCGGCGCTGATGCGGCTGTTTACCCCGGAGCAGGAGCTCATCGCGCTTTCCATGGGCATGATGTACATCCTCGCCGTCGGCTACGTAGGAACTGCCGTCACGCAGGTCCTGCAGGGCGTGATGCGAGGCGCGGGAGATACCGTGACACCGATGTGGATCAGCTTCGGCACGGTGATCGTCATGCGCGTGCCTCTGGCCTACGGCCTGGTCGAGCTGGCGCGCAGTATGGATGCGCCGCTGCGGACGCAGGAACGCCTGGTTTTCGTGTCAATGCTGGCCGCGTGGCTGACCGGCATGCTGATCACGATCGTCGTGTACCGGCTTGGAAAATGGAAAAAGAAGAGCGGAATTGAATAAAAATACCGCGGCGAAAAGCCGCGGTATTTTTGCACCCAACACAACCATTATATGATGAATGACATCAAAATGTCAATGCTTTTGCGCACTTATTTCATAAATTTAAAGTAAAATCGGCGCTTCTCACAATTGAACTGACATTTTTTTGTAAAGATTACCACTGGATTTTCCCGCAAAAATCCTGTATATTATAGTCACAAGGAACCAAAAGAAAAAACCTCTCTCAGGGAGGGGAGAGGAAACCGCAGAAGTCAATCGCGGGGAGGCAAAAGGCATCAAGCGTTTCCCACTTATGGGAAGGGGTCAGAGAGCCCACAAGAATGAAGATGTGCCTGGCAGGTCCGGAATGATGGAGCGGTCGTATTCTAAAGAAAGAGAGGTAACCAGGATGTTAGATACCAAGAACACAGAGAAGTAAGCCCTGACTGCGAGTGAAAATGAGGTCGGTCAGGGCTTGCTTCTTTTTTTATGCCTTTTTGTGTGTTGGCGGCCGTGCGGCCGTCTTTTTTTACGTCTATGTACGATTTTACTTTGAACTGGCTATTATTGTGATTTATAACAAAGAAAAGCCTTCTTTCGCAGGCAAAACCGGGCAGAATCCCGAAAATCCCGCGCCGCGCTTGACGGGACCGGCGGGACATGCTATCATGCACACATCCAAAGTGAATACACCGCAAATGCGAAGAAGAGAAGAGTAACCCGTCGGACGTCTTTACAGAGAGCTCCGGCAGCTGAAAAGGAGCAGAAAGAACACGGGCGAACATGGTCTCGGAGCGGCGGATCCAAGCGCGCAGGCGTTCAGGGTCCGACGGGAAGTCCCGTTACAGACGATGCGTATGTCAGTACGCTCTGAGGCGGCCGCGCCGGTCGACGCGCCGCGAAGCAAGGTGGTACCACGAGATTTTTTCCCGTCCTTACGTTTGTAAGGGCGGTTTCTTTTTTGTACGGAGGAAACAACATGATCGAGCTTCGGCATCTGAGCAAGACCTTCCGCAGCGCCGATGCGGAGATCCGCGCGCTGGACGATATCTGTCTCCAGATCCTGGACGGCGAGATCTTCGGGATCATCGGCCTGTCCGGTGCGGGCAAGAGCACGCTGGTACGCTGCATCAATCTGCTCGAACGCCCCGACAGCGGGCAGGTGCTGCTCGACGGCCGGGACCTGGCCGCAATGAGCGCTGGGGAACTTCGCAGCGCCCGCAAATCCATGAGCATGATCTTCCAGGGCTTCCATTTACTGATGCAGCGCACGGCGCTGGAAAACGTCTGCTTCCCGCTGGAGCTGGCGGGCGTCAAGAAAGACGCGGCGCGCCGGCGGGCGAAGGAACTGCTGGAGCTGGTCGAGCTGCCGGACAAGGCAGGAGCCTACCCGGTGCAGCTGTCCGGCGGCCAAAAGCAGCGCGTGGCCATCGCCCGGGCTCTCGCCAGCGACCCGAAGGTGCTGCTGTGCGACGAGGCAACCTCTGCGCTCGACCCCAAGACGACGCGCGCGATCCTCGAGCTGCTGAAAAAGCTGAACCGGGAGCTGGGCGTGACGGTGGTGATCATCACGCACGAGATGCGCGTGGTCGAGCAGATCTGCAGCCGCGTCGCCATCCTGGACCAGGGCCGCGTGCAGGAGACCGGTCCGGTGTCCGAGGTCTTTTCCAACCCGCAGTCCGCCGCCGGGCGGCGGCTGGTGCTGCCGGAGGGCGAGAAGATCCACATCCTGCCGGCCAACCGCCTGGTGCGCCTGGTGTTCAACGGCGCCTCAGCTTCCGAGCCGATCATTTCCACGCTCGCCATCGAGCAGGGCATCAAGCTGAACATCATCAGCGCCGACACCCGCTCCATCGGCGAAAAAACCTTCGGCAACATGGTGCTGGGCCTGCCGGAGGACGAGACCGAAGCGGCCCGCGCACTGCTGTACCTGCGGGACCTGAACGGTCTGACTGCGGAGGAGGTGACCGAGTATGTTTGATCCCAAGGACCTGGAGCTGCTGAAAAACATCGTCCAGCACGATCTGCTCCGCTTTATCTGGGAGACGCTGGTGATGACCTTCCTGCCCACGGTGATCGCCTTTCTCATCGGGCTGCCGCTGGGGATCCTGCTGGTGGTCGGCGAGGAGGACGGCATCCTGCCGCTGCCGAAGGCCGTGATGAAGGTCATCCACGTAATCATCAACCTGCTGCGCTCGCTGCCGTTTCTGATTCTGCTGCTGGTGGTGATGCCGCTTTCCCGCGCAATCGTCGGCACCTCGGTCGGCACGGCGGCCATGATCGTGCCGCTGTCCATTGCGGCCTTCCCCTTCGTGGCGCGGCTGGTGGAGACCTCGATCCGCGAGGTCGACCACGGGGTGGTGGAGGCAGCGCTGTCCATGGGCGCCAGCCCCGCGCAGATCATCCGGAAGGTGCTCATCCCCGAGGCAAAACCGGCCCTGATCGCCAATTTCATGGTCTCGATGATCACGATCTTCGGCTACGGCGCGATGTCCGGCGCCGTCGGCGGCGGGGGACTGGGCAACATGGCCATCCAGTACGGCTATAACCGGCATCGCCCGCTGGTGATGTACGCCGCGGCCGTGCTGCTGATCCTGCTGGTGCAGATCTTCCAGAGCATCGGCAACACCGTCGCCAAGAAATCCGACCGGCGCCTCCGGTCATGAACAAAGTAAAATGTAAATATAAATAAAAGGAGAAATGAAAAAATGAAAAAGACTGTATCGATCATCCTTTCCGTGCTGCTGATCGTCGCGCTGCTGGCCGGCTGCGGCCAGAGCAAGACCGAGCCGAGCAAGCTGCGCGTCGCGGCCACCGCCGTGCCTCACGCCGAGATCCTCGAGGTCGCCAAGGAAGTGCTGGCCAAGCAGGGCATCGAGCTGGAGATCATCGTGTACACCGACTACGTGCAGCCGAACCTCGTCGTTGACAGCGGCGAAGTGGACGCCAACTACTTTCAGCACACGCCCTACCTCACCGACTTCAACGCCTCCAACGGCACCCACGTCGTCTCCGCGGGCCTGATCCACTATGAGCCGCTCGGCCTCTACGCCGGCAAGACCGCCTCCGTTGACGCGCTGGCCGAAGGCGCGGAGATCGCCATCCCCAACGACGCCACCAACGGTGCGCGCGCCCTGCTCCTGCTGCAGCAGGAGGGCATTCTGAAGCTCAAGGACGACGTCGGCGTCAATGCGACGGTGTATGACATCATCGACAACCCCCTGAACGTGAAGATCGTCGAGATCGACGCGGCACAGGTCGCCTCCGTCCTGAAGGACGTCGACCTGGCCGTTATCAACGGTAACTATGCGCTGGACGCCGGGCTGAACGCCGGCACCGACGCGCTGGCCGTGGAGTCCGCCGAGGGCGAGGCCGCCCAGTACTACGGCAACCTCCTCGGCGTCAAGGAAGGTCGTGAGAACGACCCGGGCATCCAGGCCCTGCTGGCCGCGCTCCAGTCCCAGGAGGTCAAGGACTTCATCAACGCTACCTACAACGGCGCCGTCGTCCCCCTCTTCTGATTCAGACAATAAAAAAAGCCACCGGCTCAGGGCGGGGGGCGTAAGACAGTTTTATATTGTTTTGCAGGGACGGCATGACTA
>CAMNOV010000055.1 GCA_946547105.1 uncultured Clostridia bacterium | reverse complement strand
ACGCCGCCCGCATGGCTGTTGCCAGCCCCCTGATGGAGACCTCCATCAACGGCGCGCACGGCGTGCTGATCAACATCACCGGCTCCGAGGATATGGGCCTGGAGGACGTCGAGGCCGCCGCCAACCTCGTCCAGGAGGCCGCGCATCCCGACGCCAACATCATCTTCGGCGCCACCTTTGACGATACGATGCAGGATGAGATCCGCGTCACCGTCATCGCCACCGGCTTTGAAGAGAATGCGAACGCGCCCGCCGTCGCCGCACCCGCTCCCGGCGTGACCCTGCGTCCCGCCGCCCCCGCGGAGAGAACGACCGGCCTGTTCACCGGTGCTGCTGAGAAGGCTGCCGCCGCTGCTCCGGCCCCCGCGGCTCCCGCTGCCCCGGCCGCTGAGCCTGCCGCTGCCGACACGGAAGAGGAAGATCCCTTCGACAAGATCTTCAGCATCTTCAACCACAAGTAAGCAGGACATAAACTGCAAAACGCCCACATCTACTGGATGTGGGCGTTCTTTTAAGGCAAAAGAAAGGAGGAAAGGAAAACGTGAAACGCTTTTGGGCGCTGCTGCGCCGCTGGGCCGGGCTCTATACGGAGAAACGGCTGACGCGCGCCTCGGCGGCGCTGTCCTTTTTTCTGACCTCCACGCTCTTTCCGCTGCTCATTATCCTCTATACGCTGCTGGGCAGCAGTCCGGAGCGCATCGAGCGGATCATGTCCTTCGCGCGCCAGCTGATGGCGGCAAAAACGGCCGATACCATCGGGGAGTTTCTGGGCTATGTGGCGCGCAACAACAGCCAGTCGATGATGATGGCGGCGCTGATCCTGCTGCTTACCTCGGCCTCCGCGGCGATGCGCACGCTGCAGGCTACGATCGGCGAGCTGCAGGGCGAGCCGCGCTTTCGCGGGATGACCGACTTTCTGTTCAGTCTGATCTTTTCGCTGCTGTTTACCGCGGCGCTGTATTTTGCCATCCTCGTCATGCTGACCGGGCGAGAGTTTCTGGCCTGGTTCAACGGGATCTTCCCGATCTTCGACAGCACCGGGGTCTGGCAGGTGCTGCGCTATCCGCTGCTGGCGGCGATCGAATACGCCATCATCTGCGGGCTGTATCTGGTGTCCCTGCCGCTCGGACGGCGCTATCCGATCGGCCCCGGCGCACTGCTCGCGACGGCGGCGCTGGTGGGCGTGAGCGTGGCCTTCTCGGCCTTTATCGGCGCCTCGGCCCGCTATCCGCTGGTCTATGGCTCGCTGGCCTCGGTCATTTTGCTGATGATGTGGCTCTATACCTGCTGCCTGGTGATCTTTTGCGGCGCGGCGCTGAACGTGGCGCTGCGCGACCAGCGCCGGGAGGAGAAGCAGCGGCGCTTTGCACCGCAGGACGAACAATAAAAGAACAACCACCCGGCTGCGGGTGGTTGTTCTTTTATCAGGTCATGAATTTGTCGATGGCCTCGTTCAGGGCCGTGAGCTGGTCGGAATCCCCGGCGCTCACGTCGTCGATGCAGTGCTCGAGATGGTCCTTCAAAATCACTTTGGCCGTGCTGTTGAGCGCCGAACGCACCGCCGCCAGCTGGACCAGCACCTCCGTGCAGTCGCGCCCATCCTCCACCATGCGCTTGACGGACTCCAGATGCCCGATCGCACGGGAGAGACGGTTCAGGACCGCCTTGGTCTGGGTATGCGTGTGGCCGTGCGTGTGGTCATGGTCATGCCCGTGCTCGTGGACGTGGGCGTGCACGATTCCGTCGCCGTGGTCGTGATAATATACTTCTTCGTCTTCGATATGCATGTCTGTGCCTCCGGGACTGTGCTTTTCAACAAAATATACCGCAATTCCTGCCGTTTGACAAGCCCCCCGGGGGGATGAGAAGCAATTCGGAATTCGGAATGAGGAATTCGGAATTAAGTATAGGCGGCGGCCCAGGCGCGGAGAAGGGCGTGGGCTTCCGCTTCCGAAACCTCATTCAGGTCGAGGATATGCGTGCCGGGGTCGGACGCGAAGCCTGCGCGCAAGTGGTCGGTCTGCTGCGTCATGCGCTCGCCCAGACCGAAAAGCTGCCGCCAGCCCTCCGCCTCCTCCGCGGTTTTGAGCGCACCGATGATCGGCAGGCCGCTTTGCAGCAGCGCCTCCAGGGCTTCGCGAAACTGCGGGATCAGCGTTTCGAAGCCGCCGATCTCGGCGAGAACGGTAAAGGGATAGAGCGCCGCCTCCCGCAGAAGCTCCGTGCCGAAGCTGCGAAAGACCTCGTTGTCCCGCTCTGGCGGCCAACTGCGGCAGTCGAGAAAACGGCGGGAGGGGAGACCCTCCACGCCCGCGGCCGCGGCGGCCGGGCGCAGCGCGTAGCCATCGGCATAGCCCCGGACGTTCGCCTCGGCGGCGATGACGAAGCCGCCCGCCCAGGCGAGCTTTTCGCCCAGCGCCTCGCGGATCAGACGGGAACGGGTCTTCGGATCGGCGCCGGTGAGAAAGATTCGTTTTTCCACAGCGATCATCTCCTGCGATCAGTATACACCGCGGGGCACGAAATGCGCAAGCGGCGGAATTTGGACAGAGGGTCAAAGAATATGCTGTTTCGAGGTGACGAATATGATCGAAACGGCGCTTTATCTGCTGATGCACTCCCTCTGGCTCTTCCTGCGCATCGCCCCGGGCGGCAGCTTTCCCCGGCCGCTCAGCCGCGAGGAGGAGAGGGACTGCATCGAACGCTGGGCGGCGGGGGACGTGGACGCGCGCAACACCCTGATCGAGCACAACCTGCGCCTCGTGTCCCACATTCTGAAGAAGTATTACGCACAGGCCGACGACATGGACGACCTGCTGTCCATCGGCACGATCGGGCTGATCAAGGGCGTGGACAGCTACCGGCCCGACAAAGGAGTGCGCCTGTCGAGCTACTGCAGCCGCTGCGTGGAAAACGAGGTGCTGATGTACTTCCGCTCCCGGCGCAAAAGTCAGGGGGATCTGAGCCTGTCGGACGCGCTGGAGGGCGACGGAGACGGCAGCCTCTCGATCCTAGACGTGCTGGCCGACGAGGACGACATGGCCGAGCGCCTCGGCGAGCACGAGCTCTGCGCCCAGCTGCGTGGGCTGATCGGCCGCGTGCTCACGGAGCGGGAGGCTCTGGTCATCCGCCTGCGATACGGTCTGGAGGGAGGCGCCGCGCTGACGCAGAAGCAGACCGCCGAGCGGATCGGCGTCAGCCGCAGCTACGTCTCGCGGATCGAAAAGCGCGCGCTGGAGAAGCTGCGGGAGGCGCTGGAGGACTGAGGGCAATTCGAAATTCGGAATTCGGAATGATGCAAAGACGGAGAATTGACAGCGCTCTGAGGCGAATGATATAGTAAGGAAGACGAAAAGACGGAGGCGAGAGCATGGAAAACAGAGAACTGGCGCGCCTGCGCGGGGAGATCGACCGGATCGACGCTCAGCTGCTCGCGCTTTTTCTGGAGCGGATGCGTGTGGTCGACGAGATCGGGGAGACCAAGCGCAGCCTTGGACTGCCGGTGCGCGACGAGGCGCGCGAGGCGAAGCTGCTGGCGCGCATCCGGGCGCAGGCGGGGGAGCGGGCCGACGAGGCCGAGGCGCTTTTCCAGGCGCTGCTGGCCATCAGCCGCGGCCGCCAGGAGCATCGGCGCGGGGATACTTGAATTCCGGCGCAAGCTGTGATATAATCTTTTGAAACCGCTCGAAAGGAGGGCGTTGTGTGAATTTCAGAAAACTGGGGCTTGTGTTTCTCACGATCGCTCTCTGCGTGGGCATCGTGATCCTGATGCAGGTGCGCACCGAGCGCACGGAGGAGATCATCATGCCGGGCGCGAAGGACGGCAAGACCACCGTCGTCAAGCGCGACACGCTGCCCGATCCGAACGTGACGCCGGAGCCGGTGGACGACGGCGTCGTCTGGCCGGATCTGACGCTCAACGAGATGCTGGAGGCCGAAAACCGCCAGTACGCCATCGTCAACGACAAAAACCTGCTCTCCGCCGCCTTCCAGCCGGAGTGCGACAAGATCACCGGCACCAGGGCCCAGCTCTTTGAAAAGAGCGCGCTGCCTTATCTGGAGGCCATGCTGCAGGACCTGCGCGACCACGGCTTTACGCCCTATGTCGCCTCCGGTTACCGCACCTACTCCTTCCAGGAGATCCTCTTCAACGGCAAGGCCAGCCAGATCGCTGCGGGCATGGATCCGCCGGTGACCGACTATCTTGACCCGCGCTACCAGGAGGCCGTCGCCGTTGCGCGCACCATCACGGCCTACCCCGGCAGCAGCGAGCACCAGCTCGGTCTGGGCGTGGATATCCTCGACCGGGAGCGCAGCTGGCTCGATTACAACACGATGAACCAGGACTTCTTCGCCTATCTGGACTCCATCTGCGCCAGCTACGGCTTCATCAAGCGCTATCCCAGCAACAAGCTGCCGCTGACCGGCTGGGATGAGCCCTACCACTACCGCTACGTCGGCGAAGAGGCCGCGACCTTCATCATGGAGCACGGCATCTGCTACGAGGAGTTTTACGCGCACTACGATCCCGAATTCAGCTTCTGATCATTTCGGCAGGATCCCCCGGGATCCTGCCGAAAAAAATGCTTGCAATGACTGATAAACAGTGGTATAGTTACACAGTAAGGATTATGGTATTGTCAGAGTGGGTCTTGGCCCACTCTTTTTTACGAACTCTTTGACCAAGACAAAATATGGAAGTGAGAATCAATGAGTAAACTGACCGACCGCATCGCGGAGCTGGCCCGGCCCCACGTCGAGGCCGAGGGCTGCAGCCTCTGGGACGTGGAATACGTCCGCGAGGCGGGCACCTGGTACCTGCGCATTTTTATCGATAAAGAAGGCGGCCTGTCCATCGACGACTGCGAGCGCATCAGCCGCCGGCTCGATCCGGTGCTGGACGAGGAGGAGCCCATCCCCGACAGCTACGTGTTCGAGGTGGGCTCTGCCGGCGCCGACCGGGAGCTCAAGCGCCCGGGCGATTTTGAACAGTTCATGGGCAGCGAGGTGGACGTGAAGCTCTACCAGCCCGTGGACGGCAGTAAGCTTTACACCGGCACGCTCTGCGGCTATGAAGAAGGCCGCGTGAGCATCGAATGCGGCGGAAAGAGCCGCAGCTTTGACAAATCACAGCTCGCACAGGTGCGGCTGCACGTAAAGATCAGCTAAGAGATAAGGGGTAAGAGACAATGAACGCAGATTTTTTCCAGGCCATTGAGGATATCGAAAAAGAAAAGGGCATCCCCCGCGGCTATATGTACGACAAGATCCGCCAGGCCATGCTGGCCGCCTTCCGCCGCGACAATCCCGAGTGCGAGGATAACGTCGAGGTGCTGATGGACGAGGACAAGAAGAACATCGAGATGGTCGTGTACAAGACCGTGACCGACGACGTGGCCGATCCCAGCCACGAGATCAACCTCGAGGCCGCCAAGAAGGTCAGCCGCCGCGCCAAGCTCGGCGACCTGCTGGCCATCCCCGTGGACACCAAGAAATTCGGCCGCATCGCCGCCCAGGCTGCCAAGCAGATCGTCACCCAGGGCATCCGCGAGGCCGAGCGCGGCATCGTTTACGAGCAGTTCACCTCCAAGGAGCACGAGATCCTGACCGGCGTCGTGTCCCGCATCGAGCCGCGCAGCGGCGCCGTTTCCATCCGCATCAGCTCCAACAGCGAGTTTACCGAGGCGATGCTCTCGGCCAACGAGCGCATCAAGAACGAGGAGCTGAAAGAGGGCGACCGCATCAAGGTCTATGTCGTCGAGGTGCGCAATTCCACCCGCGGCCCGCAGGTGCTCATCAGCCGCACCCATCCGGGCCTGGTCAAGCGCCTGTTCGAACTCGAAGTGCCCGAGATCTACGACGGCACCGTGGAGATCAAGTCCATCGCCCGCGAAGCCGGCAGCCGCACCAAGATGGCCGTCTGGTCGGCCGATCCCAACGTCGACCCGATCGGCGCCTGCGTCGGCCCCAAGGGCGGGCGCGTGGCCAGCATCGTCGACGAGCTCGGCGGTGAGAAGATCGACATCGTGAAGTACAGCGAGCAGCCCGAGGAGTACATTGCGGCCTCCCTGTCGCCCTCCGAGGTGCTCAGCGTCACCATGCTCGAGGACGGCAAGAGCTGCCGCGTCATCGTACCGGACAATCAGCTGTCGCTTGCTATCGGCAAGGAGGGCCAGAACGCCCGCCTGGCCGCCAAGCTCACCGGCTACAAAATTGATATCAAACCGCAGAGCGAGGCGTAAGATAGTTTTTAGTTCTTAGTTTTCAGTTTTTTGAAAGGTGGTCGAGACAATGCAAAAGAAAATACCGATGCGGCAGTGCCTCGGCTGCCGGGAACAAAAAGCGAAGAAGGAACTGATCCGGGTCGTGAGATCTCCGGAGGGAGAGATCAGCCTGGACTTTCGGGGCAAGGCCTCCGGCCGCGGCGCTTACGTCTGCCCGCAGGCGGACTGCCTGAAAAAGGCGATCCGCGCCAAGGCGATCGAGCGCGCGCTCGGCTGCCCGATCCCGGCGGAGGTCTATGAGCAATTACAGAAACAGATGGAGGCCGGGGAATGAAGGAAAAAGCCCTGAAGCTGCTCGGCCTCATGCGCAGGGCCAACGCTATCCAGCCCGGGGAAGACCGGGCGGGCGACGCGGTGCAGGCGGGCAGGGCCAAGCTCCTGCTGCTGGCATCCGACGCGGCGGACAACGCCCGCCGCCGGGCCGAGCACCTGGTCAACGGACGGCGCGCGCAGCTGGTCGAACTGCCCTTTGACCGGGCGGAGCTCGGCGAGGCGCTGGGTCTCGGCGGCTGCTCAATGGCGGCCGTGACCGATCTCGGCTTTGCCGGCGCGCTGACGGAGCTGCTGGCGGCCATCGACCCGGAGCGCTATTCGGAGCTCGCGGCCGAGACCGACCGGCGGCGCAGCAAGGCACAGCGCCGGAAAAAAGAGACAGAGGCCCTGAAAAGGAATAAGAAAAATAATTGTTGATTGGGAAAAACGAGGATCTGCGCCGGAAGGGAACGTCAAACGTTTTTGAAGCAGCTCTGCCGCTTCAAAAACACCCTGAGGCGAGCCAAGCGAGCCCTCGCGCCGACCAAATGCGGCGGATACGCATCGCCGCATGCGATGAGCGCGAGAACCTCAATTGCAAAACAGAGTTTTGCAATTGACTAAAAAAAGGAGGACGAACGGATGAGTATGATCAAATATCGCGTGCATGAGGTGGCCAAGGATTTCGGCGTGGGATCGAAAGTGATCACCCAGATCCTGACCGACTATATCGCGCCTCCTAAAAATCATATGCAGGTGCTGGAGCCCCAGGAGCTGGACGTGATCTTTGAGTATCTGACCCAGCATAACCAGGTGGAGAGCCTGGAAGAGGTCTTCAAGGTCACGCCGAAGGCGGAGCCGGCGCCGAAGAAGGAAGAGCCGAAGGCGGAGCCCGCGCCCGCCCAGGGCAAGGCCGCGCCCGCGAAGGCGGATCCCAAGGCCAAGGCGCCCGCCGCCCCGCAGCAGAGCGCGCCGCAGCCGCAGACCCAGCAGCCGAAGCAGGAGAAGCAGGCCAAGCCCCACACGCCGCGACAGGTCGCGGAAAAGCGCGTGGTGGATACCCGCGGCGGCGCGGCTGTGAATATCGAGAAATACAACGAGAAGTTCGAGGACCTGGCCGGCCAGAAGGCCGCCAAGCCCGGCATGCAGCGCGGCAACAAGGAGAAGTTCACCAACAAGAACAAGCAGCGCCAGGCGCAGCAGGCCTCCGGCAAGCGCCGCCAGGAGGAGCGCGACAAGATGCAGAAGCTGCATCTGGAGATCGCCAAGAAGCAGCCCGTCAAGGTCGAGATCCCCGACGAGATCTCCGTGGGCGAGCTGGCCTCCCGCATGAAGAAGACCGCCGCCGAGGTCATCAAGCAGCTCTTTAAGCTGGGCGTGTTCGCCTCTGTGTCCGAGGTCATCGACTATGATACCGCCGCCCTGGTAGCCATGGAAATGGGCTGCAAGGTCGAGCGCGAGGTCATCGTCACGGTGGAGGAGCGCCTGATCGACGACCATGTCGACGCCGAGGAGGATCTGCAGCCGCGCGCCCCGGTCGTGGTGGTCATGGGCCACGTCGACCACGGTAAAACCTCGCTGCTGGACTACATCCGCCACGCCAAGGTCGCCGCGGGTGAGGCCGGCGGCATCACTCAGCACATCGGCGCCTATACCGTGGACATCAACGGCAGCCCCATCACCTTCCTGGATACCCCGGGCCACGAGGCCTTCACCTCCATGCGCGCCCGCGGCGCCATGGTTACCGATATCGCCATCCTGGTGGTCGCCGCGGACGACGGCATCATGCCGCAGACCGTGGAGAGCATCAACCATGCCAAGGCCGCGAATATCCCCGTGGTCGTTGCCATCAACAAGATGGACACCGTCGGCGCCAACCCCGAGCGCATCAAGCAGCAGCTGACCGAGTATGACCTCGTCAGCGAAGAGTGGGGCGGCGACACGATCATCTGCCCGATCTCCGCCAAGACCGGCATGGGCATCGAGAATCTGCTCGAAAACCTGGTCGTCCTGGCTGAGGTGCAGGAGCTGCGCGCCAACCCCAACCGCGCCGCCAAGGGCACCGTCATCGAGGCGCGCCTCGACAAGGGCCGCGGCCCGATCATGACCGTCCTTGTGCAGAACGGCACCCTCAAGCTCGGCGACATCATCATCGCCGGCACTGCCGTGGGCCGCGTGCGCACGATGATCAACGACAAGGGCCAGCGCGTCACCGAGGCCGGCCCCTCCACCCCGGTGGAGATCTCCGGCATGAGCGAAGTGCCCAGCGCGGGAGACACCTTCAATGCCGTCAATGACGAGCGCATGGCCAGGGAACTGGCTGACGAGCGCCGCATCGCCGCGCAGAACCAGACCCTCGGCACCGCCAAGAAGGTCAGCCTGGAGGATCTGTTCAGTCAGATCCAAGCCGGCGAGATGAAGACCCTGAACCTCATCGTCAAGGCGGACGTGCAGGGCTCGGCCGAGGCGGTCAAGAGCTCGCTGGAGAAGATCTCCAACGACGAGGTCCGCGTCAAGGTCATCCACAGCGCCGTCGGCGCGATCAACGAGAGCGACGTCATGCTGGCCGCCACCTCCGGCGCCATCATCGTGGGCTTCAACGTCCGCCCGGACAACGCCGCCCGCGACAGCGCCGCCCGCAGCAAGGTGGATATGCGCATGTACCGCGTCATCTACGACTGCATCGAGGAGATCGAGTCGGCCATGAAGGGCATGCTCGCTCCGAAGTTCAAGGAAGTCGTCATCGGCCACGCCGAGGTGCGCGAGACCTACAAGGTCTCCAAGGTCGGCACGGTCTGCGGCTGCTACTGCACGGACGGCAAGATCCAGCGCGGCTGTGAGGTGCGCGTGCTGCGCGACAACATCGTCATCCACGAGGGCGACCTGGCTTCGCTGCGCCGCTTCAAGGACGACGTGAAGGAAGTCGCGGCAGGCTACGAATGCGGCATGCAGGTCGAGAAGTTCAACGACATCAAGGTCGGCGACGTGATCGAGTGCTTCGTCATGGAGCAGATCAAAGACTGACAGTTTTTAGTTTTCAAACGGGCGCGGGATTCCCGCGCCCGAAGCACAGAATTGGTTTTGATAAAGAAATAAATCAAAACGGTGTCGCGGGGGAGCGCGAGGGGGCATGGCCCGCCTCGCGTTTCGATCATCCGCCGTCCGAAAAAGACCGCGATCCAGGTCTTTTTCGGGTAATGGCATTTTGACAGGTCAAAATGCCCGGCGGCAGCAGCGCCGTCAAACAGTTCGGAAGAACTGGTTGACAAGCTGCGCGGGATTCCCGCGCCCGGTTTTTACAGGAGGAATCGACATGCCTTCCAACAAACTGGCAAGAACCAACGACGATATCCAGCGCGTGCTGGCCGCCAAGCTCCGGGAGATCAAGGATCCCCGCGTGCAGCAGGGCATGATCAGCGTCACGCGCGTGGAGACCACCGGCGACCTGCGCTATGCCAAGGTCTGGCTGAGCGTGCTGGGGCTGGAAAACGAAAAGGAATTCCGCCGCGGGCTCAAATCCGCCGCCGGCTGGCTGCGGCATGAGCTGGGGCAGAGCCTCGAGCTGCGCTATACGCCCGAGCTCGTGTTCGAGGTCGACCACAGCATCGAGTACGGCGCCCACATCAGCCAGGTGATCCAGTCGCTGGACATCCGGCCCGACGAGGACGAGAACCATGAAGGCTGAGCAGTGCGCAAAGCTTTTGCTGCGGCAGGACCGCATCCTGCTCGTCACGCACTATAACCCCGACGGGGACACCGCGGCCAGCGCCTCAGCGCTGTGCTCGGCGCTGCGGCGGCAGGGGAAGACCGCCTACCTCTATCCCAATCCGCAGCTCGGCGCGCGCCTGCGCGCGTATGCGGAGCAATTTTTTGCCCCGGAGGGCTTTGCGCCGGACTATACGGTGACGGTGGACGTGGCGACCGAGCGGATGTTCCCGCGCGGCTTCGAGGGGGAGGTCGATCTGGCGATCGACCACCATCCGACCAATTCGCACTACGCGAAGGCCGAGTACATCGACGATCAGCGCGCCGCCTGCGGCGAGATCGTGTTGAAGATCATCCGCGCGCTGGGCGGCGGTGTGACGAAGGAAGAGGCGGACATGCTCTATGTCGCTCTCTCCACCGACTGCGGATGCTTCCAGTACGCCAACACCGACGCTCACGCCTTCCGCTCGGCGGCGGAGCTGCTGGAACTGGGCGCGGACAACGCGGACATCAACCAGGTCTTTTTCCGCCAGGTCTCTCCGGCGCGTCTCAAGCTGGAGGGTATGATCTACAGCGGCATGCGCTTTTATCGCGAAGGAAAGATCGCTGTGAATTTCATCACGCAGCAGATGCTGCGCGAGAGCGGCGTGACGGAAGAGGAGCTTGACGATATCGCGGGGCTGGTCGGCCGCGCGAGAGGTCACCGCGTCGGCCTGACGATCCGCGAAAACCCGGACGGGACGAGCAAGATCTCCGCCCGCTGCGGCGCGGACTTTGACGTGAGCGCGCTGTGCGCCGTGTTCGGCGGCGGCGGACACAAGATGGCCGCCGGCTGCAACATCCACGAAGCACCCGAGCGGGCCTGCGAGTTGCTGCTGCAGGTGATCGAGGAGCTGTGGGCGTGAACGGCATCCTGCTCATCGACAAGCCTTCCGGCTGGACCAGCAGCGACGTGGTGGCGAAGCTGCGCGGCGTGCTGCATGAAAAGCGCATCGGTCATTCCGGCACGCTCGACCCGATGGCGACGGGCCTTCTGGTGCTCTTTGTCGGGCGGGCGACCCGCGCCTGCTCCTTCGCAGAGGCGGACGACAAGGAATACCTCGCCTCGCTGCGCCTGGGCCTTTCGACCGACACGCAGGACGTGACCGGGCGAACGCTGCGGGAAGCGGACGCTTCTTTCGTTACGGAGGAAACGCTGCGCGCGGCCTTGGCAGGCTTTGAGGGCGAGATAGAACAGATCCCGCCGATGTATTCGGCCATCAAGCAAGGTGGGAGAAAGCTGTATGAAATCGCCCGGCGCGGCGGGGAAGTGCAAAGGAAACCCCGCCCCATCACGGTTTCCCGCCTGGCGCTGACCGGGCGCGAGGGGGAGGACTGGCTGCTGGAGATCGCGTGCTCCAAGGGCACCTATGTGCGCACGCTCTGCCACGATATCGGCGAGAGCCTGGGCTGCGGCGGCTGCATGAGCGCGCTGCGCCGCGTGCGTGCGGGCACCTTCTCCGTACAGCAGGCGCACACCCTGCCGGAGGTGATCGCCGCTGCGGCGGAGGGCCGCGCCGAAGAGCTGCTGCTGCCGCTCGACGGCCTCTTTGCCGCGCACCCGGCCCTGAGCGTCGGCGCGGAGACGGAACGCCGCATCCGCTGCGGAAACGACGCGGCGCTGCCCGGCACGCCGGACGGCGTCTGGCGCGTTTACGGGGAGGACGCATCTTTCCTCGCGCTCTGCCGCACGGAGGCGGGCGCATTGAAAACGATCAAAAGCTTTTTCGAGGTATAATGCGATGCCAAACAGCAAACGGGCCATTGCGCTCGGCTTTTTCGACGGGGTACATATCGGGCACGCGGCGCTGCTGAACAAGACGAAGCAGCGCGCAGCCGAAATCGGCGCCATGCCCTCGGTGCTGTCCTTTGACGTGCACCCGGACACGCTGGTGTTCGGCAAGGAGGTACCGCTCATCAACAGCGCCATCGGGCGCGAGGAGATCATCCGCCGCTGCTTCGGCATCGACAACGTGGTGTTCATCCACTTCAACCAGCACGTGATGCGCATGCCCTGGCGAGACTTTGCCGACTCGGTGATCGACGAGCTGCAGGCCGCCTGGATCGTCGTCGGACATGACTTCAGCTTCGGTTACCGCGGCGAGGGCACGCCGGAGAAGCTGCGCGATTACTGCGCCGGGCGCGGCGTCGGCTGCGACGTGATCGAGGCCGTGAGGCTCGACGGGCGCGTCGTCAGCTCCACCTATATCCGCACGCTCATCGAGCGCGGCGATATGGAGGAGGCGGCGCGATTTCTCGGCCATCCGCACACCCTGGCCGATACCGTTCATTCCGGCTACCACCTCGGCTCCAAGCTCGGGGCGCCGACCATCAACATGTTCTTTCCGGACGGGGTGCTGGTGCCGCGCCACGGCGTTTACGCCGCGCGGGTCTTCCTGGAAAACGGCGAGAGCTATATGGCCGTCACCAACGTCGGCGTGCGGCCGACGGTCAGCGAGGGCAACCGCGTGAGCGTAGAAAGCCACCTGCTCGATTACGAGGGCAACCTCTACGGGCGGCAGGCGCGCGTGGAGTTCCACGCCTTCCTGCGGGAAGAGAAGCGCTTTGCGGATATGGCGGCGCTCTCGGCGCAGATCCGCCGCGACGCGGAGTCGGCCAGGGCCTGGTTCGCCGCGCACCCTAAGGCGTAAAGCACAAAAACACCCGGAAAAAACAGGAAAAAACAGAAGAAAACGCACTGTTTTGTACAAAATGCAAAACGGTGCGTTAATTTCTTGACAGGAAGAGAGGAACGTGATACATTGAGCATGGTTCAAGCCCTGAAGGCATGAAACCGAAAAATATGAATTTGGGAGAATGAAAAAATGAAGAAGATTTTTGCACTGATCCTTGCGCTCTGCATGGTTCTGGCTCTGGCCGCCTGCGGTCAGCAGGCCGCTCCCGCCGAGGCTCCCGCCGAGCAGCCCGCCGAGGCTCCCGCCGAGCAGCCCGCCG
>CAMNOV010000054.1 GCA_946547105.1 uncultured Clostridia bacterium | reverse complement strand
GATGCCCCACACGGGATCCCAGCCCTTGGTCCAGTCGGCACGGGTGATGAATTCCACGCCGCGCTCGGGCAGGAGCTTGCGGATGTCGCCGTCCTGCAGCTGGTTCTGCACGCCCTCGGAATAGGTTTCGATGTCCTTGCTGCCGACGCTGACCTTCTTGGCGTTGTCGGCGTTGATGACTTCGTCGTCGGTGATCTTCACGAGCTTCTCGTCGCTGCCCAGCTTGGCGGCCAGGACGTTGTTGAGCGCTTCGTGCGCACCGTTGCCGATGGCAAAGTAGTAGTCGCCCGCATCGAGGATCCAGGCGCCCTGGGTGCCGTCAGCCTTGACGGCGTTCTCGTCGTAGGAGGCAACGTACTTGGCGTCGAATTCGACGGTGACGGTCTCGCTCGCGCCGGGCTCCAGAGTAGAGGTCTTGCCGAAGCCGACCAGCTGGATCGCGGACTTCTCCACGCCGCCCTGGATGTACGGGGCCTGGGCGTAGAGCTGAACGACGCTCTTGCCGGCGACGTCGCCGGTATTGGTGACCTTCACAACGGCAGTGCTCTCGCCGCCGATGTTGAAGTCAACGCTCTGCAGCTCCTGCTCGAAGCTGGTGTAGGACATGCCGTAGCCGAAGGGATAGGCGACCTCGGCCGCGTAGTCCCAGCCGCCGTTGGAGGCGAAGACGCCCGCGCTGCCGTCGGCATTGCCCTGGCCGAGGACTGCGTCCTCGTAGCGGGTCTCATAGTACTTGTAGCCGACATAGATGCCTTCGGTCTCGATGATATACCAGTTGCCCTTGTCGGTGCCGGGATCCAGCTCACCCTCGGGAGCATCGAAGAAGAAGAGACCGAAGTTCTGCATCGAGGGAGCGGAGATGGAGCTGGTGGCATAGGTATCGGCAATGTGGCCGGAGGGGTTGACCGCACCGGTCAGCACGTCGGCAACGCCGCGGAAGCCGTAGGCGCCGGGCAGACCGGCCCACACGATGGCGGAGATGTCCGGATCGTTCTTCAGCTCGGCGATTTCCATGGTGACGTCAGAGTTGAGGACGACGATGACCTTGCCGTTGGAGTTGGCCTTCGCCAGCTCGAGCATGGCCTTCTCATTGTCGGAGAGGGCCATCGGGCGCTCAAAGTTGTCGCCGTTGGGGTCTTTCATGGTGGAGACCGCGTAGTCCGAAGCCTCGGAGCTGTCACGGGAGAGGAACACGAGGGCGGTGGTGTCCTTCGCGGAATCCAGCACGGCCTGGGTGTAGAAGTCTGCGGGCGGCTCGCCGATCATGTAGCTGTCAGCCGTCTCGAACATGGGCCAGAACACGGGGATGAGGGAGTGGCCCGGGACCTCCTGGCCGAAGAAGGCCGCCTTGCGGCGGTAAGCGTCGGCGTCGGAGCTGTTGTACAGCGCCAGCAGATCCTCGTTGAGGGCGACGCCGTTTTCCTTCAGCGCGTCAAGCAGCGTGACGGTGGTCTGGCCCGCCTCGTAGTTGACGGAGGTGGTGGAACCGATCAGACCGCCGAAGGTGGGGGAGAGCGCATTCAGGCCCCAGACGGTGACCTTCTCGCTCGCAGGGTTGAGGGGCAGAGCGCCGTCGTTCTTGAACAGGACGGTGCCCTCCTGGGAAATCTCACGCGCCAGGGCTTCCTTGGCGTCGATGACGTCCTTGACGGACGTGAATTCGGACTTGAAGTAGATGCCGTCGCTGGTGCTTTCACCGCTCTTGACGGTCTCGTAGCTCGAAGTCCCGAGGAAAGTGTTGATCTTTCCTGCCCAGGTCTGCGCGATACTTGTGGCAAACAGCGACAGCACGAACAGTGACGCCAGAATGACCGCAAGCCCGCGCTTGAGACCAAGTTTCTTGCTTTTCATGTTATCCTCCTTGCTTGTTATTATTCAGGTTGCGCTGATCTTATATTAACAGGTTCGGCAGAGCCCGTCCACCGATTGGCGCAAACGCCTCTTTTCGCGGCGCAAACAAAACGGGAGCCGCCAGTCCGTGCGGCTCCCGTGTATGGTGTTTGTCGTCAGGCTTCCGCCGGCTCGGCGCAGGGCAGAAGGATATCCAGGCGGAAGAGCTTCTGATCGGTGCGGATGCTCATCGTTCCGCCGTACTTATCCACGATGTGGCGAATGCTCAGCATGCCGAAACCGTGATAGCTCAGATCGTTCTTGGTGGTCAGAGGAAGGCCGTCGCGCATGGTGAGGGCGTGGCCGAGATAGTTTTCGATGTGGATGGACAGAAAGTCGCCGCGCACGCCCGCGCGGAAGCTGATGATCCGATTCTCCGCCGCCTCGCCGCTGACGCTCTCGATGGCGTTTTCCAGCGCGTTGCCGAAGAGCGCGTACAGATCGGGCGTGCTGATGAAATTCAGTCTGGCCCCGTCGCAGACGCCGGTCAGCGTGATGCCGTGCTCCTTGCAGTAGAGCTGTTTTTCCATCAGGATCAGATCGAGCGTCTCGTTGCTGGTTTTGACCGCGCTTTCGTAAAACAGCACGGCGTCCTCCACCTGCTTGATGTACGCGTTGCGCTCATCGTCCGAGCTGATGTGCCGCAGGGCTTCGATTTGATGCTTCAGGTCGTGGCACTTGCGGTTGATGAGTTCGATGTTTTCGGCGGTCATCCGCTGCTTTTTCTGCTCGGAGGCAAGCAGCTGCTCGACGATCTCGTTTTTCAGCGTGAGATCCGTCTCGCGGATCAGGCCGATCTGCATCAGCAGCGCCAGAACGTCCGCAAAGCTGTAGGCAAGCCCCAGATACACGTCAAAAGACGTGCCGCCGAAGCGCCGGGTAAAGAACAGGACGAACAGAACGATGACGATCGCATTCTGACTGACCCGGTTCATCGGCAGGGTGTGCCCCTCCCGGTCGAGCATATAGTCCCAGAAGAGCAGAAGAACGGTCCCGTAGATCAGCAGCAGCATCCCCCAGGATACCCAGAGGGCCGGCCAGCTGGTTTCCGGAAAACCCGCCACGGTTTTGGCGATCCAGAACAAACTGAAGGCGAGGTTCTGCAAGGCCAGAGCGCTGGAGGTGGAAAACAGACGCTCCCGCGGGGTGCAGACATAGCAGATGCGCAGCGTCAGATACAGCCAGACGGCGGGCAGCAGCAGTAAGGCCCGGTCGAGCAGGGGATTGCCCGGCAGCAGGCCGCCGGGCGAGAGCTGATAGACGATTTCAAAACCCAGCAGCAGGGGCAGCGCCGTCAGCACCGCCTTCAGCCCAAAGAAAGGCCTGCGGCGGAAGGTCGGAAACGCGAAGAGGTGCACGGCCAGCAGCAGCCGCAGCGGATCGCCGTTCAGGATGCGCAGTACGCTTTCTTCCACAGCGCTCATAAGACGATATCCCCCATAAACTCCGTCAGCTGCTGCATGAAGCTCTGCCGCCGCGTGCTGCCGACGGGAAGCAGATCGCCGCCCACCCGGATCTCGCTGCGCCGGATCTCGGTCACGTAGTTCAAATTGACCAGATAGCTCTTGTTGCAGCGCGCGAAATCGTAAGGAGTCAGGCGCTCCTCGCAGTCCCGGATCGGTCCGCGCACCGAGATCACGCCGGCCTTCGTGTGATAGATCAAGGTGTGGTTCATGACCTCCACGTAGTAGATCTCGTCAATGCGGATGCGCCGGTCGCCCTCCGGCGTGGAGACGATGATCTCCTTCTTCCGCGCCCGGTCCGCGGCGACGAGCGCGCGCTCCATTTTCATGCTGAAGTTCTCGTAGCTCACGGGCTTGACCAGAAAATCCAGCGCATGGACGCTGTAGCCCTCCAGCGCGAAGTTGGCGAGGTAGGTCACAAAAAGCAGGCAGACGGATTCGTCCCGCTCGCGCAGTCTGCGCGCGGTCGCCATCCCGTCGATGCCCTGCATCTCAATATCCAGCAGGACGATTTCATAGTTGTTGTCATAGGCTTCGAGAAAGCGCTCACCGCCCTCGAAGCAGTCGACCGTCAGCGTAAGCTTTCGCTCCGCGGCGAAGCGCCGGAGATAGTCGCTCAATCTGTCGCGTTCCTCCGGCAGATCGTCCACAACTGCTATTCTGTACAAAACAGCACCCTCTTGCCGTGTTGAATTGGTTATATTATAGTTGATTTCGACCAAAAAATCAATGCATATCGGCCGGGAACGCGAAGGCAGGAAAAGGGCAGATCCGGCTTCTTGCCGCGAAGAGGGAACTGTGATACAATAGCGCCATTCTGACTTTGAAAGGCCCGGGAACCGAAACCATGACCATAAGAGCATCCTTGCCGAAGCTCCTGCTGCTCGCTTCGACGGGCTACGCCGTGCTGAACCTTCTGCACTGGCCGCTCGGCTTTACCTTTTTCACCCAGCTTTCCAATCTGTATATCGCCGCCGTGGTCCTGCTGCAGCTCCTGCGGCCGGAGCTTCGCGCGCTGCCGGCACTGAAGTTCGGCGCGGTCGTATCCATCTTCGTCACGTTTTTCGTCTATCTGACGGTGCTGGGCCCGGTGATGCCGGGCGGACTTGCGGCGGCCTACGCACAGGATCACGGAGCAAGCTTCTGCCTGCATCTGCTCACGCCCGCCCTCGCGTTCTGGGATTTCTTCCGCAGCGACGCGCTCTATCCCTACCGGAGGCGGCACGTCCTTCTGGCGCTGCTCCCGCCGATCGCGTATTTCCTGTTCATCCTCGCGCTGGGGCAGCTCGGCGTCCGCTGGAGAGGCAGGATGGCGCCCTACCCCTTCCTCGATTACGGCTCGCAGGCGGGATGGTTCGGCTTTTTGAGCGAAGGCGGCTCCGTTTGGCAGCTGCGGATCGGGACCTTTTATGCCGTGCTCGTGCTGCTGGCGCTGTTTTGCGCTGCGGCCGGAGCGCTGCTCCTTCTCGCGCGCCGCAGAAGAAAGCGCGTCCTTCGATCACAAACGGAAAACAGCCCCGCCGGATAAGGCGGGGCTGTTTCGTTTGTCGGGGCCTGGTTTTATCGGATCGGGACGGACGCATCGGCGCTGCGGCTGCCGTCGGACACGGAGACGCGGATTTCGCCGCTCTCTCCGGCGCGGACGATCAGCAGCGCCTCGCCGTAATAGGTGTCGCTCTCGGCGTCCAGATAGCTCTGCTCGTAGAAGGGACAGGCCGAGCCGAAGGCCTCCAGCGTGCCGCCCTCGACCGAGGCGCGCAGCATGCCGCGCTCGCAGGGCTTGGTCACGCCGTTTTCGTCAGTGTAGCGGATGCGCAGGAAGGCGAGCCTGCCCGGAGCGACGGCGCTTTCCTCCGCCGCGATGCGAAGCTGCGTCTCGCTGCCCGCGGTCTCCAGCCGGTCGCGGCCGAGCTCCCTGCCGGCGGCGTCATAGGAGACGGCCTCGAGCACGCCGTTTTCATAGGGGACCTTGAAGATCACGCGGCAGTCGTTTTTCGGCGTCTTTTTGCCGAGGCTTTTCCCGTTGAGCATCAGCTCGACGGCGGCCGCGCGGGCATAGACCTCGACGGTCGCCTTTTTCCCCTCGAAGCCGCGCCAGCTCCAGGAGGGCATGGCGTTGGTCATCTTCCAGGCGGAGGGGCTGTGCTTGCCCTCGTGGCAGATCGGACGCACGGCAAGGAAGGGGCCCTGCTCCCGTTCAAAGGCGACCTTGGTGTACAGCGCCTCGCCCAGGGGCTTGCCAGTGAGGTCGATGCGGCCGCTGCCCGCGCTCATCCAGCCGGGCCCGGCGTTGAAGTTCTTGGCGTAGTCGGCGTACTCCCAGGAGCCGATCATCACTTCGCCCAGGTAGTCGATGCCCGCCCAGACGAAGTCGCCGATCAGGCGCGGGTTGGCCTTCGCCAGCTCCCAGAATTTGTAGGCGTCGAAGCAGAAGGTCTCGGAGCCGAGGATGATGCGGTCGGGGTAGTTCTTCAGATCCTTCTTGTAGCGCTTTTCACCGTAGTTGTAGCCGGCGACGTCCATGTTGGCGAAGGACTCGCGGGTGGTCACGTCGCTCATGTGCAGCGTGGCGCCCAGCTTCATGAAGTCCGCGCCCATGAGGCCGGCCATGTCGTTGAAGAATTTGGAGCCGGTGCTGCTCTCCTTGGCCTGCTTGCCGGCGGCCTTGGCCTTGGCGGCGCGCTCGGCCTCCTTGGCGGCCTTTTCGTCGGAATACTGGCCGAAGCCGATGTGATTGAGGAAGTTGAAGAAGATGTTGACGCCGCAGGTGACGGGCCGGGTGTCGTCCAGCTCATGCAGCAGGGCGGTCATGTCCTTGGCCAGCTGGATGCCCTTGGGCTGCGCCGTTTCCGCGACCTCGTTGCCGGTGGAGTAGAGGATCACGCAGGGATGGTTGTAGTCCTTGTCCACCATGTCGCTCATGTCCTGCTTCCACCAGTCAAAGAAGAAGTCCACGTAGTCGTACATGGTCTTGTGGATGTACCAGTGGTCGATGTATTCGTCCATCACCAGCATGCCGAGGCGGTCGCAGATCTCCAGGGCGGTCTTGGAGCAGGGATTGTGCGCCGAGCGCAGGGCGTTGTAGCCGTTCTCTTTCAGCAGGCGGATGCGGCGCGCCAGCGCGTCGGGGTCGCATTTGGCGCCGAGCAGCCCGTTGTCGTGGTGTACACAGGCGCCGCGCAGGATCTCCCGTTTGCCGTTGATCAGCAGGCCGTTTTTGCCCCAGGAGAGGGTGCGGAAGCCGAATCCGTTCTCCGCCTCGTCTCCGCCGAAGCGCACGCGGCAGGTATAGAGCTTCGGCGTGTCGACGCTCCAGCTCTGCGCGCAGGGAGCGGAAAGCGTGAACGCGCGCTCTGCGCCCTCCGCCGAGGCAAGGACGGTATCTCCGTCCAGCAGCTCGACGGAGACCGGGCCTTCGCCGGTCGTTTTGACCGTGATCTCCACGGTCGGCGGGTCGAGCGAGAGCGTTTTGAGCTTGACGCCGTTGAGCTCGATGTGGGCTTCCGGGCCCGTCCAGAGCTTCACCGGGCGGTAGATGCCGGCGCCGGAGTACCAGCGGGAATTGGGCTGGTCGGCGTTGAAGGCGCGCACCTCCACCGTGTTTTCTCCGGTGTGGACGAAGGGCTTGCAGTCCACGTAAAAATTCGTGTAGCCATAGGGACGGAAGGCGGCCTTCTGGCCGTTGAGATATACTTCCGCCTTGCGGTAGACGCCCTCGAATTCGAGGACGATGCTGCCGGAAAGCAGCTTCTCATCAAGCGTGAAGGTCTTCGTGTAGGAGTAGTCTTTGCCCTCAAACCAGCTGACGTTCAGCCCGCCCATCGAGGTCGGGCTGCGCTTTTCGCGCAGCATGGCGTCGTCCGGGACGGTGACGGCCAGGCCTGGCCCCGGCTCATCCAGGTGACGGCAAAACCAGCCTTCATTGAAATGCTGATATTTCATCCCGTTCTTCCTTTCTTATTCCGCAAATTCGTTTCTGCCGGCCGCCCTGCGCAGGGCGTTGAACTCGGCCAGCAGCTTCTCATTCCGCTCGGCCTCGGCCCGGCGCTTGTCGGGGCTGAGGCGGGCCAGACGGGCTTCCTCCTTGGCTTTGGCGTCTGCCTGCTTTTTCAGCTCCGCCTGATAGGCCTCTTCGCCTTCCTCCAGGCGGATCTTCTCCTCCGCGGAGATGTAGGCGCGGCCTTCGGCCTCGGCGGCCGCCTTCTGGTCGGACACGATGGCGCTGTGGTCGATCTTGGAGAACTTCTCGACGCCCATGAAGATGAAGATCAGGAAAATGCCGAGATAGCAGAGCGTTTCGCCGCCGATAAAGACCCAGGGCATCGCGGCGCGCAGCGCTTCGTTGGTCTGCAGAGTGGACACGTCGTAGTTGACGGCGGAGAGCACCATGTTCAGCACGCCTGTGGTGAGACCGGTCATGCCGGCGATGATCGCTCCGTAGATCGTCATGGACAGGCCGTCGGTGCGCACGCCGTGCACGGCCTCCTGGTGGTCGAAGATGTCCGCCAGCAGGGCCAGCGACAGGTACATGGCCGGGGTGGAGCCGAGCGCCTTGATGACGAAGGAAACGGTCACGACGATGAAATTGTCCGGCGCGAAGAAGCCGATCACGCCGCCGATTACGGCGACGACCGCGCCGACGAGGATCGCCCTGGCCTTGCTGCCGAGCGCGTTGGACAGCGGAAGCGCGATCACCATGCCGATCGCCGTCGGGATGGCGCCGATGATGGCGAGAAGGCCCTGCATCTCGCCGCCGTAGGCGACCGTATAGTTGCCCATGGCGTCGCGGAACATGGCGGTGCAGAAGTAGTTCTGGGAGATGTTCTTGATCATGCCGCCGAACTGGTACAGGAAAAAGAACACCATCATGATGATCCAGTATTTGTCGTGCAGGCAGATGCGCGCCTGCTCCCCGATGGGCAGCGCGGCCTTGGGCTCGGCGTCCCGGCCCATCGTCTCCTCGGTGACGCGCTCGCGGGTGAAGAAGTATTCAATGATCACGCCCAGCACGGTGATGATCAGCAGGGCGATCACGAAGATCTTCCAGTGGGCGTAGGAGGCGGCCGCGTCATAGATGGCGGCGCCGCCTTCATCCACGTAGTAAAGGATCTTGCCGGCGTCGTTGGTCACAGGCGTTCCCTTGCCGCTCATGTCGTAAACGAACAGCAGGTTCAGGAAGAAGGGGAGAATCATGCTGGCCAGACCGATGGCGGCCAGCATCGTGGCGTTGGAGATCGTGGCGAGCAGGCCGCGGTCCTTGCTGTTGCGGGTGGAGAGGCTCACCAGCGCCGCATGCGGGGTATAGTACATCGGATAGGCAAAGGCGAACCAGAGGTTATAGCCGATGGCGATGCATACGAGCGCGCCGACGTGCCAGCTGTCGTTGTTCGCATTATACGGGGAGAAGACGAACAAAAACAGCAGCGCGATCAGGCTCAGCGGCAGCGACACCAGCAGCAGGGGACGGGCCTTGCCGTTTTTGGACTTGATCCTGTCCATCAGGCGGCCGACGAGAATGTTGCCCAGCACCACGAAGATCACGGAGATGACCGGCAGCCAGGTGAAGAAGCCCTTGGCCCAGGTGTTGATGTGCAGCACGTCGGACATGTACTTGTTGAAGTAGTTGCCGAGGACGGAGTTTGCCAGCAGCGCGAGCGTCGGACCGACGAGGTAGCCGATCGCGCCCTCAGGGATCAGGGTGACGTTGTTTTTCTTGATGAGGGTCGGCGGCAGCTTGTCGAAAAAGCTGCCCTGCTTGGTTTCTGTCTTTCCCATGTTGAGTCTCCTTATATGTTTCGAATTTGCTTTCTTCCGAAGTTGCTCCCGCCCGGCGCACCAGCGCGGGACGTATTTTTTTCCATAAATACAGTACCATAGTTTGTTCGGGAAAAAAACAGCCCTGCCGTGAAAAGCCCGAAATGGAGCGCAAACGGTTTGCCGGGCAAATTGTTTTCCCCGGCTTTTTGAGGTATAGTTAACATGGAAAAATGGAGGGGAATGCTATGGCACTGATTTCGATCATCAAAGATTTTCATCCGCTGGGGAATGAGAAGCTGCTGTCCCGGGCCGAACAGCTGCGCCCGGTGCTGCGGCATACGATCCGCGAGCCGATCGGCGGATTTCAGCTCAAGGAGCGCTACAGCCCCGAGAAGCATGAGATCGTCCTGCAGCAGCTGCCGCACCTGAGCATGGGCCGGGGCGAAAACCTCTGCCTGGACTTCGGCGAGCATCTGGTCGGCTATCTGACGCTGGAACTCGGCTATTCCGGCAGCCATCCCGACGCGCCCGCTTTTTTAAAGCTGAAATTCGCGGAGACCCTGCAGGAATTGAGCGAGAACTCCCAGGAGTACGACGGCTGGCTCTCCCGCAGCTGGATCCAGGAGGAATACCTCCACGTCGATCAGCTGCCGAGCCGCCTGGTCCTGCCGCGGCGCTACGCCTTCCGCTATCTGAAGATCACGATGATGGACACCTCGCCGAAGTACAAGCTGATCGTCCGCCACGCCGAGTGCCGGACGGAAAGCTCCGCCGACTGGTCGGCGGTCCGGAAGCTCGACAGCGGGGACCGGCAGCTCGACCGCATCCACGAGGTCAGCCTGAAGACGCTGGCTAACTGCATGCAGGAGGAGTTTGAGGACGGACCGAAGCGTGACCGCCGGCTCTGGGTCGGCGATCTGCGGCTGATGGCGATGACGAACGCCATGTCCTTCAAAAACTTCGATCTCGTCAAGCGCTGCCTGTATCTCTTCGGCGGCAGCCGCTTCCCGGACGGCCGCGTCAGCGCGAACGTGTTCACCCGGCCCGCGGTGGAGGCGGACGATACCTTCCTGTTCGACTACGCGCTGCTCTACACGGTGACGGTCGAGGAATATCTGCAGGACACGAACGACACGGAGGCCCTGGACGACCTCTACGACATCGCCATGCAGCAGATCGAGTACGCGATCCGCCAGATCGACGAGACGGGTACGGTCGGCGGGCAGGCGGTCAAAGACTGCTTCATCGACTGGTGCGAGGATCTCGACAAGACGGCCTGCGCCACGGCGATGCTGCTCTACGCGCTGCGCTATGCCAGAAGGCTGGCCCGCCGCAAAAACGACTGGTCGCAGGCCAATTTCCTGCTGCAGCAGCACGATACGCTGCGCCGGGCGGCCATGCGCCGCTTTTGGGATGAAGACAGGCAGTGCTTTGTCTCCAACGGTCAGATCTCCGCCGCTTCGCAGGTCTGGATGGTGCTGGCCGACGCCTGCTCGCCCGAGCAGGCCCTGAAGGCCATGCGCAAAGCGCTCACGCTGAGCGAGGGCGCGCGCATGTCTACGCCCTATATGCACCACTATTACGTGATGGCGCTGATCCGGGTGGGGCTGCTGAGCGAAGCGGAACAGCACCTGCGCCATTACTGGGGCAGCATGCTCGACGCCGGAGCGGACACCTTCTGGGAATGCTGGGATCCGGAGCACCCGGAGCGCTCGCCCTACGGCGGCAGCGTTGTCAACAGCTACTGCCACGCCTGGAGCTGCACCCCGGCCTATATCATTGAAAAGCATTTGCTACCTGAGAGAGAAACAAACGATTAGAGGAGGAAACGTCCATGAAAACCAAGCAGGCCTTCAATCCCTACCTCCCAAGCTGGGAATACGTGCCGGACGCGGAGCCCCACATCGTGGACGGGCGCGTCTATGTCTACGGCTCTCACGACACCTTTAACGGCATCAACTTCTGCCTCGGCGACTACGTCTGCTGGTCGGCGCCGGTGGACGATCTAGGCAACTGGACCTATCACGGGGTGATCTTCCGGCGCGAGCAGGATCCCGCGGCGCCGAAGATCCGCGTGACCAACGGCCTGGCCGCGCCGGACATGGTGGTGGGCGACGACGGGCGCTATTACCTCTATTACTTCATGGGCGGCACCAAGATGATCTCCGTGGCCGTCTGCGACGAGCCGGCGGGAAAGTATGAGTTCTACGGCTACGTCAAATATCCCGACGGCACGCCCATCGGCAAGCGCGGCGAGCCCTTCCAGTTCGACCCCGGCTGCCTCAAGGACGACGACGGCAGACTGTATCTCTATACCGGCTTTGCCTTCGGCGGCAATCCCATCCTTCTCGACGGATCGCAGCCGACGAAAAAAGGCCCGATGGTCTTTGAGATCGACACGAAGGATATGCTGACCGTCATCTCCGGAGACGAACTGAACTATATCGGCGTGCTCACCGGCGAGGAGGCCAAGGGAACGCCCTATGAGCCGCAGCCCTTCGGCGAAGCCAGCTCCATGCGGAAGTTCAACGGGAAATACTATTTTATCTACTCCTCCCTCAACAGCCACAACCTCTGCTACGCCGTCTCCGACTATCCCGATCACGGCTTTGAATTCGGCGGCGTGCTGGTCTCCTGCGGAGACATCGGCCTGCCCGGCGTGCCGGACGTGAAGCACGCCCGCATGTGCACCGGCAACACCCACGGCAGCCTCATCGAGATCAACGGCAAGTACTATATCTTCTACCACCGCCATTCCAACCGCAAGCAGTCCTCCCGCCAGGCCTGCGCCGAGGAGATCCGCTTTGAAAACGGCAGGTTCTATCAGGCGGAGATGACCTCCTGCGGCCTCAACGGCGCGCCGCTCCAGGGCGTCGGCCATTATCCGTCCTATATCGCCTGCAACGTCTACGGCAGGAACGGGACCCAGTTCATGTCGATGATCAAGTACCGCAAGGGCCTCAATCCCTTCCTGACCCAGAAGGGCGGCGACCGCGAGGAGGGACCCGACCAGTACGTTTCCAACTTCTGCACCGACTGCACCGTGGGCTTCAAGTATTTTGACCTGCGCGAGACGAAGAGCATCACCGTCAATCTCCAGGGTTACGGCAACGGCTGCGCCGTCACCGTGCGCACGAAGGAGCACGGGGAGCCGATCCTGCGCATCCCGGTGGAGACCTGCACAAGCGGCAAGGCCTTTTCTGCTCCGATGCCCAAGGGCCTGGGCGAAAAAGAAGCCCTTTACTTCAGCGTTGAAGGCAAGGGGGGCACCTTCGACTTCGTGTCCTTTGATCTCGCCTGACGGGGCTCCGGCCTCGGGCGGGAGCCCGATAACGAAAGATCCCCCGGGGGACGAGCAAGTGCTCATCCCCGGGGGATCTCGTTTCATACGGAACGCTTTTGGTGTAAAGCTGGTGCAGGTACGGGCAGCCCTAAACCGAAAAGCGAGCGCTTCTCAAGGCTTCTTTGCCCCGATCAGTACATGCCGCCCATGTCGGGAGCGGCGGGCATCGGCGGATTCTTCTCCGGGATGTCGGCCACGAGGCTCTCGGTGGTCAGCACCATGGACGCTACGGAAGCGGCGTTCTCCAGCGCGCTGCGGCAGACCTTGGTCGGGTCGACGATGCCCATCGCGAGCATGTCGCCGTACTGGTTGTTGGCGGCGTCGAAGCCGTAGTTCTGGTTGTCGCTGTTGGCAACGTTATTGAGGATGACGGCGCCCTCGAGACCGGCGTTGGACGCGATCTGCATGATGGGGGCCTTCAGCGCGCGGGCCACGGTGGCGGCGCCGGTCTTCTCGTCGCCTTCCAGGGTGGCGACCAGCTTCTCAGCGGCCTTGGAGGCCAGCACGTAGGCGGTGCCGCCGCCGGGGACGATGCCTTCGGCAACAGCGGCGCGGGTGGCGTTGAGCGCGTCCTCGATGCGGAGCTTCTTCTCCTTCATCTCGGTCTCGGTGGCAGCGCCGACCTTGATGACGGCAACGCCGCCGCTCAGCTTGGCCAGACGCTCCTGCAGCTTCTCACGGTCATAGTCGGACGTGGTGGTCTCCAGCTGGTGCTCGATCTGCATGGCGCGGGCGCGGATCTCGGCCTTGTCGCCGGCGCCGTCGACGATGACGGTGTTCTCCTTGGTGACCTTGA
>CAMNOV010000053.1 GCA_946547105.1 uncultured Clostridia bacterium | reverse complement strand
TGATCTCAATGATGCGGTTGGCCACCGTCTGGGTCAGCTGGTGGTCGTGGCAGGAGAAGATAATGTTGTGCCTGAAGGCCTCCATGCCGTTATTGAGCGCGGCGATGCTCTCCAGATCGAGATGGTTCGTCGGCTGGTCGAAGACGAGGAAGTTTGCGCCAGAGAGCATCATCTTGCTGAGCATGCAGCGCACTTTTTCGCCGCCGGAGAGGACCTTCACGGGTTTGTACACGTCGTCGCCGGAGAAGAGCATGCGCCCGAGGAAGCCGCGCAGGTAGCTCTCGCGCTTGTCGGTGGAAAACTGGCGCATCCAGTCGATCAGATCGTAGTCGCAGTTTTCAAAATAGCTGTTGTGATCCTTGGGGAAGTAGGTCGGCTGGATGGATGCGCCCCATTTGACCTCGCCGGAATCCGGCTCCTCCTCGCCCATGAGGATCTTGTACAGCATCGTCACGGCCAGCTCGTTCTGGCCGACGACAGCGATCTTGTCCTCCTTGCCGACGATGAAGCTGATATTGTTCAAAAGCTTCACGCCGTCGACGGTCTTCGTGACCTCGGTGACGAAGAGGCGGTCCTTGCCCGGCTCGCGCTCGGCCTTGAAGCCCACCCAGGGGTAGCGGCGGCCGGAGGCGGGCAGCTCCTCCACGGTGATCTTATCGAGAAGCTTGCGGCGCGAGGTGGCCTGCCGGGACTTGGATTTGTTGGCGCTGAAGCGCGCGATGAAGGTCTGCAGCTCCGCGATCTTCTGCTCGGCCTTCTTGTTCTGGTCGCGGATCAGCTTCTGGATCAGCTGGCTGGATTCGTACCAGAAGTCGTAGTTGCCGACGTACATTTTGATCTTGCCGTAGTCGATGTCGACGATGTGGGTGCAGACGTTGTTGAGGAAGTAGCGGTCGTGGCTGACGACCAGCACCGTGCCCTCGTAGTCCATCAGAAAGTCCTCCAGCCAGACGACGCTCGCGAGGTCGAGGTTGTTGGTCGGCTCGTCCAGGAGCAGCACGTCCGGATGGCCGAACAGCGCCTGCGCCAGCAGCACCTTGACCTTCAGCCGCGGGTCGATCTCGCGCATCAGGCTCTGATGGAGCGAAACGTCCACGCCCAGACCCTGCAGGATGCGCCCCGCGTCGGATTCGGCCTCCCAGCCGCCGAGCTCGGCGAATTCCTCCTCCAGCTGCGCCGCGCGCAGGCCGTCCTCGTCGGAGAAGTCCTCCTTGTCGTAGATGGCCTCGCGCTCTTTGCCGCAGTCAAAGAGCCGCTGGTGACCCATGATCACGGTGTCGAGCACCGTGCAGTCGTCATAAAGGCTCTGGTTCTGCTTCAAAACCGACATGCGGCGTTTCGGGTCGAGCACCACGCTGCCGCTCGTCGGCTCCAGCTCGCCGGAGAGGATCTTGATGAAGGTGGATTTGCCTGCGCCGTTGGCGCCGATGATGCCGTAGCAGTTGCCGGCGGTGAACTGCAGATCGACCTTGGAAAACAGCACCGACGGCCCGAACTGCATGGATAAGTCGTTAACGGTAAGCATAAAAGTTCTCCTTTATCAAGAAAAGATGGCTTCCCCTTGAGGGGAAGCTGTCGCGAAGCGACTGAGGGTTTCTCAATGGCCCCCTTGCCTAAAGGGGGCTGTCAGCGAAGCTGACTGGGGGATATTTTCTCCGTACGCCCTCATTCCGAATTTTTCCGTAGGGGCCGCCGCCCTCGGCGGCCCGCAACGCCTGTCCTGTAGGGGCCGCCGCCCCTGGCGGCCCGCCCTTCCGAATTCAGCCCCGGGCTGCCCCCTTTGTCACCGCTCCATCGTCATGCGGATGCCCTTGACCGGCGTGCCGAGCACAAGCTCCTTTTCCCCGCCGTCCGGCCGGAAGCCGACGCGCTCATAAAAGCGGAGCGCCTTCGCATTCTCTTTGAATGCCCAGAGATAAACGACGCGGCAGCCTTTGAGCAGCGACAGGGCTTCCCGCATCAGTGCGTAGCCGATGCCCTGATGCTGGTACTCTTCCAGCACATAGAGAGCATAAACCTCGCCCGCATCAATCTCGCCGTTTACGGCGCCGGCGCAGGCAAAGCCGATCACACGATCGCCGTCCTTGGCAACCAGGGTGTTCTCCGGATAACGCGAGGCCATCTCTTCGCAGCGGCGGATTGTCATCCGGTCCAGATACCCGTCGTCGACGATTCCGCGGTAGCTCTCCTGCCAGCTTTTCCAGTGGACGTAGGCCTTGCCGCGGATCTCGTCCTCCGTCTCCATCGGTTTGATAAGAATGTCCATCGTTCCTCCCGCCGGATGAGCATTACCCGTCTGCGTTTACAGACTCTTTTTCATGTACCTCGGCGCATATTCGATATAGCCATGCTTTTGGTAAAAGGCATAGGACTCGAACCACTGCTCGCGCGGCTCGCCGAGGTGAACATGGACTTCCGTGACCCCGGAGGCTTTCATATGCTCCTCGGCCGTCTGCAGCAGCTTTGTGCCGATCCCCCGGCGCTTGAGCCGGGCCTTGACATAGAGACGGTGCAGGAAGACTTCGCCTGCGACGGGATGGCGGCGCCAGCCGACGCAGCCGACGACGCGGTCATTTTCATCCAGCGCGAGCCAGAAACCAAAGCCGCGTTCGTGGTAAGTCTCCTTCACTGCGAGCAGATCTTCATTCAAATGCGGCGTGCGCCCGAGGGCGTCCTTCGCCTCCAACACCATAAAGATCATGTCGTCGCGGTATTTGTCATCATAGGGAACGACCATCATTGCCGGATCCTCCGTAGTCAAAAACCTGATCGCCCATGCGGATCTTCGTGCGGAGCTGCTCGCCGGCATAGGGCTTTCGGACTTCGATAAGGTTCAGCACCGTGCAGCCTCTGGCCCGCAGGAATGCGATCACGCCGTCGTTGTTCGGGTGGACGCAGTTGTATACGGTGTCCTCGCCGAAGGATGCGGCAAGCTCCTCCGCCTTCTGATAAAGAGCGGAAGCGACCCCGCGGCGGCGATGATCCGGGGAAACATAGAGCGACTCCGCCCAGACGCAGGGCTCGTCCACGCGGCAGACCAGATAGCCGATCGGACGGCCGTCCTCTTCCGCAAGATAGACAGGCCAGCCCTTTTCCAGATATTCCAGCAGCTCTGCGCGTGCCGACGCAAGGTCGGGCACGCTCTCGATGCCGCGGTAAGCGCGCAGCGCGACGCGGAAGGCCGCGGCCAGCGGCGCGGCGGCATCGACGGCTTCGGCGCTCAGATGATGGATCTCCATATCAAAACTCCAGTTTTTCGATCCCGAAATACTTCTCCGCGAAATCGACCTTTTCCACGCGAAATTCCCTCCCGCGCAGGTAATCGAGGATCCCCGCATCGGTGGGGAAGTCGAAGCGCAGGCGGTAGGAATAGAGCGCCTGGCCTTTTTCGTCAAAGCCCCTGTTGAAGCGCTCGCTGCCGTACTTCCCGTCGCCCAGCAGCGGCCAGCCCGCATGCGCCATCTGCACGCGGATCTGGTGCGTGCGCCCGGTGAGCAGCCGGCATTCCACCAGGCTCAGCGGCCCCTTTGAGCAGAGCAGGCGGTATTCGGTCACGGCGGTCTTCGCGCCGGGCTCGGGCTTCGATTTCACAAAGACCTGGTTTTTCTGCGCGTCCTTGAACAGAAAGTTCTCCAGCCGGCCCTCGGGCGGCTTCGGCCGGCCGTGCACGGCGCAGAGGTAGTATTTTTCGATCTCGCGGTCGCGGATCTTGTCGTTGAGGATGCGCAGCGCCTCGGCGTTTTTGGCGGCGATGACGATGCCGCCGGTGTTGCGGTCGATGCGGTTGCACAGCGCCGGCGTGAAGGCGTTTTCCTCCTTCGGCCGCCACTCGCCCTTCTGCGCAAGATAGGCTTGCACGTTGGCGATCAGCGTGTTATAATCCCACACACCCGCGCTGTGGCACAAAACGCCCGGCTTTTTGTCGAGCAGCAGGACGTTTTCGTCCTCATAGACGATGGTCAGCCGCGGCGTGCCCACCTTGAGCCAGGAATTTTCTTCCCGGGGCTTTTCAAAAAACTCGTCGTTGATATATAATTGGATCCGGTCGCCGAGTGCCAGGCGCGCGTCGCGCTTGGCGCCCTTGCCGTTGAGCTTGATGCGCTTAAGGCGGATATATTTCTGCAGCAGGGACTCCGGCAGCAGCGGCACGGCCTTGCCAATGAAGCGGTCCAGGCGCTGCCCGGCGTCGTTGGCTTTGATTTCCAGTTCCTTCATCGTGGTATTCCTCAAAAAAACAGGCAAAATTTTTGCTCTTTTTGGATTATACACGATAAAATTTCTGTTGACAAGACCATCCAAAGCAACTATAATACTAAAGCGATTGTTTGAGGTGGAACTATGCGTCTGAATCTGAGTGCGATCATCGAAATACCCGGCGGCTCGGTCCCGTTCGATACGGAGCTGGACACCGAGGGCCTCGATTTCCCGGCGATCCGGGCGTATTTGTCCAAGCCCCATGCGGTCGGCCGCGTGGTCAACGAGGCCGGCGTCCTCCACGTCGAGGGCGAGCTGACAGCGAAGCTGCTGTGCGTCTGCGACCGCTGCGGCGCCGAATTCGAAAGCACCAAGGTCACCCCGCTGCACGCCACGCTCGTGGACGTGGACGACGGGGAGAATCCCGAGCTCTTCCTGCTGGAGGGCACGGAGGTCGACCTCGACGAGATCCTGGTCACCAACTTCGTCCTGGACATGGAGACCAAGTTCCTCTGCCGGGAGGACTGCAAAGGCCTGTGCATGAAATGCGGCAAAAACCTCAATCTCGGCCCCTGCGGGTGCGGGAAAGAAATCGATCCAAGATTTGCTGTGCTTGAGCAGCTTTTGGATAAATAAATTTTTTCATTACTACATGCTGCTCAAAACAGCGGTTATCAGGAGGTGTCATCATGGCGGTCCCGAAAGGAAAAGTATCGAGAGCAAGACGTGACAAGAGACGTTCTTCCCACTGGAAGCTCGAAGCCCCCAGCATCATCAAGTGCCCCAACTGCGGCGCTTTCTGCATGCCTCATCGTGCCTGCAAGGCCTGCGGCCAGTACAAAGGTCGTGTCGTCATCAATGTTGAGGAAAGCAAGTAAAAAGGCTTGAGGAAGAAAGGTTGCTGCCTTTCTTCCTTTTGCTTTATTTTGTCATTATCACCGAAGGCGAGGCGAAATGGATGCCGGAAAACAAGATCAAATCCATCGACCGGGACAGCCCCCTGCGTCACAGGGCGGAGCCGGGCGATGTGCTGCTTTCGATCAACGGCAATCGGATCATCGACGTGCTCGATTATAAATACTTCGCCTATGACCGCGCCCTGGACCTGCGCCTGCGCCGGCCGGACGGCACGGAGTACGAGCTGCAGGTGCACAAGCCGGAGGGCGGCGACCTGGGCCTGGATTTCGAGAGCTATCTGATGGACCGGCCCCGTTCCTGTGCCAACGCCTGCGTCTTCTGCTTCATCGACCAACTGCCGAAGGGCATGCGCCCGACGATGTACTTCAAGGACGACGACGCGCGCCTGAGCTTCCTGCTCGGCAACTATATCACGCTCACGAACCTCTCCAAGCGCGAGATCGAGCGCATCATCGCTCTGCACATCAGCCCCATCAACGTCTCGGTCCACACCACGAACCCGGAGCTTCGCTGCCGGATGCTGAAAAACAAACGCGCGGGCGAGACGATCGACGTGATGCGGCGCTTTGCCGAAAGCGGCATCGTTATGAACTGCCAGATCGTCTGCTGCCCCGGCTGGAACGACGGGGAAGAGCTGATGCGCACGATGCGCGAGCTGGAGGAGATGTACCCCGGCGTGCACAGTGTGTCGATCGTGCCGGTCGGGCTGACGAAGTATCGCGAGGGCCTGGAACCGCTCACGCCCTTCACGCCCGAGCACGCGGCGGAGACGCTCGACATGGTCACGGCCTTCGGCGACGAGTGCCTTCGCAGGCACGGCACCCGCATCTTCTTCTGCGGCGACGAGATGTATCTGCTCGCCGGGCGGGAGCTGCCGCCGGACGAGTTTTACGAGGAGCACACCCAGCTGGAAAACGGCGTGGGCATGCTGCGGCTGTTGGAGACGGAGTTTAAATCCGCCCTGCGCCTCTCGGACGAGCCGGACGGCGTTCCCTTCGCCATCGCCACGGGCGTGTCCGCCGCGCCGTATTTTCAGCGCCTGCTGGATCTGGCAAAGGAGAAATATCCCAAGCTGGACGGCCGGGTCTACGCCATCGTCAACGACTTTTTCGGCCACAGCATCAACGTGTCCGGCCTCATCACCGGGCAGGATCTGATCGCGCAACTCAAAGGGCGCGACATCGGCCGCAGACTTCTGATCTCGCAGAACATGCTGCGCCGCCAGGAGATGGATTTCCTGGACGATATCACCCTGGCCGGGGCCTCGCACGCCCTCGGCGTGCCGATCTATCCCGTCGAGCAGGACGGCTTTGCCCTCTGGGACGCGATGGCCGGCGAGCTGCCGGAGATTCGCCTGCCCGGGCAGAGCGAAGCCACCGAGTACTACCAGTACAATCAAAACTGAGAGGACATCATGGCACAGGACATCTGCGTGCCCGTGGGGGACGGCTTCGTCAACGTCCGGGTCGGCGCGATCATTCAAAAAGACGGAAAGCTCCTGATGGTGACGAACGAAAGCGTCGACTACTACTATTCCGTCGGCGGCCGGATCCATCTCGGCGAGAGCGCCGAGGACGCGGTGCGCCGCGAGGTGCTGGAGGAGACCGGCTGCGCGCTCGAGATCGACCGCCTCGGCTTCATCCACGAGGATTTCTTCATCGGCGATTCGATGGCCAAACAGGGAAAGCTGATCCATGAGATCGGATTTTACTTTTATATGAAGACCCCGGCGGACTTTGCGCCCCACGCCGAGAACCTGGAGGCGGAGGGCCGGGGCGAGCATCTGGAATGGGTCTCGCCCGACACGGAGAAGACGGTCTTTCCCGCCTTTTTCCGCACAGAGCTGGCAAAGCCCGTCCAAACTGTCCGCCATATTGTGACGGATGAAAGATAGTTTTTAGCTTTTAGGAGACGGGTGTACGGAATGTGGGTCAAGCCCAATTCTGAACTCCGAATTCCGAATTCCGAATTATCAGGAAGTGATACTATGTCCAGACCCCTGGTCGCCATTGTCGGGCGGCCCAACGTGGGCAAATCCATGCTTTTTAACCGCCTGACCGGGCAGCGGCTGTCCATCGTGGAGGACACGCCGGGCGTCACGCGCGACCGCATCTACGCGCCCTGCGAGTGGAACGGCCGGACCTTCGACATGGTCGATACCGGCGGCATCGAGCCCTCGACCGACAGCGAGATCCTGCTCTTCATGCGCGAGCAGGCGCAGATCGCCATCGACGCCGCGACGGTCATCATCCTGGTCACCGACCTGCGCACCGGCGTCACCGCCGCGGACAAGGACGTGGCCAACATGCTGCTGCGCTCGAAAAAGCCCGTGGTGCTGGCCGTCAACAAGGCCGATTCCACCGGAGCCACCGATCCGGCGATCTATGAGTTCTATTCGCTCGGCCTGGGCGATCCGATTCCGGTCTCGGCCATCCACGGCCATGGCACCGGCGATCTGCTCGACGAGTGCATGAAGTATTTCCCGCCCGCCGAGGAGGACGCCGAAGAGGACGACACCATCAAGGTCGCCGTCATCGGCAAGCCGAACGTCGGCAAATCCTCGCTCGTCAACCGCATCCTGGGCGAAAAGCGCCTGATCGTCAGCGACATGGCCGGTACCACCCGCGATGCGGTGGACACGCTGGTGGAAAACCAGTACGGCCGCTATACCTTCATCGACACGGCGGGCATCCGCCGCAAGTCCAAGGTGGAGGAGCGCGTGGAGAAGTTCTCCGTCATGCGCGCGCAGCTCGCGATCGAGCGGGCGGACGTGTGCCTGATCCTGATCGACGCGCGCGACGGCGTCACCGAGCAGGACACCAAGATCGCCGGGCTTGCGCATGAGGCGGGCAAGGCCTGCATCGTCGTCGTCAACAAGTGGGATCTGGTCGAAAAGGAGACCGGCACGCTGGAGAAGATGCGCAAGGACGTGATGCGCGACCTGAGCTTCATGAGCTACGCTCCCGTGCTCTTCATCTCCGCTTTAACCGGCCAGCGCATCGAGCGGCTTTTTGAGCTGATCAACTTCGTCAACGACCAGAGCAGCATGCGCATCACCACCGGCATGCTCAACAACGTCCTCGCCGACGCACAGGCGCGCGTGCAGCCGCCCACGGACAAGGGCCGCCGTCTGAAGATCTATTACATGACCCAGACCGGCATCAAGCCGCCCAACTTCGTGATCTTCTGCAACTCGAAGGAGCTGTTCCACTTCTCCTACCAGCGCTACATCGAAAACCAGATCCGCGCGGTCTTTGGGCTGGAGGGCACGCCGGTGCGCATCGTGATCCGGCAGAAAGGAGACAAGGAATGAAATACTGGGTCTTCTCCGTTCTCGCGGCGCTGCTGGCCTATACGGCCGGCTGCCTGAAGAGCACCGTCCTGGCCTCCAATTTCGTTTTCCATAAGAACCTGCGCCGCCTCGGCAGCGGCAACGTCTTCATCTCCAACTTCCGCCGCATCTACGGCTGGAAGGGCGCGCTGAAGCTCGCGCTGGTGGAACTGGCGCTGGATCTGCTGCCGCTGGCCTTCGGCGCGCTGCTGTTCAAGTCCGGCAATCACAGCGCGATCGGCGCCTCGCTTGCGGGCGTCTGCCTGGTGCTCGGCCGCCTGTATCCGGCCTCCTACGGCTTTCGCGGCAGCCATGCGATCATCCCGTTGATCCTGATGGGCTTTTTCATTGAGATATCCATCGGCATCGCGCTGCTGGTTGTAGCGGTCGCCCTCATCTGGCTCAGCCGCTATTTTTCCCTCGGTTCGATCGGCTGCGCGCTGGTGCTGATCATTACGGCCGTGCTGATGGTCGACGATGTGCTGACCATGCGCCTCGGCATCATCGCCGCCGCGCTCGTGATCGTCTATCACGTCCCCGCCGTTCTGCGCATGCTCAACAAGTCCGAGCCCCGTCTCAGCTTCGAGCAGGACATCAGCTATAAATTCGACGAAAAGTTCTGAATCCCTCTCATAACGAACAGCGCCGCGAACCGGATCCGGTTCGCGGCGCTGTCTGTCTTCACACGATCCTCTCCAAACTCCGAATTATCCCCGTAGGGGCCGACGCCCTCGGCGGCCCGTTTTCTTTGGCCCCTTGCCTAAAGGGGCTGTCGCCGCCGCAGGCGGTGACTGGGGGATTCTTCCTCATTCCGAATTCTGCATTCCGCATTCCGAATTCCTCGTAGGGGCCGACGCCCTCGGCGGCCCGCTCACTCGTCATTCCAACTTTCTCCGTAGGGGCGATTCACGAATCGCCCGCCCAAAAAAGAAAAAAACCGCCCTGCAGGGCGGTTTTTCGATGCTCAGAAGCTCACGGACTTCGGCGCGTCGGTGAAGGAATAGAAGGTGGCGGTGGCGTTGCGGAGGTACCAGACCTCGGTGTTGCCGTCGTCGGGGGAGTACATGGCCTGCAGCGAGGGATAGGCCTCCAGCATGCTCACGCGCGCCTCGCGGCGGTCGTCCAGCACGGCGCTGGCCTCGATGCGCAGCCAGCGGCCGCCGTGCATCGCGCAGATCTCGATGCGGGGATTGGCGTGCATCTGGCGGGAGACGGCCTTGACCTTGCCGGTCTGGATATAAAGCTTGCCGTCGAAGATGTGCGCGGTGCCGAAGGGGCGCACGTGCGGCTGACCGCCTTCGTCGGTGGCGAGATAATAAGTCCCGGCTGCCTTCAGAAATTCACAGACTTCCTGCATGTTGTTTTCTCCTTTCGTTTTCCAGCCAGCGGTCGATCTGCTGCTGGTTTTTCAATACGGCGCACTTGTCGCCGTACAGCTTCCGTTTTCGTTCAAATCCGGCCCGCTTTTTGGCGCTGCGGCCTTCCCACAGCACCCAGCGGATAAACGCCGCGTCCAGCTTTTCGCTGCAGCCCTCCGCCATGTCCGGGCGGCTCTGCCCGCGGTATTTCAGATAGCGCTTCGCCACGCGGGCAAGGGCGGAAAACCGGTTAAACAGCAGGAAAAGGACCTTGTCCGCCTCTTCCAGCCGCCGCGCCTGCAGCAGATCCGAGTAGTTCCCGTCGATGACCCAGCTGCCGTTTTCATCCATGAAGCGCTGTACGATGGCGAGCTGCTCGTCCTTCGGGCGCTCCTGCCAGCCCGGCAGGAACATGACCTTGTCCAGATGCAGCACCGGCACACCGTACAGCTCACCCAGCTCCCGGGCCAGTGTGGACTTGCCGGAGCCGGCATAGCCAAGGATCGCGATCTTCACGGCCCATCTCCGATCCCGAACAGGCGTTTGCCGTTTTCGAGACACAGCCGGGCGGCCTCTTCGGCGCTTATGCCCTTGCCCTCGCCGATCTTTTCGGCGATATAGGGAAGGTTTCGCGAGTCGTTGCGCCTGCCGCGCATCGGTACCGGGCTGAGATAGGGGCTGTCCGTCTCCATCAGAATGTGATCGAGCGGGCAGATCTCCAGCACCTCCAGCGCCTTGCGGGCGTTTTTATAGGTGATCGGGCCGTCAAATCCGAGATACCAGCCGAGCTTCAGCAGCTCCTCCGCCATCTCTGCGCTGCCGGAAAAGCAGTGGAACACGCCGCGCGCGTCGGGATAATCCCGCACGATCGCCAGACAGTCGCCGTGCGCGTCCCGGTCGTGGATGATGACGGGCTTGTTGAGCTCCATCGCCAGCTCGATCTGCGCGCGAAACAGCGCCTGCTGCGCCTCCTTGTGCTCTTTGTCCCAGTAGTAGTCCAGCCCGACCTCACCGATCGCGACGCACTTCGGGTGCTGTGCCAGAGCCCGGATGAGCGCCAGATCGCAGGGGTCGTGCGGCATCTCCTCCGGATGGACGCCGACGGCGGCGTAGACGAAGGGGTACTTGTCCGCCAGGGCGAGGGCGGCGCGGCTCGAGGGCGTGTCGCAGCCGGGATCGACGATCAGCTCCACCCCGGCCTCGAAAAGCGCCGGCAGCAGCTCGTCCCGGTCCGAGTCAAAATGGCGGTCGTCGTAATGCGCGTGCGTGTCAAAATACATGGTGATACTCCCTGATTGGAATACCTTATTATATGCGATTTTCGGCGCGATTGCAAGACAGAGGAGCGCGGCTTGGACTTGCAAAAAGCCGCGGAGCGGGGTATAGTGGAGCAGAAACAAATTCTGACCAAGGAGAACAGAAGATGAACGCAATTTTGATGATTCTCGCGGCGGTGCTGCTGGTGCTGGGCTTTTGGCTGGTGGGCCGCGCGCTGGAAAAGCGCTGGGGCGTCGACCCTGCGCGCGAGACGCCCTCGCAGGACTGCTTTGACGGCAAGGACTTTGTGCCCACGCCGAAGATCGTGGTGCTGGGGCATCATTTTTCCTCCATCGCCGGCGCCGGCACGATTTTCGGCGCGGTGATCGCCGCCTCCTACGGCTGGCTGCCGGCCCTGCTGTGGATCGTGGTCGGCGGGCTGCTTTTCGGCGCGATGCACGATTTTGGCGCGCTGTTTGCCTCCCTGCGGCACAAGGGGCGCTCCCTCGGCCGCGTGCTGCGCGAATGTGTGGACGAGAAGGCGCAGCGACTCTTTACCGTGTTTGCGCTGCTGGTGCTGGTGCTGCTGATCGCGGGCTTTACCAACATTCTGGCCGGTACCTTTGCCGTGTCCGGGGCGGAGAGTGTGCTCTCCGTGGGCTTCGGAAAGGTCGCGCCGGGCGCTTCGGCCGGCACGGCGTCGATCCTCTTCGTGCTGGTGGCGCTGCTGTTCGGGCTGCTGGTTTTCCGCAAGAATCTGCCGATGCTTCCCATCACGATCGTATGCCTGCTGCTGATGGCGGGCAGCGTCTGGGCGGGCCTGAACCTCGGATTGAACCTGCCTTTCTGGGCCTGGATCGCCATCATTTTGGTTTACATAATCGTAGCCTCCCTGGCGCCGGTCTGGGGCCTGCTGCAGCCGCGTGATTTCCTCAGCGCGTTTCTGCTCTGGGGCATGATGCTGCTGGGCGCAGCGGCGGCGATCGCCGCGCTTGTCTCCGGCGGCGTGGCGGTGGAACTGCCGGCCTATACGGGCTTTACCAACGACAACGGACCGCTGCTGCCGACGCTGTTTGCACTGATGGCGGGCGGCGCGGTCTCCGGCTATCACGCGCTGATCGCCTCCGGAACGACGGCCAAGCAGATCGCGAATGAAAAGCACGCGCGCCCGGTCAGTCTCGGGGCCCTGCTGCTGGATTCGCTGCTGGCTTTGCTGGCGCTGCTGGCGGCCTCGACCATGGCCGGGAGCGGTGAGAGCGCAACGCCCACAGAGATCTTCGCGGGCGGTCTGGCGGCGATGTGGAGCGCGGGCTTCCGGGCCTCCGGCGCGTATGGACTTGTCTACAGCCTCACCGTGCTGATGGTCTCCGTCTTTGCTCTCACCACGCTCGATACGATCACGCGCCTGGCGCGCTACCTCTTTGCCGAGCTCTTCAATCCCGACAACCGCCGGCTCAAAAAGCTCGAGGGTGCGCAGCGCTTCTTTGCAACCCCGGCGGTCGGCACGCTGATCGTGGCGCTGCTTGGCTGCGGCCTGGGCCTCATCCCGGACACCGGGAAGCTCTGGAGCCTGTTCGGCGCGGCCAATCTCCTGCTTGCGGGGCTCGCGATGCTCGCCGTGGCGGTTTGGCTGAAGCAGAGCGGCAAGGGCGGCGGGCTGGTCCCGATCCTGACGCTCGTCCTGCTCGCGCTGGGCTGCGCCACGCTTTCGTACCTGCTCGGCGTCGGCGTGGGTCATATCGCCGCGGGCCTGCTCACCTGGATCGACTGCTTCAGCATCGTCTGTGCGCTGGTCCTGCTGCTGCTGGCCGTGCTGCTGCTGATCCGCGCTCTGCCCGTGCTCTTCGGCAAACAACAGCCGGAGGCGGAGGAGGAGTAAGGTGTTCATTGACCAGACTCTGTATGTCGGGCGGCCTGCGGAGAAAAGGGAAGAGCGCGAGGAGCGCTGCTACGACATGCTCGACCGCCTCGGCGTGAGCTATTATCGCGTCGATCACGAGGCGGCGGAGAACATCCCGGACTGCGAGCTTGTCGAAGGCCTGCTCGGCTGCGGCATCTGCAAGAACCTGTTTCTCACCAACCGCCAGCAGACCGACTTTTACCTGCTTATCATGCCCGGCGAGAAGCCCTTTAAAACGAAGCTGTTGTCGAAGCAGATCGGCACGGCGCGGCTCTCTTTCGGCTCCCCGGCGGACATGGAGCGGCTTCTCGATCTGTACCCCGGCTCGGTGAGCGTGCTGGGGCTGATGAACGACCGCGAGGGCAAGGTGCAGCTCGTCATCGACCGGGAGCTGCTGGAGGCGGCCGACTTCGGCTGCCACCCCTGCCGGAATACCACGAGTCTGCGTTTTTCCACCAAAGCGCTGATCGAGACGATCCTGCCCGCCATGAACCACGAACCGATCTACGTCGATCTCCCCTGGGTGATCGAAGAATAGTGCGATGCGATAGAAAAGCACCCTGCCTTGGCGGGATGCTTTTCTTTGCATGGGCGGTGAAGAAAATTCGGAATTCGGGATTCGGAATTCGGAATGAGGGAGACCCCCCAGTCGCCGCGGCGCGGCGACAGCAAGCTTTGTTCGTCGCACGCTTCCCGC
>CAMNOV010000052.1 GCA_946547105.1 uncultured Clostridia bacterium | reverse complement strand
CTGGTGTACGTGGCCTCCTCCGGCATGGGCTACTACGTGTCCAAGGGCTTCTTTGACACGATCCCGAAGTCGCTGGACGAGGCGGCGCGTGTGGACGGCGCGACGCGGTCGCAGGTGCTGACCAAGATCATCCTGCCGCTGGCCAAGCCCATCGTCATCTACACGATCCTGACCGCCTTCATGGGCCCCTGGGGCGACTTCGTCTTCGCCCGCTACATCGCCTTCGGCACCTCCAGCGGCTATAACGTGGCCGTCGGTATGTTCGACTGGCTGAGCAAGGACCAGATCGGCCAGTGGTACACGACCTTCTGCGCCGGCGGCGTGGTGGTCGCCCTGCCGGTCACGATCCTGTTCATGTGCCTGCAGAAGTACTACGTCGAGGGCGTCACCGGCGGCGCCGTCAAGGGCTGATCTGTCGCCGATTGCGAAACTGCGTTTCACAATCGTGGGACTCGCGCTGATCGCGCTCGGCTCACCGGAGACGAGCCTCACTTGGTCGGCGCGAGGGCTCGCACAGCTCGCCTCAGGGTGTTTTTGCCGCGGCAAAGCTGCGTCAAAAACGGTTTGAAGTTTCCCTGCGGCGATGATCTGTGCCTGATTGCGCTGAACGCAGGCGCAAATTGCTTGATAAAGAAAAGGAGCTGAAAATATGGCAAGTGTGAAACTGACCAACGTCAAAAAGATATACGACAGCAACGACGGGACGCACCGCAAGGATTATGTGGTCGCCGTCCATGACTTCAACCTGGAGATCAAGGACAAGGAGTTCGTCGTGTTCGTCGGCCCCTCCGGCTGCGGCAAGAGCACCACGCTGCGCATGATCGCCGGCCTGGAGGAGATCAGCGAGGGCACCGTGGAGATCGACGGCGAGGTCGTCAACGACCTGCAGCCGAAGGACCGCAACATCGCCATGGTCTTCCAGAACTACGCGCTGTACCCGCACATGACCGTGTACGACAACATCGCCTTCTCCCTGCGCCTGCAGAAGGTGCCGGAGGACGTGATCTATGAGAAGGTCACGAACGCGGCCGAGATCCTCGGCATCACCGAGTACCTGATGCGCAAGCCCCGCGCCCTGTCCGGCGGCCAGCGCCAGCGCGTGGCCATCGGCCGTGCCATGGTGCGCAACTCCAAGGTCTTCCTGATGGACGAGCCGCTGTCGAACCTCGACGCCAAGCTGCGCAACCAGATGCGCGCCGAGATCATCCTCCTGCGCCAGAAGCTGAACACCACCTTCATCTACGTCACCCACGACCAGACCGAGGCCATGACCCTGGCTGACCGCATCGTCATCATGAAGGACGGCTACATCATGCAGGTCGGCACGCCCGAGGAATGCTTCGACATGCCGCAGAACCTCTTCGTCGCCGAGTTCATCGGCGCGCCGAAGATGAACATCATCCGCACCGAGCTCGGCAAGGACGGCAGCGGCTATTATGTCAAGCCCTTCGGCGTGAAGATCGCCGTGGACGGCAGCAAGGGCGAAGCCCTCAAGGCCAAGGGCGCCGCGACCGGTGAGATCCTGCTCGGCGTGCGTCCGGAGCACATCCAGATGGCCCATGCCGGCGATCCCGGCGCCATCCCCGTGACCCTGGAGGTCAACGAGATGATGGGCAGCGAGCTGCATCTGCACGTCTTTACCGAGGACGGCAACCGCGTCATCGTCCGCATCCCGACCATCGACCTGGAGCCCGGCGAGCGCGAAAAGCTCGTGGCTGGCTACAAGATGTACATCACCTTCCAGGGCAAGGTCATGCACTTCTTCGATCCGACGAGCGAGAAGAACCTGCTGACCGACTGAGGCTGATTTGCTGAAATAAAAAAAGATGATCTGCAGAAATGCAGATCATCTTTTTTTGTTTGTTGGGGAGCTTGCTTATTCGACCTCGACGACGCCGTTTTCCTTCACGGTGACGGTCATGCCGGTTTGGACGTAGGAAAGGAAGTCCTCGCCGAGCTGATCGACGACGGGCATCGAGGCCTCGGTCCAGACGTCGCCCAGGATCGCGCCGGAGGCGGCCAGCGAGTCGATCGGCATCGAAAACAGCAGGCAGGCCGGCTGCTTGCCCATCGCGCAGGCGGTGTAAAGGACCATGCCGCCGGTCGTGGAGCCGATGGTCATCGGCAGGCACAGCGCCTTGCCGAGCATGGGCTTTTTGTAAATATCGGGATTGTTCTGGTCGCCGCATTTGACGGCCTTGTCGCCGAACATCAGCGCCATCTGGAAGCTGGCCAGCGTGTTGAAGCCGCCGCGGGAGACCAGCGCCTCGGCCGTACAGGTGCCGGGAACGATCACACGTCCTTGAAACTGCTTCATGTCCGCGCCTCCTTCGTCGTGATGATGTCCAGGCTCTCCGCTTCGGTGTAATAGCGCGCGCTGGTGTAGGTGCGGAGCTTGTTGGAGCAGGTGATGACTGCCTTCTTCTTGCAGAGGGGATTGTTCATGTACATCAGAGGGCAGATGTAGCTGAGGATAACGCCGTAGCTGCGGAGCTTGGAGGCGTAGATGGTCTTCTCCAACTCGCGCAGGACGGGCGTGGAGGCGGTGAACACCGTCGGCACGGTGAGCTCCGACAGGCCCTTGGCGCGCAGCGCGGCCTCGATACGGTCGGACCAGTCGATCAGCTGGGACATCGTCAGATGCGGGCAGCCGATGAAGCACAGCTGCGGCTGAGCGTCGGGGTTTTTCCACACGACGGGGTATTCGCGCTGGACGCGCGCAAGCTCTGCGTCGTCGATCACGTAGGTCTGCGCGTCTTCGCGGATCAGGGCCTCACCCTGCGCTTTGGCCTCGGGGGTCAGGTTTTCGATGTGGTACAGGCCCACGGCCCCGTTGGAGGCCGCCGCGGCGCCGAAGTCCTTGAGATAGGCGCAGGCTTTCTCGTCCAGATCGCTGCCCAGGAAGCGGTCCAGGCCTTTGACGTAGGGCACGCCCTCCATGACCTTCATGCCGATGGCGGAGCCGAGCAGCTGCGCCTCCGGGCGCTTGTCGCAGCGGACCTCCACGATCCAGTCGGCCTTGCGGCCCTCGTCGGTCAGCAGGCCGAATTCCGGGACGAAGCCCGCGATGGAGCCCATCAGCTCGATGATGCCGGAGTTGCGGTTGCAGCGCGCGCCGAGCACGGAGTTGGCGTAGACGACGGCGGAGCTCTCCGCCCAGGAGAGCACGTCGCCCGGCTGCGGTTTGTTTCCGACCTGGTCGAGATAGCAGGTGCAGGTGTAGTCGTCGTCGCTGGTGATGCCGAGCTTGCGCAGCTGTGCCTCGTAGGGCTTCTGGTCGGTGTACATGATCTTCTTGAAGACCAGGTCCTCCAGCAGCGTGGAGGGGACCTTCGGATCCAGCGGTTTGGGATCCGCGGTGAACTGCTGGCCGCTGACAAGGCCAGCGGCCAGCAGCTGGTCGTACAGCTCGTAGACCGGCTTGATCGCCTTCAGACCGAAGGAGATGACCGTGTGGCCGTATTTGCCGGTGACGGGCACCATGCGCTGCGCGCCGAAGGCCTCGCCGTACATGACGAGGGTCTTGACAACCTTGGCCATGGTCTCGCCCTTTGCACCGTCCAGCAGGGCCTGCTGTTCGGGCGTCAGGATCATAGAAATCACTCCTTTTTGTAAAAATTTTCTTGTTTTTATGACTTTTCCGACAGTTTTCTCTGCTGTTTATTCTATCATTCCGCGCAGGGCTTGTCAACGAAAGGGGAGGCGGTGCGCTTTGGTTATCAAAGCGGGAGGCAAATAAAAAACTCCCCCGGTTTCCCGGGGGAGCATCCCGCATATGCCGTGCCGGCCCAATGATAACCTGCACGAGTGGGCAGGTGGGTCGCCTAAGTTCTGTTTCGCTGCTTCCAACATCCGGCCAGGGCCGGGAGGCCTGCAATCCGCAGATTCAAATCGGCATCCCTTATAAGTGATGTGGGTTTATTGGGCCGCAAGGTCTGGAAAGACAAGCACGCGCACCGCAGGACTTCGTTTCCTGTGATGGTTGCGGGACACGGTAGAGCCTATGCCCGCGAAAGGGGGATTATTCCCCGTCCTCCTCGTCGTCAAAGAGCAGGACCATGAAATGCTCGTATACGTCCTGCAGCTGATCCTCGTCGTCGATGGATTCATACAGATCGTCGCCGTTTTCGTCCTGCACCACGCGCAGGATGATCATGCCGTAGTCCGGGTCGTTCTCGTCCATGTCGGCCGGCAGGAAGGCCATATAGGTCTCGCCGTTATAGTCCATGGTGTCGAGCACTTCCAGCTCGAACTCCTGGCCGTCGTCATCGATGATGGTGATATAATCGCTGCCGTAATCTTCGCTCATCGTCTTCATCCTCCGTTTATTGTTGTCTTTATTCTATCGCAACAGCGGGAAGAAATCAACAGTTTTATGAGCCAAGGTCTTCCAGCAGCAGAAGAAGACTCTGCCGGTCGGCGGCGGGGATGCCGCGCTGCAGCATGGCACAGTCGGCGGCGCGGAGGGTGCTCAGCTCGATGGCGGTGACCGCCTCCGGCCCGGCGCCGCGCCGGTTGGGATAGACGGCGACGCGCCCTTCCTGCGCGCGCAGCAGGTATTTGGCCCGGTCGGCCCGGTCGGTCAGGGCGCGGTAGACCTCCGCCGGCAGCGCGCCGTCCCAGGGATTGCGGATGCTGCGGAAAGCGGCGAGGCCCGTATATGCGGCCGCGGCCATCAGACACATCAGAAAAAACGCGCGGATCCTCATTTTCATACGTCCACCTCTTTCCCATAGTTTTCCCGCTTTTCCGGCGCTTATTCCGCCGCGGCGCAAATATGAAGCTTCCTTAAACTTTCAAAAAGTGCTACCGCTCCTTGACGCAATGTGATATAATTGCCAACATCGGATATTATATAATTTACAATAGATCGAAACTGCCCCGCCGGGCGCTGCGCCCGGCCTTCGGAAGGGGAGGGATTTTCACTTCCATGAGCAAGAACGAACAGAAAAACAAAAAGAGCGAACAGCAGAAAAAACAGCCGCCGCTGGCAGCCCGGGTGGCCCGGGCGACCGTGACCGTGACGGCGGACGCCGTGTCCGGCGTGCTGACGACGGTGCTGAAGGTCATCGGCTCGGTGATCATCAGCCTGATCCTGGCCGGATTGCTGTTTGCCCTGATTTTTGCCTATTACGTCAAGAGCAGCCTGGCGCCGACGCTGGCCATTTCGCTGGAGGACTATCAGCTCAGCGAATCCGGCGCGATCTACTACCAGGACGCCGCGGGCATCTGGCAGGAGCTGGCGACGCTGCCGGCCGACCAGGACCGCATCTGGGTGGACTATGACCAGATCCCCTGGTATATGGAAAAGGCCGTTGTGGCCATCGAGGACAAGCGCTTTTACGAGCACAAGGGCGTGGACTGGTACCGTACGGCGGGTGCTTTCGTGCACATGTTTGCGCAGATGGACAACAACTTCGGCGGCTCGACCATCACCCAGCAGCTGATCAAGAACCTGACCGGCCATGACGACGTGACCGTGCAGAGAAAGCTGGCGGAGATCTTCTCGGCGCTGGAGCTGGAGAAGAACTACGACAAGCAGGAGATCATGGAGTGGTACCTCAACGCGGTCTACTTCGGCGAGGGCTGCTACGGCGTGCAGACGGCCGCGCAGACCTACTTCGGCAAGGACGTCAAAGACCTGACGCTGGCCCAGGCCGCGGCCATCGTCGGCATCACGAACATGCCTACCCGCTACGACCCCTTCTATGACGAACAGGCCAACAAATGGCGGCAGGAGACCATCCTGAGCGAGATGTATCAGCAGGGCATGATCGACTACGACACCTACATCGACGCGGTCAACGAGGACATCGCCAGCACCTTCGTCCGCAGCCCCGGCGAGATGAAGAAGCAGGAGATCTACAGCTACTACACCGAGGTCGTCATCAGCGACGTGATCACCGATCTGATGAACGAAAAGCAGATCAGCCGCGAAACGGCGCGCCACCTGCTCTACAACAGCGGCTACAAGGTCTACTGCTGCCTCAATCCGAATATCCAGGCGGTCGTGGACTCCGTGTACACCGATCCCGAGCAGATCCCCTACACCTGGGGTTCGAACCAGCAGCTGCAGAGCTCCATCGTCATCATGGAGCCGCACACCGGCAAGATCGTTGCGCTCTGCGGCGGCGTGGGCGAGAAGAACGCCAACTTCGCCCTCAACCGCGTCTATTCCCAGCGCGCCCCCGGCTCGTCCTTCAAGCCGATCTCGGCCTACGGCCCGGCGGTGGAGCTGTACGGCATGACGCCGAACACCCTGGTGGACGACGATGAAGACATGCATCTGCGCGGTACCAGCTGGTACCCGCACAACGACGACTACTCGCATCTGGGCGTCGTGACGATCCTGGACGCGCTGACAAGCTCCCTCAACACCGTGGCGGCGCAGATCGTCGACAAGCTCGGCCCGGAGACCTGCTACCACTATCTGCAGGACAAGCTGGGCGTGACGAGCCTGGTGCCCGACGACGCGTCCTACGCGCCGATGGCGCTGGGCCAGCTGACCAACGGCATCACCACGCGCGAGATGGCGCAGGCCTATTCCTCCTTCGCCAACGACGGCGTGTTTACCTACTCCCGGACCTATACCCTGGTGACCGACAGCCACGGCAACGTGGTGCTCGACAACCAGCCGCGCACGATCGTGGCCTTCTCGCCCAACACCGCGCACGTGATGACTTATATGCTGCAGTGTGCCGCGCGCTGGGGCACGGGCTATGAGGCCTGGATCGGCAATATGCCGGTCGCCGGCAAGACTGGCACCTCCGAGAGCAGCTACGACCGCTGGTTCGTCGGCGTGTCGCCCTACTACACCTGCGCGATCTGGACCGGCTATGATACGCCGGAGCGCATCAACGTGAACGGCAACCCGGCCTCGCAGCTGTTCAAGAAGATCATGCAGCCCATCCACGAGGGCCTGCCCTGGCAGGACTTCACCTGGCCGTATATCGGCGGGGACAACGGCATGTTCGGCGACCTCGAGGAGAAGAGGGAAGAGCAGGAGCGCAAGAAGAAGGAAGAGGAAGAGCGCAAGAAACAGGAGGAAGAGGCCAAAAAGCAGGCCGAAGCCGAGTCTTCCTCCGGCTGATCCCCATAAAATCGCAGGGAAAAAGCGGACTTTGGTTTCCAATTTCTCCCGCGGAGGCGGCGAAACAGCCTCCATGGCTTGACAAAAAGAATTCATTGTGTTACATTTTGATTACATTGACGGAGGTGCGATTCATGGCAAAGGAATTGGAGTTTAAGGAGTACAAGGGACATCCGCTCCAAAGGAAGGACAACATCATCTATTACGGCAGCTTTGCGGATAAATACATCATCATGATGCAGATCCTGGACACCAAGAAGGTGAAGGATCTGGACGTGGGAACGAAGGTATCTGTCCAGCTCCAGCTGACGGATCCGTCTATCAAGTCGCGCGACCGCGTGGTCAAAAAGACCGAAAAGGACGGCCTGTACGCCGCGATCGATGTTGCCGCCGTCTGGCTTGAGCGCGCGTTAGCCTCCAGATAAGGAGCCCGTGTTCCACGGACAGCTCCGCGAATAAAGAAAAAAGGATCTGTTTCATATGAGAAAGACGATTCTCCGGACGTTGATCCTCACGATCCTGCTGTTTACGCTGCTCTCCGCAAGCGCTTATGCGGAGACCGCAACGCTGACCGGCGACGACGTGAATCTGCGCTCCGGCCCGGGCATGCAGTATGAGGTGCTCGGCTGCTTTGAGAAAGGCACGGAGGTCACCGTGCACGACCGCTCCAACGCCGAATGGGTTTCGGTCACGGTCAACGGCGTGCGGGGCTTCATGTCCGCCAGCTATCTCAGCACGAGCGGCACAGAGTCTGCGCCGCAGCCGGCCCAGACCGGCAGCACCGCCGGCAGCGAGCAGGGCTACATCAACGCGATGTACGTGCGCTTCCGCTCCGGCGCCTCGCTGGATGCGAGCATTCTCGGCGAGTACAACAGCGGCACGGTTGTGACGATCGCCGGCACCAGCGGCGAATGGACCGCCGTCATCATCAACGGCACCAGCGGCTACGTGCACAGCAGCTACGTCAGCCGCGGCACGCCTCCGGCACAGACCGCGCCCCAGGCGACGAGCGCGCCCGTCAGCGACGGCACGAACGCCGTGCTGATCAAGGACGACGTCTATCTGTACAATTCACCCAGCTTTTACAGCGACATCCGCGGCGCCTTCGACAAGGGCGAGCGCCTGATCGTCAACAGCGTGGACGGCGACTGGGCGACCGTCATCATCCAGGGCTATCCCGGCTACATATTCAAGGACAACATCTCCCTGGACAGCAACCCGGCCGCGACCCCGGCGCCGACTGCGGCTCCGCAGCCGGCGGCGACGCCCGCGCCGACCCCGACGCCCGCGCCGGCGGTTCCCGCCGATGGTACGAACGCCGTGCTGATCAAGGACGACGTGTATCTGTTCGAGTCCCCCTCGTTCTACAGCACGATCAAGGGCGCCTTCGACAAGGGCGAGCGCCTGATCGTCAACAGCGTGGACGGCGACTGGGCCACGGTCAGCATCCACGGCTATCCCGGCTATATGTACAAGGCAAACATCAGCCTGGACAGCAATCCGACTGCGACCCCTGCGCCGACTCCGGCCCCGCAGGCTACGCCCGCGCCGACGCCCGCGCCGACCGCGGCGCCTTCCGGTGACGGCACGAACGCTGTGCTGGTCAAGGACGACGTCTATCTGTACAACGGACCCAGCTTCTACAGCGATATCCGCGGCGCCTTCAACAAGGGCGAGCGCCTGACCGTTAACAGCGTTAACGGCGACTGGGCCACCGTCATCATCCAGGGCTACCCCGGCTATATTTACATCGAAAATATCAGCCGTGACAGCGACCCGAAGCCGACGGCCACGCCCGTCCCCGTGACGACGGACAAGCGCGGCGGACATGTGAACGCCGACCACGTGCATCTGCGCAGCGAACCGAGCACCAGCAGCGCGATCAAGGGGATCTTCAACAAGAACGCCAGCCTGACCATCACCGGCACCACCGGCGACTGGGTGGCCGTCACCATCCAGGGCATGCAGGGCTATATCTACAAGGACTACGTGACCGCCGATGAAACGCCGGCGCCCACGCCCACCCCCGCCCCGACGCCTGCGCCCACCGTGACGAGCGAAGAGGAAGGCTACATCAAGGGCAATAACGTGCGCATGCGCTCCGAGCCTTCGATGAACGGCGAGATCCTGGGCGAATACTTCTCCGGCACGAAGCTGACCATCACCGGCACCTCCGGCGACTGGACCGCCGTGCGCATCAACGGCAAGGCCGGCTACGTCTACAGCACCTACGTCGGCAGGGGCGAGATCAGCGTTCCCACCAACCCGGTCGACGCCTACGACGAGGGCGTGCAGATGGCAAACTTTGCCCTGCAGTACGTGGGTTATCCCTACGTCTGGGCGGGCAAGAGCCCCGACGTCGGCTTCGACTGCTCGGGCCTGGCCTACTATACCTACACGCACTTCGGCTATAACATGTACCGCGTGGCCAACGATCAGACCCGCAACGGCGTGCATGTGGATGCGGCTGATCTGCAGCCCGGCGATCTGCTGTGCTTCTACTCCGGCGGCAGCTACGTCGGCCATGTGGGCATCTACATCGGCGACGGCAAGTTCGTCCACGCCTCGACCTACACCACCGGCGTCATCATCTCCGAGCTGAGCGGCTACTATACGCAGCGCGGCTTTGAGGCCCGCCGTATCGCCGGCACGGCCAAGGACGGTCCGGGCGTCGTGCTCGACTGAGAACGAGAAACAGAAAAACACCTCCGCCGCGGCGGAGGTGTTTTTGCGCAAAGGATGGAAAACAAACAAAAACCCTTGCCGACGGAGCGCGGCCGGGGTATCATGAAGATAAAGGAGGCGAGAGGATGACGAAGAAGAGAAAACTGGCGCTGCTGAAAAAAGGCGCGAAGCTGCTGGAGCCGGTGCTGCGCGAGGAAGCGGCGCTGATCCCGGCCGCCGGTCGGGTGATCGGCAAAAAAGGCTCGGAAAGCGTTGCGCTGGCGCTGCCGCTGCAGCAGATCAAAAAATACGGCCTGCTGGCCGGCGGCACTCTGCTGGGGCTGAGCGCGATCGGCAGCACGCTGCGCACGGCGAGCTACCGCATGGCGGTGTCCCGGGAGCTGAAAAAGCAGCTCAAGCCCATCCACGAAAAGCTCGACAGGCTGGAAAAGGAAAACGCCGAGCTGAAAGCGGAACTGGAACAGGAACGCAAAAAGAACAGATAAGCGCTTGCTTATCTGTTCTTTTTTTGAAAGATCGATAAAAGCGGGGAGAGAGGATGGCAGCGGGCGATTCATGAATGCCCCTACGGAGATAATTCGGAATACGGAATTAGGAATGAGGGGGGCGGAGGAACCCACAGTTGCCGCGGCGACAGCCCCCCTTTGACCCGCAGGGCCCGCAGAGGCATGGGGCCAACGGGGGAGCGGGCCGCCGGGGGCGTCGGCCCCTACGGAGAATTCGGAATGCGGAATTCGGAGTTCGGAATGAGGTTGTAGGGGCGCTTCACGAAGCGCCCGATGGGGAAGCGGGAATGCGACGGACGATTCATGAATCGCCCCTACGGGAGGGAAGACGGAGCTCAGCGGCAGGGGCAAGCCCATCCCCTGCGGGTATGGTTTTTGTCGTCGGAGCGCGTTCAGAACAGGGAAGTCTGCTCGTATTTCTCCGGAAACTGGCGCAGATAGGCAAAGCAGGCTTCCGGGCCTTCGAGGATCCCGTGTGCGGCGCAGCTTTCGCGGACGATGCGGCAGAGGGCAGCGTTGCGGGGGCTCGGCAGCTCGTAGGCCAGGCCGTAGCGCTCGATATATTTTCCTTTCAGCCCGGGATAGTGCCGGTCGAGCGCGGCGAAATAATACTCCCGGTCGCCCTCGCGCAGCGTCAGGCCCATGCCGAAATGAATGACGCCCTTGACGCCAGCCTCGACGCAGATTTCCATCAGGCCGCGGATGTTCTCCTCCGTGTCGTTGAGGAAGGGAAGGATCGGCGTCAGCCAGACGACGGTGGGGATGCCCTCGTCGCGAAGGACGCGCAGCGCCCGCGCGCGTTCGGCGGTCGTCTCCACGTGCGGCTCCACGATGCGGCAGAGCTGCTCGTCGCAGGTGGTCAGCGTCATCTGGACGACGGCCTTCGTTTTGCGGTTGATCGCTTTCAGCAGATCCAGATCCCGCAGCACGCGGGTGGATTTGGTCTGCACCGTGACGCCGAAGCCATAGCGCTCAATGAGCTCCAGGCAGCGCCGGGTCAGACCGAGCTGCAGCTCCAGCGGCTGATAAGGGTCGCTCATCGCACCGGTGCCGATCATGCAGGGGCGGCGTTTGCTGCGCAGGGCCTGCTCCAGCAGCTCCGGCGCGTTTTCCTTGACCTCAATGTCCTCAAACTCATGGGTGAAGCCGTAGCACTTGCTGCGGCTGTCACAATAGATGCAGCCGTGGGTGCAGCCGCGGTAGATGTTCATGCCGTTTTGCGGCGAAAGAATGCTTTTTGCCCGGACGAAATGCACGCGCTTCACCTCCTGTTGCCGTGATACGGTTATTATACGATAGGCCGGCGCCACAGACAAGACGATGGTGCTGGCTTTTTTCGCAAAATATGATATAATCAAACTGTTATGCACGATTGGAGGAATCCCAATGGACGAAACGACGACCAGAAGAATTGAAGAGCGGATCCATGAGCGCTTCGGCATCCGCTATCTGCGCGCGGAAAACGGCGAGGCGGAGGCGGAGATCGAGCTGCATGAGGAGGATTTCAACGCGATGGGGCTGCCCTTCGGCGGGATCATGTTCAACCTGGCCGACTGTACGGCGGGTGCGGCGCACCGGAGCCTGGGCTGCATGGGCATGACGCTCAGCAGCGAATCGCGCTTTCTGCGCGGCGTGCGGGACGCGAAAAAGCTGGTCTGCCGCGCGAAAAGCCGCAAGGCGGGAAAGTCCATCGGCTTTGTCGACGCCTCGGTCGAGGATGAGAAGGGCACGGAGCTCGCGGCCTTCACCTTCACCTTTGTCAATTACCATGGCAGCCTTTGAGGAGATCGACGTCCACAACATGACGCGCCAGCAGGCGATCACCGCCATCGACGCGCGGCTGCGCCGCTGCAAGGGGGACGTCTACCGCCTGCGCGTCATCCACGGCTTCCACGGCGGCACGGTGCTGCGCGACGCGGTGCGGAAGCACTACGCCGGGCACGAGAAGGTCGTCCGGATCGAACTGGGACTGAATCAGGGCGAGACAGACCTGATCCTGCGCGAGCTGTAAAAGGAGTTTTCTATGGAGCTGAGAGAAAAGAGCGGCCTGCCCGGAAGCGCGCTCAAATGGATCGCGATCCTCGCGATGCTGATCGACCATATCGGCGTAGTGCTGCTCTACGGCTGGGCGAAATACCGCCATGCCTGGGGAGCGGGCATCGAGAGCCTGGATTTTTACTATTTTGTTCGCGGCATCGGCCGTCTGGGCTTCCCGCTGTTCTGCTTCCTGCTGGCCGAGGGCTTCGTCCATACGCGCAGCCGCTGGAAATACCTGCTGCGCCTGTTTATCTTCGCGCTGATCTCCGAGCTGCCCTTCGACCGGGCCTTCTGGAGCGGCTGGGTGGATCTGGGGCACCAGAACGTCTTTTTCACGCTCTCTCTCGGGCTGTTGGCTGCGATGCTCTGGGACGAGCTGACGCAGGGCAACGCGCCGGACTGCTTGCCCTGGCGGGGGATCGCGGCCATTGGCTGCGCGATCGCGCTCGGCGCGGCGGCCTACTATCTCAAGACGGACTATGACGCGATGGGCGTGGCGCTGATCCTGGTGATGGTCCTGCTGCGCGACAAGCCCTGGGTGCGCGACCTGGTCGCCGGCGGGGTGCTGGCCGCGATGATCCCTTTCGGCTCGCACTGGATCGAGCTGTTCGGCGTGCTGGCCTTTCCGCTGTTCCACCTGTATAACGGGCAGCGCGGCCGCCAGAGCAAGTACTTTTTCTATATCTTTTACCCGGCGCATCTCCTGCTGCTGGCGCTGATCGCGAAGCTGCTGTTCAAGGCCTGAAGCAGAAGGGAATTTTCAATTTTATCCACAAAAATCATTGACTATTTTTGTGAATCATGCTATTATCCAATAGTTGCGGGGCATAACTGCGCCCAAATGTGCGGCTTATGCCAAAATTCAATAAAAAAGCAGCGATTATGCGGCTTTTTTATAGATACAATGACGAAAGAAAGGAGGAAAACAATGCCCACTTTTAACCAGCTGGTAAGGAAAGGCAGAGAGCAGGTCAGCTACAAGTCCACGTCTCCCGCGCTGCAGAAGGGAATGAACACCCTGAAGAACAAGGAGACCGATCTGAGCTCCCCCCAGAAGAGAGGCGTCTGCACGGCGGTACGTACGTCCACCCCGAAGAAGCCGAACTCCGCTCTGCGTAAGATCGCCCGTGTCCGTCTGACCAACGGTTACGAAGTCACCGCATACATCCCCGGTGTCGGCCACAACCTGCAGGAGCACTCTGTGGTTATGATCCGCGGCGGCCGTGTGAAGGACCTTCCTGGTGTCCGTTACCACATCATCCGCGGCACGCTGGACGCTCAGGGCGTCAACGGTCGTATGCAGGCCCGTTCCAAGTACGGTGCGAAGAGACCCAAGGCTGCGAAGAAGAAGTAATCACGACTTACGCGGCAATCTGCCCTGCCGTTTATCTATATACATCTTTCATGTGTGGATAAACCTCGGGGCGCAACGGACATTTGAATATGTTCGAGTACCTGTGATTCCATTTTTTAATGAAGGAGGGAAGCAACGTGCCCAGAAGAGGTAATGTTCCCAAAAGAGAAATCTTGCCCGATCCTGTTTATAACAGCGTTCTGGTGACCAAGCTCATCAACGGTGTTATGCTCGACGGCAAGAAGGGTGTTGCTCAGAAGGTCGT
>CAMNOV010000051.1 GCA_946547105.1 uncultured Clostridia bacterium | reverse complement strand
GCACATCCGGAACGAGGCGCTCGGCTTTGAGATGGACTACGACTATGAATCCTTCACCCGCAGCAGCGAAGACGATCGCGAACGCTTCACTCTGGTCTGGGACGATCCCGCGAACCCTGAAAACTATCTTGAGCTGAACTACAGCCCGGAGAGCGCCGAATTTGCAGCCGGTGCGATCAGCGAGGCGCTTTCGGAAGAGTACGAACTCTACCGGGACGATTCCTACATGCTGGAGCACGCGGGCCGCTGCATCTACATCAGCACTTCCGAGGTCAAGGGCGGCGGCACCATACCCGAGCATCTGCAGACGGTATACGTCATCCCCGCGGGCGACGGCTGCATCGTTGCCACAGAACACTGCTCGCTCGAGAGCGCCGAAGGCGTCGGCAGACGCTTCGCCTATATGATGCACACCCTCTCGCTCATCGAGGGCTGATCGGCCGCGCCTGCGCCAAGACCGACAATCAAAGAAAGCTCCTTTGCCCCTGCGGGCAGAGGAGCTTTCTTTCTTGCCATCAAAGGCCGCGCGGGGTATAATTCTCTCATACGATCGTTTTTTTTGGAGGCCGGCGATGAACAAAACGAGCTTTGACCTGGACGGCCGCAGAGTGCGGCTGTATGCCGACGAAGCGCCGCGCATCCTCTTTCTGCAGCCGGTGGACGCGCACGACGCCGAGCTTCTCGACCGGCAGCTTGACGCCATGCGCGGCTGCGCGCTGCCCTTTGCGCTGGCGGTCTTTGAGGTGAAGGACTGGAACCGGGAGCTCAGTCCCTGGGAAGCGCCGCCGGTCTTCGGCAAAATTCCCTTCGACGGCGGCGCAGCGGAAACGCTCGCCTTCGTCACCGACCGCCTTCTCCCGGCGCTGCGCATGCATCTTGCGTCCGCCGATCCCGCGCTCTGCCTCGGCGGCTATTCGCTGGCCGGCCTCTTCGCCCTCTGGGCGGCGACGCGGACAGACGCCTTTTCCGGCGTGGCGGCGGCCTCGCCCTCGGTGTGGTTTCCCGGCTGGATCGACTATGCGAGGGCCCATCCGATTCTGGCCGGGCGCGTCTATCTCAGCCTCGGCGACCGGGAGGAGCGGGCGAAGAACCCGGTCATGGCCCGCGTCGGCGACTGCATCCGGGAACAATTCGCCCTGCTGCAGGCCGATCACCGCGTCACGCTGGAATGGAACCCCGGCAATCATTTCCGGGATTCCGAGCTGCGCACCGCCAGGGCCTTCTGCTGGGTCGCCGCACAGGAGCCGTAAGCCCCCCGCCCTGCGGCGGAGGAGCTTTCTCTGTTGCCCGCACAGGCCGATTATGCTATAATTCAAATATCAATCCGCACTGCCGGAACACGCTTCGGGGGACTGCATCATGGGCTACCGGGTGATCGATCAAAACAGCTATTACCGCAAAGGCGTCTTCCGCCACTTCACGGAGGACTGCAAATGCTCGACCTCCATGACGGCGCGCATCGACGTCACGGCGCTCGTCAGCTATTCCGAACGGACGCGCACGAAATTCTATCTGAATTTCCTGTACCTGCTCTCCAAGGTCCTCAATTCCCGGGAGGATTACCGGATGGGCTGGCTCTGGCAGACGGAGGAGCTGATCTGCTACGATATGATCCATCCCACGCAGTACGTCTTTCACGAGGATACGGAGACCTGCACGCCCGTCTACACGGAATACTGCGAGGATTACGAGACCTTTTACGCCCGCGCGCTGAAGGATCTGGAGCGGGCCAAGCAGACGCGGGACTACGGTCTGGACATGGCCGCTCACCCGAACTGGTTCGACGCCTCCTGCATCCCCTGGCTGTCCTACGATTCGCTGCACGTCGAGCTGCCGGACGGCTATCTGTACTTCATGCCGATCGTCAACTGGGGCCGCTACCGCGAGGAAAACGGCCGCCTGATGATGCCGGTCAGCGTCCGGCTGAACCACGCGATCGCCGACGGATATCTGGTTGCGCTGGTCTTTCGTCTGCTGGAACAGGAGATCGAAACTTTCGTCCAACAATAAATCAAAGATAAGGAGAATATCCCATGGCTTACAAAGTCCTGCTGCTCAACGGCAGCCCCCACGCGAAGGGCTGCACCGCCCGCGCGCTGGAGGAAATGATCCGCACGCTGAACGAGGAAGGCGTCGGGACGACGCTGCTGCAGATCGGAAACGGAGACGTGCGCGGCTGCATCTCCTGCGGCTATTGCCACAAAAACGGCCGCTGCGTCTTTGACGACAAGGTCAACGAGGCGGCCAGGCTTCTGGAAGAGGCGGACGGCCTCGTCATCGGCAGTCCGGTCTACTACGGCTCGCCCAACGGCGCGGCCCTGGCCTTTATGGACCGCCTGTTCTACAGCACCCCGTTTTCCAAGCACATGAAAATCGGCGCCGCCGTCGTCAGCTGCCGCCGCGGCGGCAACACCGCCTCCTTCGACGTGCTGAACAAGTACTTCACCATCTCCGGCATGCCCGTGGCCTCGAGCACTTACTGGAACCAGGTGCACGGCTTCTCGGCCGCGGATGTGGAAAAGGATCTGGAGGGCCTGCAGACCATGCGAAACCTCGCCCGCAACATGGCCTTTCTCATCAAGGCGATCGCCGCCGCGAAGGACGCGCAGGGCCTGCCCGCCCAGGAGCACGACTGCTTCACCAGCTTTCCCGACGGCAAGTGAGGCCTGCGGCACTCTTGAATTATCTGGAAAACTATAGTAATATTTCTATGTTCTCCGAACGTAATTGAAACGAGGATTCAGCCGTGAAAAATCAGAAGAACAGCGCTCTTGTCTCTGTGATCAAGTTCATTCCTCTGGTCGTTTTCGCTATTCTGGTCATCGCCTTCAAGCTCGACCTGCTGATCGCGGCGCCGATCGCCACCTTTACGGCCGTCGCCGTCTATATGATCCTCTACGGCACAAATTTTGAGCATGCCTTTGAGCAGGGCGTCGCCGCGACGCGAAAGATCGTGCTGATCTTTTTCATCCTGATGTTCGCCTACGGTGTGGCCGAGTGCTTCATGGCCACCGGCGTCGGCGCCGCGGTGATCCTGATCGCCCTGAAGCTCGGCGTGACGGCCCGAACGGTCGCGCCGATCGCGATCCTTGTGACCTGCGTGCTGTCCATCGGCACCGGCTCGAGCTGGGGCACCTTCGCCGCCTGCGCGCCGATCTTCCTGTGGCTCAACCACCTCGTCGGCGGCGACGCGATTTTGACGATCTGCGCCATCGCCGGCGGCTCCTGCTTCGGCGACAACATCGGCATGATCTCCGACGTCACGGTGCTCAGCTGCGGCCTGCAGGAGGTCAAGATCATCGACCGCATCAAGCACCAGCTGGTCTGGTCGGTCGGCTGCCTGGTGATCGCGCTGGTGATCTTCTTCCTGGCGGGCCAGCATCTGCCCAACGAGCAGGGCAATTTCCAGGAGGCCATCAACCAGATCCCGCCCGAGGCGATCGCCGCGCTCGAGCAGGAGCGCGCCTCCGCCGTGGAGCTGCTGGAGCAGGTCAATCACGGTGTGCCCTATTACATGGTCGTCCCGATGCTGGTGGTCATCGTGCTGAGCTTTTTCGGCTTGCACACGATGATCTGCCTCGGCGCGGGCATGGTCTCTTCTCTGATCCTCGGCCTCTTCGCCGGAACGATCACCCTGCACAAGTGGCTGACCGTCCTGCTGCTGCCGAGCTTCCAGAGCGCCGGCGAGTCGGTCATCGTCATGATGATCTGGGTCGCTGCCTTCGGCGGCGTGATGAATGCGATGAACGCCTTCGACCCGCTCTCCCGCGGCGTGGTCCGGATGTCAAAAACGGCTCACGGCCTGATGGGCTGGTGCGGCGTGATCTGCCTGGTCGGCAACGCCGCGCTCGCGGACGAGGCCGCGCAGGTGGCCACGATCAGCCCAATCGTCCGAAACCTGGTGGAAAAGAATATCGAAACGGACAGCGAGGCCGACGACTACAAGCTCCGCCTGCGGCTGGCGACCTTCACCTCCTCCATGGGCATCTACGGCTCGCAGCTGATCCCCTGGCACTGCTTCCCCGTCTTCTTCGCCACCGTGGTCAACGCCGTCTATCCGATGTTCGACTCGCCCATCACGCCCATGCAGATCATCAGCCGCAACTATCTGGGCTTCCTCTTTGTCGGCTCTCTCCTGCTGCTGACCTTCACCGGCTGGGACCGCTTCATCCCGGGCCTGGCGCTGCCGAAGAACATGCGTCTGAAAAAGGATTCCTCCGCACGGGCCGCCGAAAACTGATTTTGAACAGGCAAACCGCCGCAGACCCGGTCTGCGGCGGTTTTTCTTGCAATCATTTCCTCCATACAGTATAATAAAAAGTACGTTACTTGGGGAAAAGGATGGGACTTCCCATGGTTTTTAACAGCGCCTCGTTTCTTTTCATGTTCCTCCCCGCCGCGCTGATCCTGTACCGGATCGTTCCTGGCCGGGGAGCGAAAAATATCCTGCTGTGTCTGCTGAGCCTGCTGTTTTATGCTTTCGGCGGCCTTTCCCAGCTGCCGGTGCTGCTGGCGGCCGCGGTGTGGAGCTACGGCTTCGGCCTGCTGCTGGCCCGTCCGGGCCAAGGGCGCCGGCTCTGGCTCGCGCTCGGCGTTGCGGGCAACCTGGCCCTGCTGTGCACCTATAAATACCTCGCCTTTTTCCTCGAGCTGCTGCGTCTGCCGGCGCTCCCGTCGGCGCTGCCGCTGCCGCTGGGCATCTCCTTTTTCACCTTCCACGCCATCTCCTACCTGGTCGACACGTATCGCGACGCATCCCTCGCCGAGAAGCGGCCTGACCGGCTGCTGCTGTATCTCGCCTTCTTCCCCCGGCTGATCGCCGGTCCGATCGTCAAATGGAAGGACGGCCGGGATCAGCTGACGCAGCGGCAGGAATCCCTGTCCGACACGGCGGCGGGTCTGCGCCGCTTCGTGCGCGGCCTGCTGAAAAAGCTCCTTCTCGCGGAGAGCGCCGCCGCCATCGCCAACGCGGTCTATGCGCTGGCGCCCGGCGCCGTCGGCACGGGCTTTGCCTGGCTGGGCGGCATATGCTACTGCCTGCAGATCTATTACGATTTCTCCGGCTACAGCGACATGGCCATCGGCCTTGGGCTGCTGTTCGGCTTCCGCTTCCCGGAAAACTTCGACCATCCTTACGTATCCTCGAGCGTCACGGAATTCTGGCGGCGCTGGCATATCTCGCTCAACCGCTGGTTCGTCGATTACCTGTACATCCCCCTGGGCGGCAGCCGCCGCGGCCAATGGACCACGCTGCGCAACCGTCTGATCGTCTTCCTCGCCACCGGCATCTGGCACGGCGCGGGCTGGACCTTCATCCTCTGGGGCCTGTGGAACGGCCTGTTCGTGGTGCTGGAGGGGCTCATCCCCGGCGTTTTCAAGTCTGAAAACAGATCCCCCGTCCGGAAGCTCCTGCTGCACGTGTATGCGCTGCTGATCTTCCTCACCGGCTTCATGATGTTCCGCGCGGCCTCCGTTTCGCAGGGCCTGCAGCTGATTGGGCAGCTCTTCCGCTTCAGCGCAGCGCCGGTCGCGGCCGTCGCGGCGGTGATGCCGCTGCTCACCCCGGCCCGCTGCCTGTTTTTGCTGCTGGGCGTCGTCTTCGCCATGCCCCTCGCTCCCCGGCTGCGCCGGGCGGCCGCGGCGCGGCTCGGCGCGGATTCCCCGGCGCTGGAGGGGCTTGCCAACGCTCTCGCGCTGCTCGGTCTCGTCGTCTGTGTACTTGCGATGGCCGGCGGGGCCTACTCGCCCTTCATCTATCAGCAGTTTTAAGGAGGTGCAGCTATGAAACGGATTCTCTCCCTCCTTTTTGCCGCGATTTTTCTCGTGCTGTGCCTGATTCCCTCTCTGGGGCTTCTGATCACAGGCGGCTCGGGCGCAGCGGCCAACCAGGTGCTCGCGCCGAAGCCCGTGCTGCTCAAAGGCGACGGACAGCTTAACGGCGCCTGGCTCGAAGATCTCTCCCGCTACGTCAACGACCGCTTTTCCCTGCGGCAGGAGGCCGTCACGCTCTGGGCGCGTCTCAACGCCGGGCTGCTGCGCTCTTCCGTCACCGACCAGGTGATCCTCGGGCGCTTCGGCCTTCTCTATTACACGCCGACGGTGCCCGATTACACCCGCGCCGACCCGATGACGGAGCGCGAGCTCTGGTGCGCGGCGCGCAGGCTGTGGCTCCTGCAGGAGTACGCCGAGGCGCAGGGCGGACAGTTCCTCTTCACGGTCGCACCGAACAAAAACCAGCTCTACCCGGAGGGCATGCCCACGCTGGCGGTCGCGGACGGCCCGACGAACACCGAGGCCCTGTACCGGAAGCTTGAGGAGATGGGCGTTTCCCATCTCGACCTGCACGCGGTCTTTCGCGCCGCCGATCCGGAGCGCCTCTATTTCAACACCGACAGCCACTGGACCTCGCGCGGTGCGGCGCTCGCCGCCGACGCGATCCTGCGCGCGCTGGACCGCGAAAGCGCGTATTTCTCCGGGCCCTTCGTTGACGGCACCCACCTGGGCGACCTGTATGAGATGCTCTACCCCACCGGCACGGAGACCGAGCCCGACCAGGTCTACGCGCCAGGCTTCACCTTCGAGGCCAGCAGCACGAATCCGGACAGCATCAGCATCAGCACCCAATCCCCCTCGGGCGAAGGGACGCTTCTGATGTACCGCGATTCCTTCGGCCGCTCGCTCTATCCCTATCTGGCCGAGTCTACCAGCGAGGCCTTCTTCTCCCGGAAAAACGACTATGACCCGACCGCCCTCCGGCCGGGCGGCGCACTGGTGATCGAGCTGGTCGAGCGCAATCTCCGCTACCTGCTCAGCTATACGCCGACGATGCCCGCGCCTCTGCGGGACGCCGGGATCGCGAACAGCGCGCAGCCGCGGGACGGCCAGGCAGAATTTGTGCTTGCCAAAGGCGGCCCGGAGGGGTATACTCTTCTGCGCGGAGACTTCGGCGGCCTTGTGCCGGACGATGATTCTCCCATCTATATCGACACCGTGCTCGGCCTGTATGAGGCGCTGCCCGGCGCGGAGGGCTTCTCCCTCTGTCTGCCGGAGGAAGCGGCCGCCGGCCCGATCCGGGTGCTTTTCCGTGAGGGCGGCGCGCTGCTGTCCCTGGCGGGCAGCCCGGCGGCCTGAAGGGCCACGCCAACCAGGAGGTTCCATTCCTATGAAAAAAACATTTGCCCTGATCCTGAGCCTGGCTCTGCTTCTGGCGCTGGCCGCCTGCGGCTCCGGCGCCGCCACCGAAGCGCAGACCGCGGAGGAAGAGGCCCCCGTCATCACCTCGGTGCTGCCCGGTGCCTCCCAGAGCGCGCCGGCCGACGAGCCCGAGCAGGACCTGGAAGAGACCGCCGCCCCCGCGCAGAGCGAGACCTCTGACACGGCCGAAATTGTGGCCCGCGTGCTGGAAATGAAGGGCCAGCCCGTGGAGGATCTGATCGAGCTGCTGGGCGAGCCGCTCAGCCGCGACTATTCCTCCAGCTGCCTGGTCGAAGGCGGCCAGGACGGCCAGCTGGTCTATGACGGCTTCACCGTCTATACGCTCGTGCAGGCGGACGGCACCGAAACGATCTACGACTGCGAGTGATCAAACGGCAAAAGGCCGCCGGATCCAGGGATCCGGCGGCCTTTTTGTATTGTTTCACTTCGTTTTCGGGGAGAAATAGAACAGCATGTGGCGGATGGCCGCGTCAAAGGCCACCCAGTCGTGGTCGGCCCCGGGCACGATCATCAGGCAGGAATCCTGCACATTGTCGAGCTGGGACCAGACTTCATAAGTCTCCGTCATCACCGGCCACTGATAGTCCTGCTCGCCCGCCGCCATCATCAGAAAGCGGATCGGCCCTTTCTCCCGGAAGGCGGCCAGGGTCTCCTCCGGCCGGTACATCCCGGAAAACAGGCCGTAATAGGCAAAGATGTCCGGCATGGTCTGGATCGCCAGGCAGATGGACTGCGAGGCGTTGGACGGCCCGGCGATGGCGAAATAATCGCGCGCCGCGACCAGGTCCTCGATCTCCGAGCTGTTTGCATAGGTGGAATAATGATCCACCGTGTACTGGATCAGCCGCAGATAGCGATCGCCGATCCACTCGGCGATCGTCTCGTTCGTGGACACCACGATCAGCGGATCGCAGTAGCCCTCCTGGATCAGATAGTCGATATAGTACTTGGTGTTCACCGCGCAGCCGAACCAGACGTTGCCATGGCTGTAGCGGTAATCGCTCCCCAGCATCTTGAAGGGATCCCCGTCGGCCCCGTTGAGATAGATCAGCACGCGGTACTGCTTGTCGGGGTCATAGCCGTAGGGCAGATAGATCAGATAGGTCTCGTCGCCCTCTCCTTCGACCTCGATCACCTCGCCCTCCTGCTCGGGCGGCTGGTGATACTCCATCTCGGTATAGGCCTCATAGCCCAGGAACACCGCCGGGTCCGGCCGGGTGTAGCCGTATTTCTTCGCGTCCTCATAGCGCAGCATCCATCGGTCGTTGCCGAAATGCTTCTCCAGCTGCGGATCGAACACATAGGGGATGCCGCGGATCACAAGATCCGTCCAGGCGTGCTCGTTGTCCGGCGTATCCAGCGAGCGGAGGACCGTGTTGGCCGGATAGCCCAGGCGGCGGGCCAGCGCGCGGAAGACGGCGGCGTAGTTGTAGCAGTTGCCCTTGCCGCTGGAGAACATGATCTTGGCGTCCTCGATGCTCCAGTCCACGCCCTCTTCCATCTTGTGGCCGCGGCCGAGGTAGACGTAGCTGTCGCGCACATAGTCGTAGCAGTGCCGCAGCATGGCAAAGCGGTCCGCCGCGTCCTCCGGAAATTCCTCCTGCAGCGCGCCAAGGCACTCGGTCACGTAGCCGTCCAGCTCCGCGTCCCCGGACGTAAAGCGTCCGTCCGGCCCGAAGTGCAGCGGGCCTACGTCCTCATCGCGCAGCAGGAAGCCGTCCTCGCCCACGCAGTACAGCTCCGTGCCGCGCAGCAGCATCCCCGGTTCCATGGCCGTCTGCAGCGGCGCTTCCGTCCATAGTTTTCCGCTCTCGTCCGCCGTATGCGGCACCGAGGCCTCCAGCAGCAGCGCGAAATCCGCGTCCTTCGGATCCAGATCCGCCGGCGCGATCGCGCCCTCCGCCGGGCGCAGGCGCTCATCCGCCGTCCAGCCGTTGATCCCGGCAATGCGCCGGGCAAAGTCCCGGCGGCTGGCGGATACGCGGCCGATCTCATCGAGCTGCTGCCGCAGCAGCGCCGTCTCCTCTGCCGAGCCCTCCGGCAGCAGCGCTTCCGCCGCGGCGTTCAGCGCCGCCTCGTCCATCGCTTCGTCCGGCCGCAGCAGCCCGTTCTCATCCGCAAAAAGGAAGCTCACGTGCCGGAGCAGCGTCGGCGTGACCGCGGCCGTAAACACGCGGTCGCCGCTCACGGGCCCGGCCCATGGATCGGCGGGCCCCGCCTCATCCAGCCAGCCCTCCAGCTTCAGCCCCGGCAGCTCCGGGTCATAGGCGGGCACGCTCTCTCCGGCGGGCAGGAGAAAGCTCTGCAGCGTCTCCTCCCCCAGCCGGAAGCTCACGCTGTATTCCCGCTGCAGCTCGGCGGCGGCCGTCTCCGGCGGCGCCTCCGCGGGGCGCTCGGCCTGTTCGGGCTCTTCCATGCGCCACTGACCGATCAGGATCAGCACAAGGCCCAGCGCCAGCAGCGCCGTACAGCCGGCGATCCATCCGCCCGCGCCGCGCCCCGTCCGTTTTTTCTGTCCGCGTTTCTCTGTCTCTTTCATCGGTTTCGTTGATCCTTTCGCCGCAGCGCCATGCGGGCGGCCGATTGATTGCTTCATTATACCCCCTGCCGCCGTCCGGCGCAAGCCGTCCCTCCGGAAAAAGCAGAACACGCGGAGCTTTCCGCGTGTTCTGCGATGCTGTTGCTTACAGGTTGTAGTACCGGGCGAACTCCGCCGGATGCGGGATCTGAGACAGCTCCAGGCATTCGGCGCGCTTGCGCTTGATGAAGCTGCACAGCAGCTCCTCGGGGAAGACGCCGCCGGCGGTGAGGTAATCGTGATCCTGTTCCAGCGCGTCCAGCGCCTGCTCCAGGGAGGTGGGCAGCTGCTGGAGCTTTGCCTTTTCCTCGGCGGGCAGCTCAAAGAGGTTCATGTCGTAGGGGCCCCAGCCGTTTTCGTGCGGGTCGATCTGATTCTTGATGCCGTCGATACCGGCCATCAGGATGGCGGCGTAGCAGAAATAGGGGTTGCAGGTGGCGTCGGGGTTGCGCAGCTCAAAGCGGCGCATCTTCGGGCTCTTGGCGTAGGCCGGGATGCGGATGACGGCGCTGCGGTTGCTCGTTGCGTAGCCGACGGTGACGGGCGCTTCAAAGCCGGGCACCAGGCGCTTGAAGGAGTTGGTGGAGGGATTGGTGAGCGCGCAGAGGGAGGCGATGTGCTTCAGGAGGCCGCCCATGAACCAGTGGGCCTCTTTGCTCAGATGCGAGTAGCCGTTGTCGTCGGAGAAGACCGGCTCGCCGTCCTTCAGAAGCAGCATATGCACGTGCATGCCGCTGCCCGCCTCGCCGTAGACCGGCTTCGGCATCAAGGTCGCGCTCAGGCCGTATTTGCGGGCTACATTGTGGATGATATACTTGATGTTCATGCTGCCGTCGGCCATTTTGGACATCTGGCCCAGCAGCGGCTCGATCTCGAACTGGCCGGCGCCGCCCACCTCGGGATGGTGGTACTTGACGGGGATGCCCGCCTTTTCGATCTCCAGGCACATTTCGCTGCGGCACTCGTAGGTGCGGTCGAGAGGCTTGGCCACGTGATAGTGCTTCTGCATCGGCACGACGCAGCCGCTGCCCTCGCTGTCGCTGTTCCAGTGGGCCTGCTCGGCGTCGATCTCCACGCCGATGGCGTTGTGGTCGACCTTCCAGCCGACCTCGTTGAAGAGGTAGAATTCAAATTCGGGCAGGATCAGCATCGTGTCGGCGATGCCGCTGTCCTTCAGGTACTGCTCGGCGGCGTGGACGATATTGCGTGGATACTGTTTGAGCGGACGATTGTGCGGGTAGTCGATGATCATGGCGTTGCCGATCATCGACAGGGTCTTGATGCTGCAGAAGGGATCGATGCTCGCGGTGTCCAGGTCGGGGATATAGACCATATCGCTTTTTTCCACCACGGCATAGCCGTAGTTGGAGGCGTCAAAGCCGATGCCGTTGACCATGGTGTCCTCGTTGAAGTTTTTGGCGGGGATCGTCACATGGCGGAACTGGCCGTCGATGTCGACGATTTTGAAGTCGACCATCTGCACGTCCTGCTCCTCGATCAGTTTCATGATGTCTTTTGCCGTATTGGACATGTTTCCCTCACTTCTCTGCGCAAAGCAGACGATTATTGGTGGGATTTCTCCCATCCTTCATATTATACCAATTCCGTTTCCTTTTGTATAGAGCAAAAAGCAGAGAACGCCGGGAAAGAAAAACCTGCTGCCCGTGATGCAGCACGGACAGCAGGTTTCAGGGGGGAGAGAATAATTGTGAGAGTGAGAAGTGTAAGAGAGGGTTTTGTTTGGGGGGTTACATCTGATCAGTTAGTTATCTCTAACTGTCTGCAGTATAACAGATAGAATTTCTTTTGTCAAGACTTTTTTCATAATGATTATATGATGGCGAAAAGCTCAAAAGCTTTTCGCCGCGCCGATTTGCGGCGCGGCAAAGCAGCATTGCTGTTTTGCCATATACTCATTGCAATGAGCATCGGGCGAATGATTCTTCAAAATCATTCGCTTCCAAACTTGTCGTTTGGCAGCGAAATCAATCGAATCCTCGATTGATTTCGCCTTCCGATGATCATTATAGTTTTTTACTGGGATTTCAAAATTTGTTCCGCGGGTGTCTGTCTTGACTTGTTCTGCGCAAATTAAGAAAGAAAAAGGCCCTTCGCTCTTGCGCAAATGCGCGCTTTCTGTTATTCTTCATCTGTTACAGACGAAAAGGCAGGTATGCATAACAGATGAAACTGGTAAAGACCTTGATCATAGTCGTATTGGTTTTTGCGCTCGCCCTCTTGCTCTGGGTGCGTCTCGGCTCTGTGCCGCAGCCCGTGCCCTCTGCGCCGCAGACCACAATAGCGCCTTCGGCCACGGCCTCCGTGACGGCCGAGCCCGGACAGGAGCCCGCGCCGGGAACGGAACCGGCAGAGAGCGAGGATCCCGGGATCGACGTTGACGCGGAACCGGAATACTTCACCGTCTCCATGGTCGGCGACTGCACGCTCTCCGCTTCCCCCGACAAGCGCGACTGGGGCATCGGCTTCCAGCGCACCGTTGGCGATAATACCGACTATCCCTTCGCCAACACCGTGCAGTTCCTCAACGACGACTATCTGACGATCGCCAACCTCGAATGCTCCCTCTCGGACAAGAAATACAGCTCCATCGAGCAGTTTTCCTTCCTGGGCAAGGCGGACTACGCGAAGATCCTCAGTTCCGGCAGCGTGGAGTTCGTCACGCTGGCCAATAACCACACCCTCGATTTCGGTGAGGGCGCCTATCGGGACACCACCGACGCGCTGGACGCCGTGGGCGTCCGCTACGCCGGGGAAAACGAATGCTATCTCTACCAGAACGAGGGCGGGCTGAAGATCGGCCTGTTCTGCATGTATAACGGTCTGACCGGCAACGCCTTCTCGCTGCTGTCCGCCTCCGCGCAGGAAAAGCTCGTGGCGGAGAGCAAGGACTGGATCGACGCGGCCGTGAAGAAGCTGGACGAGATGGGCGCGGAATACACCATCGCCTGCCTGCACATGGGCACTGAGGGCAACTACGAGACCACCGACGTGCAGGTCGAGCTCTGCCGCTACGCCATCGACGCGGGCTTCGGCAGCGTCTACTGCACCCACGCCCACCGCCTGCAGCCGGCCGAGCTCTACGGCGATGGCATCATCTTCTACGGCCTCGGCAACTGGATCTTCGGCGGCCACACCAACCCCGGCAACGGCAAGGACCCCGCCTCCTACGACACCGGCATCGGCAAGATCACCCTCTGCCGCCGCGGCAGCAAGGTGACGCTGGACAGCTACAGCTTCATCCCCTGCTCCATCAGCAGCGCCCTGGACCCCGAAAACGGCGTGCCCGGCGCAAACACGCTCAACAACTACCAGCCCACGCCCTATGTGGAGGGCGGCAAGGCCTGGGAGCGGGCCATGTCCATCATCAGCGGCACCTACGAGGGCGCCAACTACACGGTGGGCAACTACTGGGACATCCTGCGCGACATGGGCGGCTGAGCCTCTCCTCTCCCATCAATAAAAAATACGGTCAGGATCGTTTGATCCTGACCGTTTTCCTGTTCGGAGGACTTATTCCGCCGGCTCCAGATCCTCGCGGACCAGCTCGGCCTCGGGCGCGTTGGCCTTGACCGATTCAATGCCGTTGAGGCAGCTGTCGAGCGCCTTATAGCCCTCGCTGACGCCAATGATCTGGCCGTTTTTCGCCTTCAGACGGAAGCGGTATTCCCCGGCCTTGTCGAGGTAGACTTCATACTTGGGGTGCGTCAGCACCTCGAAGTTCTCCACGGTCTGATCCTCGATCCCGCCGCCGCAGCAGCGGCGCACGCTGTCGATCCCGTTGAGGCAGGCGGCCTCGCCGCTGTATACCTCGCTGTCCAGGATGACCTGGCCGTTGGTCGCCTTGAGAACGAATTTCACGCCCGTCTTGACGGCTTTCATCACGAATTTACCCATTTGTATTCCTCCTCCTTGGATTTTTTGCAAAACCAGCCCACAATAACGTGGGCTGGTTTGACTCAGGATTTATTTCTTGGCGAGGCCCTTCTGGCGGGCATACTCGGCAGCGCCCAGCGCGCCCATCAGCTGCGGGTCGGTCTTCAGGTTGATGACCTTCAGCTTCAGCACGTGCTCGATCGCTTCCTTCAGGCCGTCGTTCTTCGCGCAGCCGCCCGTCAGCGTGATGCTGTCGGTCGCACCGGCCT
>CAMNOV010000050.1 GCA_946547105.1 uncultured Clostridia bacterium | reverse complement strand
ATCATTCGCCCGATGCTCATTGCAATGAGTATATGGCAAAACAGCAATGCTGTTTTGCCGCGCCGCAAATCGGCGCGGCGAAAAGCTTTTGAGCTTTTCGCCAACATATAATCATTATCTAAAGATATTGGAGAGATTTTTCATGAAGTGCCCGTTTTGCTCCTATTCCGAAAGCAAGGTTATCGACTCCCGCCCGGCTGAGGAAGGCGCGACCATTCGCCGCCGCCGCGAATGCCTGGCCTGCAAAAAGCGCTTTACCACCTATGAGATCATTGAGCGGATGCCTCTTGTCGTTATCAAACGCGACGGCAGCCGCCAGTCCTTTGACCGCGTCAAGCTCATCAACGGGATGGTCCGCGCCTGCGAAAAGCGCCCGGTGACCCTGGCGCAGCTGGAGGCGATCGCCGATGACATCGAGCAGGAGCTGCAGAGCCATCTGGAGCGTGAAGTCAGCACGCAGGAGATCGGCGAAATGGTCATGAGCCATATCCGCGACGTGGACGAAGTGGCTTACGTACGTTTTGCTTCGGTTTATCGCAGCTTCAAGGATATCAACACCTTCATGGAAGAACTTACCAAGCTCCTCAGTGATAAATGATTTACAGCACGCTGCCGAGACGGATATGCTCCATCTCGTCGATGCTGTTCAAATGATAGTTCAGTTTTTCAAATGCCGACGGGAAACCATCGGCATTTTCCTCAGCCAAAAGCTGCTTGCATTCATAAAATGCGTCGCTGGTCGAGTCGATCTCCGGATGCCGGATGAAGATGTGCGTATAGGAATTGGCGGCTATCCAGTGGACGATGGCCGCGTCCAGCGCATCTTCCGCCGCTGAAAACTCACCGTGCTCTGCAAGAGCCTGTGCACGGTCGACTTCCGCTTCAATGCGGCTGATCAGTCTGTCCAGGCAGGCGATGTTGACAAGCGCCGCCAGAAAAAGCAGCATGAGCAATGCGCCCGCGATCCCTTCACGCTTCACGAAGATCCTCCTTTCCGGCAAAATAGATCTGACCGGCGCCGTTGAGCATCATCAGAAAAACTTCGCCGGCATTTTTCACGCTATAGTCTTTGAGCTGCTTTTCCAGCCAGGCCCGGTCTTTTCCACAGCGCCGGAGGTTATCCTCGAGGATCCGGCCGTCGCTGATGAGGATCACGGGATAGCCCTCATCGGGCACCGGCAGCTTCAGCAGCGCCGCTGTTGCAGGCATTTCGGATGGATAAAGCATCACGTTCAGCCGCCCGTCCGTTTCCAGAATGGCGTATTCCACCTTGCTGATGTCCATCGCACCCTGCGAGCGCATCTCCTGCATCAGCTCATCGAGCGTGAAACGGTTTTTCCACAGCTCACGCTGATTGATCTTCCCGTGCGAGATCAGGATACTGGGCTTTCCGAACAGCAGCGTTCGCAGACGGATATGCTTCATGCTGAACCCGGCGATCAGCACCTCGCAGCAAAAAAGCGTTATGATCGGGATTAGACCGTTCATCATCGGGATGCCGATATCCTGCAGGGGATGGGCGGCGAGATCGGCGATCAGCGCCGCGACGACAAATTCCGACAGCTCCATTTCTCCGAGCTGCCGCTTGCCGAGCAGACGCATCGTCAGCAGCAGCGCGGCATAAACGATCAGAGTACGGATAAAAACAATGGCCATGGGCAACACCTCATGTTTAGTGTAACCCGTTTTGGCCGCTTGATTCTTGGGAGGCAAGGACATGAAAACGATCACCGGGGAAAGATCCCGCGTACTGACACAGGCGGCGGATCAGATCGCCGACTATATCGATCTCCACCCGAATGCCGTCGTTGCCCTTGGAGCAAACGACGACTGCCTGCTGCTGTACAGGGCTCTGCGGCAGCGCCTTGATGAGGGCAGGCTCGACCTGTCACGGGTACGCTTCTTCGGTGTGACGGAATTTGAGGGGATCACGCCCGACGATCCGAACAGCAGCCGCAGGCGGCTGTGCGAGGCGTTGCTGGATAAAGCCGATCCGAGCGGAGAACGCTCGATATTTCTTGACACCGATTGTACGGAGCGCTATGACGGGCTGATCGCAGAGGCAGGAGGACTGGATCTGGCGATCCTCGGTATCGGGCAGCGAGGCCGCATCGGCTTCAACGAGCCGGGCACGCCCTTTGATTCTCAAACCCACCGGCAGAAGCTGACAAAGGCGACGAAACGCGAGCTGAGCATCATGTTCGGCGGGGAAGAGCGGGTGCCCGATTTCGGATTGACGATGGGCATCCATACGATCCTCGGCGCAAAGGAGATTCTTGTTATTGCCTGCGGGGAGGACAAAGCCGATCCCGTGTTCCGGATGCTCTATGCGCGAGACGACAGCTTTGTTCCGGCGGCTTTTCTCCAGCTGCCGCTGGAGGTTACGGTGTACGCCGACGAGGAAGCGGCTGCAAAACTGTGATAAACGAAAAACCCGTCCGAAGGGACGGGTTTTCGTTTATACAAGACTGCGATAGCTGGCGGTGTTTTCCACAATGTCCGGCGGGAAGAACTCTTCCTGCGGGAAGGGGATGCGGCCGAAGAGCGTGCAGGGATCGTCATCGTCGTTGTTGCCCGGGCATTCTTTGTCGGGAATCAGATATTCATAGGCGGGAACGGTCAGCTGTGTATCACGCTCCAGGCGGATGATGCTGAACTGGCCAAGCGTAACAAACCAGCGCCGCGCCGTATCGGTCAGCACCAACGGCTCGTCGAAGGCGTCGGTGATGAAGGCGGGAATATCGCGCAGCTCCGGCTCGCCCGGGGCGGGATCCGTCACGTCCAGCAGGTTCATCTGCAGGGCAATGGGGTTGACGGCGTCGACCACGGCGCGCGGCAGCTCCGTGCCGCCGATCGCCGGGGCCGCATCGTCGGAGCGGAAGCTCATCACGCTGCCGACGCTGCCGAAGAGCATCACGCGCTTGTCGAACACGGCAAGCCCGGTCACGCTCTGGCCGGCGGGGAAGGTCTCTCCGGTGACGCGGTAGAAATAGGTGCAGTCGACGGTGTAATAGCCGCGATTGAAGGAAATGGGGGAGACGGATACGTCTACATATAACAGATCGGCGGAGCGCGGGCGGATATTCAGCGCGTTTTCGATATAGCCCTGCGAGGTGACTGTGGGATAGACCCTCAGCTCATCCACGCAGTCCTTGTCAAGACAGGTATCGAAGATCTTGCTGGTATTCACGCCGACGGCTTCCCGGATCTGCCGGGACTGTTCCGTCTGGACGGGTGCGCTTCTGTCAGGCATGGGAAAACCTCCTTGCGAAAACTTCAATACAGTCTATGTGCGCAGTTCGGCCTGTGTGATTTTGCCCTTGCAAATTTGCCTCTCCGCGGTATAATAAGATCAGAAAAGGAGGCGCGGCTATGGATCAGCTCGGCTTTATTCACGAAAAACTGGATATCAAAATCCTGATTCTCTATGTGCTGCGGCGTCTGCCGGGCACCGTTGAACCGGAAACGCTGCGCGGCCTTGTCATGTGCGACGACGGCATCGGCTATTTTGACTATTCCGACTGCCTGAGTGAGCTGGTCACCGGCGGCAACGTGGAGGAAAAAGACGGCGGCTACGCCGTGACCGAAAAGGGCTCGCGCAATGCCGACGCGGTGGAGAGCAGTCTGCCCTATTCCGTGCGCAAAAAAGCGGCCCGGCTGCTGGCCCCTGTGCAGGAAAAGATGCGCCGCGATGCGAGCATCGTCGCCCGGCATGAATTGACGGAGGACGGCTGCACGGTAACGCTGAGCATGGGCGACGGGAAAGGGGAGCTCATCCATCTCAGCTTTGTCTGCGCCGGCGAAGAGCAGGCGCAGAAGATCGAGGAAAACTTCCGCCGGGACGCGGAGATCTATTACCAGAAGATCGCAGCTATGCTGAGCGAATAAATGATATGTGGATAAAGCCGCGGTTTTCCGCGGCTTTTTTGTTGTGAAAGTGAAGAGAATATGCTATACTCTGCCTGTCAAATCATATTCAAAGGAGGAATCCAATGAAAGCACCGTTTTCCCCTTATCTGAGCGGGATCAAAGCCGGACTGCAGCAGCTGATCCGGATCCTGCGCCGGGACTATGACTATGTCAGCGTCCTCGCCACCGACTCCCACGGTTTGGTCGTGCGGATTTCGCAGCATGCGCGCAGCGTGGCCAGCGAGACGATGACCACCGAACGCGGCATCGTCGTACGCGTTTACAAAAACGGACAATACAGCGAATATGCGCTCAATGAGTTTGACCCGAATAAGGTCGAAGAGACTGCCGGACAGATCCTGGCCGCTCTGCGGGAACAGCAGGCTGTTCTGGCGGCGACCGGCAGCAAGGTCTATGATACGGCGATCCTCCGCGACGAGCCGGTCACGCTCTTTGTTGAGAAGGAGACCGAACAGCTGCCGGAGACGACGGACGTGAAGGCTCTGGTGGAAAAGCTCGGCGCGCTGTCTGACGCAGGCATGGCCATGAGCGAATTCATGATCGAGTGCATGGCAAACGCCCAGTCCACCCATGTCTGCAAGATGTTTCTGACCGAGCACCGCGACATGTGCCAGAGCTACGTCTACAGCGAGGGGACGGCGGTGGCTGTCGTCAGCCGCGAGGGCCGCAATCAGATCGGCTATGAGGGCGTGTCCGGGCTCTGCGGACCGGAGCTTTTCGACCAGCTGCAGGACAAGATGTCAAAGAGCGTCGCATCGGCAGTCGAGCTGCTGGACGCCGGCCGCATTGATCCGGGCGAGTACGAGATCATCGCCTCTCCCGAGGTGTCCGGCCTGATCGCGCACGAGGCCTTCGGTCACGGCGTGGAGATGGACATGTTTGTGAAAAACCGTGCGCTCGGCAAGGAATACGTCGATAAGCGCGTCGGCAGCGATCTCGTTACCATGCATGAGGGCGCGCTCTGTACGGATAACGTCACCAGCTATGCCTTCGACGACGAGGGTACGCTCGCCGGCGACGTGATCGAGATCGACCGCGGCATCCTGAAAACCGGCATCTGCGATGCGCTGGCCGCGCTGCGCCTCGGCGTTGAACCGACCGGAAACGGTAAGCGCGAAAACTTTGAGCACAAGGTCTATACCCGTATGACCAACACGATCTTTGACTCCGGCGACAGTACGCTTGAAGAGATGATCGCCTCCGTGAAGAAGGGCTACCTGCTGGAAGGCATGGAGAGCGGCATGGAAGATCCGAAGCACTGGGGCATCCAGTGCATCATCAAAATGGGCCGTGAGATCATCGACGGCAAGCTGACCGGCAAGGTCGTTGCGCCGATCATCATGACCGGCTACGTGCCCGATCTGTTGGGGAATATCTCGATGCTGTCCGGCGACCGCGAGATCTTCGGCACCGGCGGCTGCGGCAAGGGTTATAAGGAGTGGGTCAAGGTCACGGACGGCGGCCCCTATCTCAAGACGAAAGCGAGGCTGGGCTGATGCTGAATACGATCGTTAAACTGCTCAAGGAGTCCGGCGTTCACGCCTGGGAGCTCAACGACGTCAAAACCGAGGGCTGGGAGTTCTATTTCATTCGGCATGAGCTGGATCAAAACCGCGCCAAGTGCGTCGAGCATATCAATCTGAAAGTGTATCAGCTCATCGAAGACGGAAAGTTCATGGGAAGCGCAAGCGCCGAGCTTCCGCCGACGGCGACTGAAGACGAGGCGCGCCGTCTGATCGCGGATCTGGCCTATCGTGCCACGCTGGTCAAAAACCGCCCTTATCCCCTCAATCCGCTGACCGAAGCGCACCGCGAAACGCTGCACAGCGCGCCGGTGGACGTAAGCGGGATCGCCCGTTCCTTCATTGAGGTCATGCAGCAGCTGCCCGAGACGGCAACCGAAGATATCAACAGTTATGAGATTTTTGTCAACGCCAGGACCCGCCGTTTCCTCAACTCCGAGGGGATCGACGTGGAGGAGGTCTATCCCGACAGTATGATCGAGGTCGTAGTCAACGCCCGCAGGGATGGCCATGAAATCGAGCTTTACCGCAACTATGAAAGCGGTACCTGCGATGCGGAAGGCTTGAAGCGGGATCTGGCGCGAACGATGCAGTACGGCAAGGACCGCCTGCGCACGTCGCCTACGCCTTCGCTCGGGCAGGCGGACGTACTCTTTACGACGAGCGACGCGACCAGCATCTACGATTATTTTGTCGATCGTTTGTCCGCGCAGATGGTGTATCGCCGCATGAGCGACTGGGAGATCGGCAAGCCGATCGCCGAGGAAATCAAGGGCGACAAGGTCACCGTCACGCTGGTGCGGGAGCTGGAAAACTCGTCTTATAACCGTGCGTTCGACGCGGAGGGCGCGCCCATCCGCGATACTGTGATCCTGCGCGCCGGCGTTCCGGAGAAGTACTGCGGCAGCCGGATGTTCGCCTCCTATCTCGGCCTGGAGGACAGCTTCAATCCGACGAACGTCCTGGTCGAGGGCGGCACGCACAGCGAAGAAGAGCTTCGTGCCGGAAAGTATCTCGAAGTTGTGGAGTTCTCTGATTTCCAGGTCGATGTGATGACCGGCGACATTTTTGGTGAGATCCGTCTGGCCTACTGGCACGACGGCGAGAAGACCGTGCCGGTTTCCGGCGGTTCCGTTTCCGGCTCTATGCATGATTTCGTCAAAGAGATGCTGATGAGCGAGGAAAGCGTCCAGTACAATAATTTCCGTATTCCCGCGCTGACGCTGTTGAAAAACGTCACCGTCACCGGAGCGGAAAGCTGAAACAGATACAAACAATAAAGAAGGCGGCCCACAAGGGGCCGCCTTCTTTTGGCGTGCCGGAACGAATCTAAATCCGAAACGGTATCCAAATCGAAGCCCAGCGAAGCGGGTTCGATTTGGAAAGGAGGAGTCACGGAGCACAGATGAGAAAATGGCAACCGCATCTGCGATTGCCATTTTTGAGCCGTGCGGAGTGAACTCCGACGTGGTGCCGGTGGTGGGACTCCCCGCCTGCGGGCGGGCCGGGGTGCGGCTCTGACGTGCCACTGGCACGTCATTCATTTCCGCACCCTTCGAGTCCTTTGATACCAAAAGAAGACGGCCCACAAGGGGCCGCCTTCTTTTGGTGCCGGTGGTGGGACTCGACCTGCGCTGCGGCGCAGGCCACCTCGGGTTGCAACATGCCGCCGGCATGTTGCCAAGAGCCCTCGGGTTCGAGTCCCTTTCGAGAATCAAAAAAGCAGAGAAGACAAATTGCCTTCTCCGCTTTTTTGGTGCCGGTGGTGGGACTCGACCTGCGCTGCGGCGCAGGCCACCTCGGGTTGCAACATGCCGCCGGCATGTTGCCAAGAGCCCTCGGGTTCGAGTCCCTTTCGAGAATCAAAAAAGCAGAGAAGACAAATTGCCTTCTCCGCTTTTTTGGTGCCGGTGGTGGGACTCGAACCCACACGATGTCGCCATCGGCGGATTTTGAATCCGCTACGTCTACCATTCCATCACACCGGCGTGCTGGTGGTAAGTATAATCTATTTTGGGACAGAATTCAAGAGTGATTTAGCTGCGCGGCTCAAAGAAGAGATTGATATCCGTTTCGGTGTCGATGCCGGGGACGCTGCCGGTAAAGGTGTACTGCCAGGCGTCGACCTTATAATAAAAGCTGGGATACTTGGCGTCGGGCAGAGCAAACCACATGCTCACATCCTCCAGCCGGCTCAGATCAAAGCCGTAATAGCCGGTATGGCGGCTGAAGTAGACGCCGGGTTCGTATCCGGCCGCCCGGATCGTTTCGCAGTAGGCGACGGCACAGTCGCTGAGGATCGTTGTATCCAGACCGAGGGTGCGCGGTTCGGTATCGTATTCATAGATCTTTTCCCAGTCGTAATACACCGGCATCGTGATCTGGTCACGGTAGGGCTCGATGAGCTTCAGGGTCATTTCCGCTTCCTCGATGGCCTCCTGCACGTTGATGGCCTGGGAGAAGAAATAAACGCCGACGTCCAGCCCGGCCTCCAGCGCGCCTTCTATGTTCGCCTTATAGGAAGCATCCTCGGTCAGACCGCCTTTGGTATATCCACGACGACCGGCCTGGATGATGGCGATATCATATCCGGCAGCCTTGACCTGCTTCCAGTTGATATCGTGCTGGTGATAGGAAACGTCTACGCCGCGGCGAACGGTGTACTGATCGCCGATATAAGAGGGGAGTGCTCCCTGCCAGGAAATATCTTCTTCTGTGATGTCGTTGACCGGGACGCCTTCGACCGGCGTCATCCAGATCCAGTCAAAGCCGTCGTAGAGATAGACCTGCCCTTCATGCGGATCCGTGACCTTCATCCGGTTGGCGGCGCCGGCCTCCGTCGGCCCGGAAAGAATGAGCACGAGCCCGACGACTGCCAGCAGAACAAGCACGATAACTGCGTTTCTTGAGATGCGCACAGCGTCACCTCCTCTGTGGATTCGATTGGATTCTATCATATCTGACGCGTAAATGCAAACGCTGCGGCGGACATTAAGAATTCTTTGGAAAAGAAAAAATTGGTGTTGACAAACGGGATTCGGTTTGCTATTATACATAAGCCGGTTGCGTGCTGGTATAGCTCAGTTGGTAGAGCAGCTGATTTGTAATCAGCAGGTCGGGGGTTCGAGTCCGTCTACCAGCTCCAGCGTCCGAGCAAGCTGCGGATCGACTCGCTTCCGGCAAGCGTGCCGAAAGCTCGCTCCCTTCGCTGCTCCTCCTTTTCCTCGCAGACCCGCTGCGCTGGGCTCTGCTCGGAGTAGGGATGCAGCTGAAAAACCTATATGGGGGAATTCCCGAGCGGCCAAAGGGGACAGACTGTAAATCTGCTGGCAATGCCTTCGGTGGTTCGAATCCACCTTCCCCCACCAAGCAAAAAGCTCATCCTGATGGATGAGCTTTTTGCGTTTTGCTTTCTTCCCTTGTTTCCTTCATTTGCTTGTGCTATAATTTCACCCGGCGAAAAAGCCTTTACAGGCTGTTTGAAAATACAGCACGAAAGTGAGAAGTGAAATGCTGAAACCTGAAGAAATTCGTTCCGCGATGTTTATAGACACCTATTTTCCGGTCATCGACGGCGTCGTTCAGACAGTACACAACTATGCGCTGAATATGAACGAGCGTTCCTATTCCTGTGTCGTTTGCCCGAAAGGGAAGGAGGAATATGACGATTCACAGCTCGGTTATGACGTGTTCCGTGAGATCTCTGTTTCGTTCCCCAAGGTGGAGTATTCATTGGCCGCGCCCCTGGATCCGAACGTCCTCAGAGCGCTGAAAAGCAAGGAATGCAACGTTTTCCATGCGCACAGCCCCTTCAATTCGGGCATCCAGGCCTCGCTTCTGGCGCATCATCTGGAGATCCCCGTCGTTGCGACCTTCCACTCCAAGTACTGGTCGGACGCCTACCAGTATACCCACAGTACGCTGGCTGCCGATCTGATGGCCAAGTGGGTCGTGACCTTTTATAATTCCTGCGATGCGGTCTGGGCCTGTTCTGAAGGCACAGCGGAGACGCTGCGCAGCTATGGTTATCGCGGGGACATTACGATCATGACCAACGGCACGAACTTCAAAGCACCGGAAAACCCGGACGAGCTGCGGGAGCGCGCGCAGAAGGAGTTCAATCTTCCGCAGGGAAAGCATACGCTGCTGTTTGTCGGGCATCAGATCTGGCAGAAAAACCTGAAGCTCGTGCTCGATACCTTCCGCCTGCTGTGCGATGAATCGGACGATTACCGGCTGGTGATCGTCGGTAAGGGGATCGCGGAGCAGGAGGTCAAGGACTACGCGGCTTCTCTGAACCTGAGCGACCGCATCGTCTTCACCGGCGGCATCTCCGACCGCGGCCTGCTCAGCGGCGTGTTCCTGAACGCCGACCTGTTTTTCTTCCCCAGCGTCTATGACAACACTCCGCTCGTCGTGCGCGAGGCGGCGGCGATGGCGATCCCCTCGCTGCTGACCAAGGGCTCCAACGCGGCCGAGTCGATCGATCCCGGCGTCAACGGTTTCGTCGCCGACGAAAAGGCCGAGGCCATGCGCGACGAGATTCGCCGCATTTTTGCCGATCCGGACTATGTGAAAGCCATTGGCCGGAAGGCCAAGGAGACCATCCCCATTCCCTGGGAAGAGCTGATCCCGCGTGTATACGACCAGTACGCACAGATCATCGACCGCAAGCAGTTTGAGATCAAAACCGGCAAGCATCGCATCCTGCCGCTGTAAAACAATCTGAAAGCGATGAAAGAGGAAAGCTTCGGCTTTCCTCTTTTTGTTGACAGGCCCGGATTGCATGATACAATAAACAAAAAAGCAGGGAGGCGATCGGGATGAAGAAGAAACGCATATGCGCTTTGCTGCTGGCTCTGTGCCTGCTTCTCTCCGCCTGCGCACAGCGCGGCAGAGGAGAAGACGGCGCTGAAGGAGAGCCGAAAGAGCTTCGCATCGCCATCGCTTCCGACCTGCACTATCTGTCGCAGGAGCTGACTGACAACGGGCCGCTGTTTCAGGAGGTCGTCGCCCGCGGGGACGGCAAGCTGATGCTGGATATCGAAGCGATCACTGAGGCCTTTACCGAACAGATGATCGCGGAGAAGCCGGATATGCTGATCCTCAGCGGCGATCTGAGCTTCAACGGGGAATATCAGAGCCATGTCGACCTGGCGGAAAAGCTGAAGCGGATTGAAGACGCCGGCGTGCAGGTGCTTGTTTTGCCGGGCAATCACGATATCAATATCTCCTCGGCTCTCCGTTTCGAAGGGGAGGAGTACGAGCTTACGGAAAGCATCGGTGCGGAAGAGTTTCGCCGGCTGTACGGTGACTTCGGCTATGACGAGGCGCTGAGCCTGGACGAACAGTCCGGCAGCTACGTGTATGAGGCTTGCGAAGGCCTTCGGATCATCATGCTGGATACTAACAGCTATTCCGGCAATTTCCTGCCCGAGCAGAGCATCTTCTGGCTGGAGCAGCAGCTAAAGCAGGCGAAAAAGGATAAAGCACAGGCGATTACAGTCAGTCATCAAAACGTTTTACCCCATAACAATCTGTTTAACTTCGGATATCGGATCTTAAATGCCGAAGAAATATTCCCGCTTTTAAAGAAATACGGTGTTTTAGCGCACTTCAGCGGGCATATGCATATTCAACACGCGGCTTCCGACGGCATGACGGAGGTGCTGACCTCGCCGCTGTCGCTGGTGCCCTGCCGATATGGTTTGCTGCGCTGGACCCGAAACAGCCTGAGTTATGAGGCGAAGAGCGTCGATGTGTCCGCCTGGGCGGAGAAACAGGGACTGAGAGATGAAAAGCTGCTGCACTTTGCCGACTATGCGCGCGACGGCTTTTATCAGAGCTCTTACCGGCAGATCCTTTCCGCTTTTTCTTCCTCCGATTATCCGCAGGAGAGCATCGAACGTATGGCCCGCTGCTTTGCGGAGACCAATCTTGCCTATTTCACTGGTGAGCCGATCGACCGCGAAAAACTGGCTAGGGATCTTGAATTCTGGATGGAGACAACAGGGGAGAGCTTCCATACGGCCTATCTCCGCAGCATCCTCGAGGATGACGCGCTGAACCCGCTTCAAATTGAATTCCGATAGCCGGAAAGCGGTTGACGGAAGAGGCGGATGCGAGTAAAATAAGCACCAGATCCGGCGAAACAGAATGAGAAAGGGTGTCGATATGGCAAATTCGATCTCTGCGACCAGCGGTATTAAAGCGCGCGACAAAATCGGCTATGCGATGGGCGACGTGGCTTCCTGCCTGGTCTTCGGCCTGACGCAAAGCGTTTTGAACAAGTATTACACCGACGTGCTGGAAATCAGCGTGCTCAGCGTGATGATCATGACGATCATCGCCCGCATCTGGGACGCGATCAACGACCCGATCTGGGGCCGCCTGATCGACGGCGCCAAGCCCCGCTCCGACGGCCGCTACCGTCGCTGGATCAAGATCTTCGCGGTCCCTGTGGCTCTGGCGACGATTCTGATGTTTGCCGACGTCCGCGGCTTCTCCGCCGGCGGCAAGCTCGCCTTCATCTACGTCACCTATATTCTCTTCGGCATGCTCTATACCTGCATCAATATCCCTTACGGCTCGCTCGCGCAGGTGATCACCTCCGACGATAAGGAGCGCTCCTCGCTGTCCGTGTTCCGTTCGATCGGCTCTACCTTCGGCGCCATGCCCGCGATGGTGCTGGCCAGCATCTGCTATGTCAAGCTTGCCGACGGAAGCTCCCAGATGGATTATAAGAAGGTCTTCCTCGGCGTCGTCGTGATCTCCGTGCTCAGCGTTCTGGCCTATCTGCTGTGCTACGCCTGGTCGAAGGAGCGCGTCGAGTCCAAACCCGATCCCCGTGAAAAGGGCCAGACCATGAAGGTCATCAAGACTCTGCTGAAAAGCCGCCCCTTCATGGCAGTCAGCGTGGCCAGCATGCTGTTCCTGGCGGCGCAGATGTTCGGCCAGGGCTACAACACTTACCTGTTCGACCATTACTTCCACAAGACCGGCCTGACGATGTTGCCCACCGTGTTCCAGTATCTGCCGGTGGCGGTGATCATGTTCTTCGCCACGCGCATGGGCAACAAGTTCGGCCGCCGCGAGGTCTGCGCTTACGGCATCCTGCTGGCCGCCGTGTTTTACATTGCGCTGTTTGTTCTGGCGATCTTCGGCGTGACGAACGTGTGGCTGTATCTGGCCGCCTGCCTCGCCTCCGGCGTGGGTACCGCGTTCATTTTCCTGCTGATCTGGGTCATGGCGGGCGATGCGATCGACTACAACCGCGTGACCTTCGGTCTGAACGACGAGGCCACCAGCTACGCTTTCTATTCCTTCATGCGCAAGCTCGGCCAGACGGTCGCGACTATCCTCATCAATGTTCCGCTGCTGCGCATCGGCTACGAGGGCAGCAAGCTGAAGACCGAGGGGCTGACGGATGCGGCGCTGCAGCGGATGTACAATTCCTCTGTCATGATCCCGGCAGTGCTGTTCCTGCTGGTGTTCCTGATCCTGCGCTTTGCTTATCCGCTCAACAAGAAGGCGGTCGAGGAGCTGCAGGTGAAGAAAGCGGCCAATCAGTAAGCTTTTTCATTGACAAACACCCGAATCGTGGTTATAATCCCCATATGCTGAGAAGAGCAGGAGTACGCGTTGAGCGGATCGCAGAGAGAGGGCGGACGGTGCAAGCCCTTGTGAAGCGGCGCGGAAGGTCGGCTCGGAGCATGCGGCGTGAAGAGATGTAGCGCTGCCGTCGGCTCGCGTTAAGAGCGTTTGAGTGCCGCAGCATGCGGAATTCAGGTGGTACCACGGTATTTTTATCGCCCTGAGACTTTTGTCTCAGGGCGTTTTTTAATGATTGGGGGGATACTGAATGGAAGCCAGGTTCAAAACCAGTACCGTTCTTTCCGAGGCAGAATACAGGGCTTTTGTGCATCTCGTGCGGCACGTTGTTAATCGAAAAGCGTATGTGCGGTATATATGCCTGCTAGCGATCGAATTCGTCCTGCTGCTATTTCTCACGATATGGTCAGGGGGCTTCTCCCTTGCAGGATTCCAACGATACTGGCTGCTTTGGGGGCTCTTCACCGGCATGGTTTTTTCCTTGTATGCGCAAATCCGTGTATCTTACAGAGATTACCGAGTCGTTCAAAATGTCCGATTTGAGAGAGCCTTTTATGACGATGCCTTTGAATCGATACAGGAGCACGTATATCAGCGGATCGAGTATGCGGCCATCATTGCGATCTATCATGGAAAGGGCTGCTACTTTTTCATGTCAAAATTTATCAATGTAATCCTCCCCGAGCGCTGCTTCGTCGAGGGCGATCCCGCTGCCTTCGGCGCATTCCTTGAAGAAAAGACGGGACTGAAAGTAAAGAAATCAAGTGACGATAAAAGGAGATTCCAATGAAAGAACTACCGAAAGTGTATGAACCCCAGGCCGTGGAAAAGAAGATCTACGACTTCTGGATGCAGGGCGGCTGGTTCAAGGGCGAGATCGACCCGGAAAAGAAACCGTTTTCGATCATGATGCCGCCTCCGAACGTGACGGGACAGCTGCACATGGGCCACGCGCTGGATGCGACGATGCAGGACATCGTCACCCGTTATAAGCGCATGCAGGGCTATGCCGCGCTCTGGCTGCCCGGCGTCGACCACGCGGGCATCGCCACCCAGATCAAGGTGGA
>CAMNOV010000049.1 GCA_946547105.1 uncultured Clostridia bacterium | reverse complement strand
ACTACATCGTCAAGGACGGCGAGATCATCATCGTCGACGAGTTCACCGGCCGCCTGATGCTCGGCCGCCGCTACAGCGAGGGCCTGCACCAGGCCATCGAGGCCAAGGAGCACGTGGACGTGCAGGAGGAAAACAAGACCCTCGCCACGATCACCTTCCAGAACTACTTCCGCCTCTACGGCAAGCTCTCCGGCATGACCGGCACCGCCGCCACCGAGGCCGAGGAATTCAGCGCCATCTATAAGCTCGATATCGTCGAGATCCCGACCAACAAGCCGGTCATCCGCCAGGATCACCCGGACTGCGTGTACAAAAACGAGGCCGGCAAAAACCGCGCCATCGTCCAGCAGATCCTCGACTGCCACGCCAAGGGCCAGCCCGTGCTGGTCGGCACCGTGAGCATCGAAAAGAGCGAATACATTTCCGGCCTGCTCAAGCGCCGGGGCGTGCCCCACACGGTGCTGAATGCGAAATACCACGAAAAAGAGGCCGAGATCGTCGCCCAGGCCGGCAAGCTCGGCGCCGTGACGATCGCCACCAACATGGCCGGCCGCGGCACCGATATCATGCTCGGCGGCAACGCGGAATTCCTGGCCAAGAAGGACCTGCGCAAGGCGGGCTTCGAGGATGAGGTCATCAACGAGGCCACCGGCTTTGCCGAGACCGACAACGAGGACATCCTCGCCGCCCGCGCGATGTTTGCCGAGCGCCTGGCCGCCCACAAGGAGGCCATCAGCGCCGAGGCCGAGCAGGTGCGCGCCGCCGGCGGCCTGTTCATCCTCGGCACCGAGCGGCACGAGTCCCGCCGCATCGACAACCAGCTGCGCGGCCGCGCCGGCCGCCAGGGCGACCCGGGCGAGAGCCGCTTCTACCTCGCCATGACCGACGACATCATGCGTCTGTTCGGCTCGGAGCGCATCATGAATATGATGGAGACTCTGAAAGTGGACGAGGATACGCCGCTCGACGCGAAGATCCTCTCCAACTCCATCGAGCAAGCCCAGCGCACGGTTGAGAGCCGCAACTTCCAGACCCGCAAGAGCGTGCTGGAGTACGACGACGTGATGAATCAGCAGCGCGGCATCATCTACGGCGAACGCCGCAAGGTGCTCGACGGCGAGGACCTGCGCGAGCAGATCCTGGGCATGATCGAGGAATTTGTCCGCAGCACCGTGACCGACGGCCTCAACGGCGCCGCTGCCGAGAGCCAGGAGCAGCTGGACGACGCGCTGCAGCCCTTTGAAAAACTCTTCCTGCGCCGCGGGTCGCTGCGCCTGGAGGACTTCCGCGGCCATACGAAGCCGGAGCAGATCGCCGACGCGGTCATGGAGATCGCCCAAAAGGTCTACGAGGCGCGTGAGGAGGCCTTCGGCAAGGGCCCGAACGGCCTGCCGATGATGCGCGAGATCGAGCGCGTGGTGATGCTGCGCGTGGTGGACGAATACTGGATGGACCACATCGACGCTATGAGCGAGCTCAAGCGCGGCATCGGCCTGCGCGGCTACGGCTCGGTCAAGCCCATCGACGCCTACAAGCAGGAGGGCTTCGAGATGTTCGAGGCCATGGTGCGCGGCATCCGCGAGGAGACGGTGCGCCGTCTCTATACCGTCGCCATCCGCCGCGAGGCGCCGATCGAGCGCAAGGCCGTGAGCAAGAGCTCGGTCGCCAACGTCGGCGGAGATCAGAAGAAAGCGCCGGTCAAGAAGATCGCCAAGCCCGGCCGCAACGATCCCTGCCCCTGCGGCAAGATGAAGGCCGACGGCAGCCGCCGCCTCAAGTACAAAGAGTGCTGCGGCCGGAATGAATAGTTTTCAGTTTTCAGTTTTTAGTTTTCAGAAGAAAGATGTTTATTGAAGAAAAGGAAAACGGGCTCATTTATATGCGCTCGGACAAGATCCCGCTGCGCCACGCCTTCACGACGCGCTTCGGCGGCGTGAGCACGGGCGAATGGGCCACGCTGAATCTCGGCTCCAACCGGGGCGACGACCCGGCGGCCGTGCGCGAGAACTACCGCCGCGTCGCGGCGCTCTTCGGCGCCGGGATCGACGATTGCTGCGTGACCAAGCAGGTGCACGGCACCAAGGTGCGCGTCGTCACGGAGAAAGACCGCCACGTCTGCATGAGCGCCGTGCCCTACGAGGCCGACGGCCTGGTGACGAACGTCAAAGGCCTGCCGATCTTCTGCTTCGTGGCCGACTGTGTGCCGGTGCTCCTCTGCGACCCCGCGGCCGGCGTGATCGCCGCCGTGCACTGCGGCTGGCGCAGCGCGACCGGGGATATCCTGGGCGCGGCTTTGCGGAAGATGGAAGCGCTCGGCGCAAAGCCTTCGCAGATCTGCGCCGCGATCGGCCCCTCGATCGGCAAATGCTGCTTCGAGACCGACCGGGACGTGCCGGACGCGGTGGCGGCCTGGCTCGCCGGCGACACGGCGGGGCTCATCGAGCGACGGGAAGACGGCAAATACATGGTGGATCTGCGCGGGGCCAACGCCCGCCGCCTGCGGCAGCTCGGCGTTCCGGCGCAGCAGATCGACGTGTCGGACGAATGCACCTTCTGCAGCCATGACAAATACTGGTCCCACCGCTATACGCACGGCCGCCGCGGCAGCCAGGCGGCGGGCATCGTACTATAATCCAAGGCGAAACATATTTCGCCCTGGAATGACTCGCGTTTATCGCCCTCGGCCCGCGTGGGATGGGCCTCAGTTGGTCGACGCGAGGGCTCGCATAGCTCGCCTCAGGGTGTTTTTGAAGCGGCAAAGCTGCTCCAAAAACAAAATACAGATTCCTTCGGAGCAGTCAACAACACGCTTGCTTGTTAATGAACGAAAGAAAAGGAAAGAGACAGAGATGAAGCAGAGAATCAGACAATGGACGGCCGTGCTGTGCGCGCTGGCCCTGCTGCTGGCCCTCGCCGGCTGCACGGGCGGGCGGAGCAACGAGAAGGACAATGGCCTTCCGGAATCCTCCGGCGGCAAGGACGTGGAAAAGGCCGACGCGATCGACAATATTTTCTCCCTGAACTCCCATCCCAAGTACAGCTTCCGCCCGACCGTGGCCACCAACCACGCCAACCAGCTCGTCTGCGACCTGATCTATGAAAACATGCTGGAGCTGGACGACAACTTCGAGGTGATCGAGGGCTCGGGGCTGATCACCAGCTGGAGCGTCTCGGCCGACGGCAAGGCCTGGACCTTCTATATCGACACCGAACATATGTTCCATGACGGAAGCTACGTCACCGGCAACGACCTGCGCATGTCGCTGGAAAACGCCATTCATTCCGACCGCTTCCAGGGCCGCTTTGCCAGTGTTCAGGGCGTGGGCTACGACAAGGACTACATGGTCGTGACCCTCGGCATCCCCAACACCCAGTTCTATAAGCTGCTGAACATCCCCGTCTGCAAGGCCGGCACCTTCGGCGACGACCATCCCATCGGCTCCGGCCCCTATACCTGGGATCCCGAGGTGGAGAACAAGCTGATCGCCTTCGAGCAGCACCCGGACTATGACCATCTGCCGGTCAAGGAGATCTATATCCAGCAGCTGACCGAGGCGGCGGACATCCTCAGCGCCTTCGAGGACGGCCTGATCGACGTGGTGGTCAACGACCCCTCCAGCATCACAAATCTGGGCTACGCCAGCACCAACGAAAAGCGCACCTTCTACACCACCAATCTGCATTTCGTGGCCTTTAATGAAGAGACCACCCTCGGCCGCTATTCCAACGTCCGCGCGGCGCTGAGCTACGCCTTCGACCGCTCCTATTTTGAGGAGCTGACCCGCGGCAACGGCGTCGGCACCCCGATCCCCATGGTGCCGACGGTGGACATTTATCCCACGGCGATGGCGAACAGCCACGGCTACGACATGGAACGCTGCCTGCGCATCCTGAGCAACTACGGCATCACCGACTTTGACGAGGACGGAAGGCTGGAGCTCGCCACAGGCTCGGCGCAGGAGATGGAAATGACGATGATCGTCGCGGCCGACAGCAGCGTCAAGGCCGGCATGGCGCACCGCTTTGCCGACGATCTGGCGCAGATCGGCTTTACGATCAACATCCGGGAGCTGACCTGGGCGGAATACACCAAGGCCCTGGAGGACGGCTACATCACCGAGAAGGACGAGACGAAAACGCCCTTTGATATTTATTACGGCGAGGTCAAGCTGCGCAACGACTTCGACCTGACGGAGCTGCTGCAGGTGCGCACCGAGGATAACGAGGACACCAACATCAACTTTACCCGCTCCACCGACCGCACCTTTGAAAACTACATCAACGCCTATCTTGCCGCCAACGACGCCACCCGCGCCCAGCGCTATGAGGAGCTGTGCCAGTACCTGCTGGATACCGGCTCGCTCATCAGCATCGGCTTTGAAAAGCAGGAGATCTTCACGCACCGCGGCGTGGTCAAGGGCGTGGACCCCAACGCGGGCAATCCGCTCTATAACTTCACCAACTGGGAAATCGACCTCGATTAACGCATAATAACAGGAGGAGAGCAAGCATGACCGACAGAGAATTGATGTCCATGGCCAAAAAGGCCTCGATGAACGCCTATGTGCCCTATTCCCGCTTCGCGGTAGGCGCCGCGCTGGAGTGTGACGACGGCGCGGTCTTCACCGGCTGCAACGTGGAAAACGCCGCCCTCGGCAGCACGATCTGCGCCGAGCGCACTGCCTGCTGCAAGGCCGTCAGCGAGGGGCACCGCAGCTTCCGCCGCATCGCCATCTACGCCGACAGCCAGAACTGGTGCACGCCCTGCGGCGCCTGCCGTCAGTTCCTGGCGGAGTTTTCGCCGGATATGGAGGTGCTCTGCGCCAAGGCCGGCGACCGCTACGTGAGCTACAAGCTCTCCGAGCTGCTGCCGCACACCTTTGAGTACTGAGCGGAGGAAACCCGATGCTTTCCTTTGAGTGCGACTACAATACCGGCGCGCATCCGAAGCTGCTGGAGGCGCTGGCCAGGACGAACCTCGATCCCCAGCCCGGCTACGGCGAGGACGAATACTGCCTGCGCGCAGCCCGGAAGATCCGCGAGGCCTGCCGGGCGCCGGAGGCGGCGGTGCGCTTTCTCGTCGGCGGCACGCAGACCAACCAGGTCGTCATCGCGGCGCTTTTGCGCAGCTACGAGGGCGTGCTCTCGGCCGTGACGGGGCACGTCAACGGCCACGAGGCCGGCGCGATCGAGTACTCCGGCCACAAGGTGCTCACGCTGCCGCAGCATCTCGGCAAGATCGAAGCCGGCGAGCTGCGCGCCTGGCTGGAGACCTATTTCGCGGACGAGGCCTGCGAGCACATGGTGCGCCCGGGCATGGTCTATCTCTCCCATCCCACCGAGTACGGCACGCTCTACACCCGCGCGGAGCTGGAGGCGATCGCCGCCGTCTGCCGCGAGTACCGGCTGCCGCTGTTTCTGGACGGCGCGCGCCTGGGCTACGGCCTGATGAGCAGGGCTGCCGAGCTGACGCTGCCGGACATCGCGGCTCTGTGCGATGTGTTCTACATCGGCGGCACCAAGTGCGGCGCGCTCTGCGGCGAGGCCGTGGTCTTCCCGAAGGGGAACGCGCCGGAGCACTTCACCTCCATCATCAAGCAGCACGGCGCGCTGCTGGCGAAGGGACGGCTGCTGGGCGTGCAGTTCGACGCGCTCTTTACCGACGGGCTGTATTTCGAGGCGGCGAAGAACGCGATCGACAAGGCCGAGCGGCTGAAAGAGCTGTTCCGCGACAGGGGTTACGCCTTTTTCCTCGATTCGCCGACGAATCAGCAGTTCGTGCTGGTGCCGGATGAGACTGTGAAAAAGCTGGAGGGGAAGGTCCGCTTCAGCGTTTGGGAAAAGCCCGACCGTGAGCATACGGTGCTGCGCTTCTGCACCAGCTGGGCCACCACGGACGAGGACATCGACCGCCTGGCCGAGCTGCTGTAACAATTCGGAATTCGGGATTCAGAAATAAAATAGAAAGAGATCGGAGGAACAGACGTTCCTCCGATCTCTTTTTGAAAACGGATCTTTATTTTGCTTCGCGCTCGGCAGCCTTGCGGGCGCGGCGCTTTTTGGCGCTCTTGCGGATGACGATCACGACGACCACGATCAGCACGGCCAGGATCACGAGCGCGGGCAGCGCCTCCACAAACCAGAGCAGGAAGTCGCTGAAAAACTCCGCGGTGCTCTTCAGACCGTTGCGCACGGCAAGGCCCAGGCGCTGGCCGTAACTGAGCTTGGCCTCCGGCGTGAAGACCGTGACCTCGTTGATGTTGACGTTCACGGTGCTGTAGCTCACCTGGCGGTCCCAGTTGTTGAGCGTGGACTGCAGGCTCTCGATCTGATAGCGCAGCTCGGTCAGCCGGTCCTCGATCGCGATGATGTCGGACACGGTCTCGGCCTTCTCCATCATCTCCAGCAGCCGCTGCTCCTGGGTCTCATAGGCCGTCAGGCGCGCCTGCACGTCGTAGTAGCGGGAGGTGATGTTCTCGGTGTAGGTGTAGGTATAGGGAACGTTGCCGAGTGTGGAAAGGCTGCCCATCAGCTCGGAAAAGCGGGCGCTGGGGATGCGGACGGTGTAGTTGGCGCTGCGGTTGCCCGCATAGCCGCGGGCCTGGCTGTAATAGTTGCTGCCGTTGATGCTGCTCGATTCGATGAAGCCGCCGACCTGCTGCACGAGCGCCTGCAGCTTCTCGAGCGTCTGCTCGAATTCGGTGGTCTCCACGGTGGCGTCGGCGGAGTAGATGATCTTCTCGGGGTCGACCTCGGGCTTTTCGGCCGTGGGCGCGTCAAGGCTGTCGGTCTTCATTCCGGAGGTGTTGACGGCAAAGCCGCCGTAGGCCGCCTCGTCCGCGTCCATTTCCGGCTCCGGCATGGGCGCTTCCGCAGGTGCGGAGACGTAGTAAGCGGCGTCCCGGGCGGACTGGCCCTTGGCACTGGCGCCGCAGGCGCACAGCGACAGGAGCAGCAGGACGCTGAACAGAATGGCAAAAGTCTTTTTCATGATGGATCCCTCCATATATAATTTTGTCCTCGGAGGCTATGACGATATTTAAAAAGAAAGGTTCCCGAAAATTATCCCAAAAATCTTGCGATCTGCGCGGGCGAGGCCTGCGGCAGAAGCTTTGTCAGATGCGCGCGGATGCGCTCGGCCGATTCCTCCGGCTCGCGCACGTAGACGCGCGCGGTAAAATTCTCGCCGAAATGCTGCTCGGGCGTGGCGTACTGCGCCAGGCCCCAGCCGAAGGGCTTGCCGTGCCTGTCAGTTTGATATACGAAGTCTGAAACGGTTATGTAACCCTGCATCTGCAGAAAAACCATGCTTGCGTCGAAGCTTTTGCGGCTCTCGTCGCTCAGGCAGGCCAGGCCTTTGAGCTCTTTGGACACCAGCGGCGAGCGCGCGGTCAGGATCTCCATGATGCGCTCGTCCCGGTGCCGGGCCTTGCCGTCGTCCACGCGCGCGTCGTAGTCGTAGCCGTCGCGGCGATAGTTTGCAAAAACGGGAAACCAGTCCCGGCTGATATAAAGTGCCCGCCCGCGGTAAAACTTGCCATAGGCGCAGCCGCCCTCGCGGATGATCGGCCCCTTCCAGTCCCAGGGACAGTCGGGATCGTCCGGCGTGCCCCAGAAGCAGCGGCAGTTCTCCTCGATGGAAAAGCCCGGGATCTCGCCCTTGAAATAGGGCAGGAAGCCCAGCTCGTTCACCAGGCGGATGATATCCTCTTTCGTACAGATTTCCGGCAGAAACACGGCGGCTCAGCTCCTTTTTCCTTCTGCTCTCAGCATAGCACGCTTCCGCGGCGGACGCAAGAGCCGCGGCGAGCGCGAAAAATAGCGATTGAGAAACGGGGCCGATGATGCTACAATAAGAGGTACCGAAAAAACAGACGGGAGAGTGATTTTCTATGATCAGTCTTTGCCGAGGATGGCAGTTTACCGAGCATTGGACGGAGGATTTCCTCGCCGGAAAGGCGGAGGGAACGGCTGTCTGCCTGCCGCACACCGTGCGGGAGATCCCGCTGCACTATGCGGGACCTGAGGACTATGAAATGATTTGCGGCTACCGCCGCGCGCTGGATATCCCCGAGGCATACCGCGGCAAGCGCCTCTTTCTGCAGTTTGACGCCGCGGCGCACATCGCCACGGTCTACGTCAATGGCCGCGAGCTGATGACCCACCGCAGCGGTTACACCGCTTTCCGCGTGGAGATCACCGACGCGGTCGAATTCGGCGGGGAGAATACCGTCGCCGTGAAGCTCGACTGCACCGAAAACGGCATCGTGCCGCCCTTCGGCTTCGTCATCGACTATTTGACCTTCGGCGGGCTGTACCGCGAGGTCTGGCTCGACGTGCGCAGCGAGACCTATATCTCCGACCTCTTCGTGCGCACCCCGGCGCTGGACCGCGCCGTTGTGAAGCTGACGGTGGACGGAAGAATGAGCAAAATCGGCGGCATGCGCGTGCGCATCCGCGACGGCGAGGGCAAGGTCGTGGCCGAGCAGAGCGGCAGCGGCGACTTTGAGCTGCGCGTGCCGGAGGCCCGCCCCTGGGAGGCGGACAGCCCCGTGCGCTACACCTGCGAGGCGGAATTGTTGGACAGGTCCGGCGCAGTCATCGACCGCGTGCAGGAAAAGTTCGGCTTCCGCACGGCTGTTTTCAAGGCCGACGGCTTCTATCTCAACGGCAAAAAGTTCTTCCTGCGCGGCCTGAACCGCCACCAGAACTACCCCTACATCGGCTACGCCGCGCCCGAGCATCTGCAGCGCGAGGACGCGCGCATCCTCAAGGAGGAGCTGCAGTGCACCGCCGTGCGCACCTCGCACTATCCGCAGAGCCAGCACTTCATCGACGAGTGCGACCGCCTGGGCCTGCTGGTCTTCACCGAGATCCCCGGCTGGCAGCACATCGGCGACGAGGCCTGGAAAGATCAGGCCGTGGAGAACGTGCGCGAGATGGTGACGCAGTACCGCAACCACCCGAGCATCGTCCTGTGGGGCGTGCGCATCAACGAGAGCCAGGACGACGACGAGCTCTACCGCCGCACCAACGCCCTGGCGCATGAGCTCGACCCGGGCCGTCAGACCTCCGGCGTGCGCTATCTGGAAAAGAGCAGCCTTCTGGAGGACGTCTATGCCTTCAACGACTTTTCACATACCGGCCAGAATCCGGGCTGCAAGCCGAAGGACAAGATCACGACCGACATGAGCAAGGGCTTCCTCATTTCCGAGTGCAACGGCCACATGTTCCCCACCAAGCCCTTCGATACCTGGGAAAAGCGCCAGGAGCACGCGCTGCGCCACGCCCGCGTGCAGGACGCGGCCCTGGCCGACAACGAGCACGCCGGCTGCTTCGGCTGGTGCATGTTCGACTACCCCACGCACAAGGACTTCGGCTCCGGCGACCGTGTGTGCTATCACGGCGTGCTGGACTTCTTCCGCAATCCGAAGCTCGCCGCCGCGACCTATGCCAGCCAGGGCGAGGCCTTCCCCGTGCTGGAGCTCGGCTCCACGATGGACATCGGCGACTACCCCGGCGGCCAGATCGGCCACCCCTATCTCTTCACGAACGCCGACGAGGTGGCGCTGTACAAGAACGGCGCCTACGTCACCACCTTCCGTCCCCACGGCTGGCAGGCGCTCAAGCACGGGCCGATCCCCGTGGACGATCTGATCGGCGAGCTGCTGGAGAGCCAGGAGGGCTTTGACCATGAGAAGGCCGCGTTCCTGCGCGAATGCCTGCAGGCCGCCGGCAAGTACGGCACGGCCAACCTGCCGCTCAACTGGAAGGCCAAGTTCCTCTTTGCCTTCGCACGCTACCACATGGATTTTGCTGCCGCGATGGAGCTTTACGGCAAGTACGTCGGCAACTGGGGCGGCGAGGCCACGGTCTGGCGCTTCGACGCGAAGAAAAACGGCAAGGTCGTCGCCAGCCGCACCTACTGCCCGAGCAGAGATCTGCATCTGGAGGTGCGCGCGAGCAAGACCGCGCTGCGCGAGGGCGACACCTATGACATGGCCGCCGTGCGCATCCGCGTGCTGGACGGCTACGATAACCCCGCGCCTTACGCACAGCTGCCGCTGCAGCTGGAGGTCGAGGGCGCGGCCGAGCTGGTCGGCCCCGCGCTCGTCACCGCCGAGGGCGGCATGACGGGCTGCTATCTGAAAACGAAGGGAGAGTCCGGCGAGGCTACGCTGCGTATCCGCGGCGGCCAGGCCGGCGAGGTGACGCTGCGCTTTACCGTGGAGGGCGAGCTTTGCGCCGCCGGCGGCGGAAACAGCAAAACGAGGCCTACCGCAGCCGCGCCGGTGGCGGAACGAGGCGTTCAAGCCCGTCCCGCCGCTGGCAAAAGCGGCAAGGCGGGGGCGTAAATCATGGTCCTGGACTATACGATCCTGTATTTCCGAGGCCACGGGCCGGAGGAGAAAAAAGGAAGCGTCGAACTGAAGCCGGGCGTCAACGTGATCGCACCGGAACTGCCAAAAGGAAAGCTCTTCAGCGTGACCGCTTCGCTGCGGCGGCAGGGCGACGCGCAGGAAAAGATCTTCATGAACGGCTACCAGGCCTGGACCTATTGTCCGGAGTACGGCGTCCGGGGAAAGATCCGGGATCTCAGCTTCTTCCCCGAGGCGCTTGTGCGCCGCCTCGGCCTGGATTACTACGGCGACTATTATTTCGTGCATTACCCCAACGCGCCGGGCTTTACGCACGGTGAGAGCTGGTGCTATTTCCGCCGCGGCGAGCGCTTTCAGCTCTTTGCCTCGGTGGACGAGCGGCCGGGCTATACGATCTTCGCTTACGACGCGCACCGCGGCGTTCTTTCGCTCCGGCGTGACTGCCGGGGCGTGAGGCATGAAGGCGGCGCCTTCCACGCCTTTGACCTGTACTTTGCCGAGGGCGGCGAGGACGAGGTCTTTGACGGCTGGTTCCAGGCCCTGGGCGTCAAGCCGAGAACGACGGAAAAGCTCACCGGTTATTCCAGCTGGTACAACCGCTATCAGAAGATCAGCGAGCAGACGATCCTGGAGGATCTGCGCGGCTGCGCCGAGGTGCTGAAACCGGGCGACCTCTTCCAGATCGACGACGGCTTCGAGCCCGCCGTGGGCGACTGGCTGGAGCCGGACGCCAAAAAGTTCCCGCACGGGCTCAAGCCCATCGTGGACGAGATCCACGCCAAAGGGCTCAAGGCCGGGCTGTGGCTGGCGCCTTTCGTGGCGCAGAAAGGCTCGCGTCTCATCGCCGAGCACCCGGACTGGCTGCTGAAGCGTCACGGCCTCCCGATCCGCTGCGGCATCGCCTGGGGCGGCTTCGACGCGCTGGATATCGACCATCCCGGCGTGCGGGATTATCTGCGGAAGGTCTTTCGCCGCGTGTTTGACGAGTGGGGCTTCGACCTTGTGAAGCTGGACTTCCTCTATGCCGCCGCGCCCTACGGCAGCGAGAGCGAGAGCCGCGCCGCGCGCATGACGCGCGCGATGGAGTGGCTGCGCGAGCTGTGCGGCGACAAGCCGATCCTCGGCTGCGGCGTGCCGCTGATGCCCGCCTTCGGGCTGGTGGACTACTGCCGCATCAGCTGCGACGTCGGCCTGGACTGGAACGGGCGGAAATTCCTGCGGGAGATCCACCGCGAGCACCTGTCCACGCGCCACGCGATCGGCAATACGATCTTCCGCCGTCAGCTCAACGGCCGCGCCTGGCTCAACGACCCGGACGTGTTTTTCCTGCGCGACGACAACCTCAAGCTGCGCCCCGGGGAGAAGCACATCCTGGCCACCGTCAACAGCCTGTTCGGCGGCATGCTCCTGTGCTCGGACAACATGGGGCGCTACTCGGCCGAGGCCAAAGCCGCCTATGCGCAGCTGCTGCGAAACCGCGAGGCGGAGGATATCCGGGTGCTTGCCGACGGAAAGCTGCTCTCCGTCCGCTACCGTCTGGACGGGCGGGAGCACACGGTGAACATTGAAACTTTGAAGGAGGACTGACCCATGTTCTTCATGACTCCGGCGGTCGCCGAAGGCAAGCGCTTTTTCCTCGACTGGGAGATCGCGCTGATGGAATGGCTGCAGAGCCATCTCAGCGCCGGCGCGATCGGCGCGCTCTCGCAGCTGTCGATGTTTGGCGAGGAGCTGCTGATGATCGTCATCATGGGCTTTTTCTACTGGGTCTACGACAAGGAATTCGGCAAGTTCATCGGCATGAATTTTCTCGTCGCCAACGTATGGAATCCGATGATCAAAAACATCGCGATGCGCCTGCGGCCCTATTTCTGCAGCGACCGGATCGACCTGCTGCGTCTGATCGACACGAAGGCCGACAAATTCGACGTCGCCGCCCAGGGCTATTCCTTCCCGAGCGGACACTCCTCGGGCGCGGCCACGGTTTACGGCTCGGCCGCCCTCTGCCTGAAGAAAAAATGGGCTACGGTGCTGGCCTTCCTGCTGCCGCTGCTGGTGGGCGTTTCCCGCGTGGTCGTCGGCGCGCACTTCCCGACGGACGTGCTGGCCGGCTGGACGCTCGGCGCGCTGGTGATTTTCTTCATCCCCTGGCTGCAGAAAAAGATCAAAAACCGCTGGGTCTTTTACGGGGTGATCGTCCTCACGGCGCTGCCGGGCTTCTTCTACTGCACCAGCAGCGATTATTTCAGCGCCTTCGGCATGCTGATCGGCTTTCTGCTGGCCGAGCCCTTTGAGGAAAAGTACGTGCGCTTTGAAAACACCCGCAGTCCGATCCGCGCGGTGCTGCGCATCGTGGGCGGCGGCGCGGTGTACTTCGCGCTCAACACGATCCTCAAGCTGCCCTTCCCGAAGGAGGTTCTGGACGCAGGCGATTTTACCGCGCACCTGATCCGCAGCGGACGCTACGCGGTCGTGATCTTCGTCGTCATCGCCGTCTACCCGATGCTCTTCAGGCTCACCGCGAAGATCGGCCAAAAGAAAAGCGCATAAAGCTTAAAAAGATCCGGAGCTTTGCTCCGGATCTTTTTTTCTAAAAACTAAGAACTAAGAACTAAGAACTACTCCTTGAGTCTGCCCGGGCTGGTGCCGAAGACCTCGCGGAAGGCGCGGTGAAAGGCGGAATAGTCCGCAAAGCCGCTTTCGGCGGCGGCGCGGACAGCGGGCGTGCCCTCGCGGATCAGGCGCGCGGCCTGGATCAGCCGCTTCTGGCGCACGTAGGCGTGCACGGTCATGCCGGTCTGCGCCTTAAAGAGCCGCATGAAGTGATAACGGCTGAGGAAGACCTGCTCGCAGAGCGTTTTCACGCTGAGATCCTCGGCGAGGTGTTCGTTGACGTAGCTCAGCGCCTGCGCGATCTTCGGATCGCTGACCGTTTCGGCGCCGCGCGGCAGGGAAGAACTGACCGAGAGACGGTTGACGTGCACCAGCAGACGCGAGATGCAGCTGTCGCGCAGCATCTGCGCGCCGAGCTGCCGATCGCCGATCAGCGCCTCGTAGGAGGTCATCGCCTCCGCGAGGGCTTTTTTCTGCTCCTCGTCGGGGCTCAGCAGGTACTGGCCGCTCTGATCGGCCCAGTCAAAGCAGTCCATCAGCCCAACGCCCGGCGCGCTGCGCTCAAAGAAGCGCCGGTCGAGATAGACGATTACGCGGTCGTAGGGGACGGCGCGGTCGATGACGGCCTTGTGGATCGTGTGGTGCTTGACGAGCAGCACGTCCCAGGGCTGTAGGGCATAGGTCACGTTTTCCACGGTGTAGTCGACGCGCCCGGCCAGCAGCAGAACGATCTTGTCAAAGTCGTGAAAGTGGAAATCGCGCTCCTGCCCGGCGGTATCGCGCAGATGGAAATAGTGGTAATTCTCCTTCAGATATCCCTCGCGGGCAACGTTGCCGCCTTTTTTCACGGGGTTTCGCCTCCGGTCAGACGAATCGTATACACCTCATCCGGCCCTTCAGGCCACCTTCCCCTCAAGGGGAAGGCAAAGAGGAATATCGAATTGAATTATACAGCACTTTTTGCAATGTTTCAAGCACCAATGCCCATTTACTTTGCGTTTCCTGGCAAATATAATGAAGCAGTAAAAAACCTCAGGGAGGGTTCATTCATGGCTAAATTTCTGAAAAACAACTGGTTCTTCTTTACCATGATCATCGGCATCGTCGCCGGCTGCCTGGTCGGCTACTTCTGGGAGGGCGCTTCGGTACTCGAGCCGCTCGGCACGCTGTTCATCAACATGATGTTCTGCGTCGTCGTCCCGATGGTCTTCTTCTCCATCTCCTCCGCCATTGCCAACATGAAGAGTGCCA
>CAMNOV010000048.1 GCA_946547105.1 uncultured Clostridia bacterium | reverse complement strand
AGCTGCGCAACATCAACCGCGAATACATCCTCAAGCGCACCGCCGAGACCGAGGAGCTCGAGGCCTCCATCGAGGACCTGGAGGCCACGCTCCAGAGCCGCCGGCGCATCAAGAGCCTCATCATCGAGGAGCTGCGCACGATCATCAAGAAATACCCCAGCCCGCGCCGTTCGCCGATCGTCTACGCCGACGAGATCGAGGAGTTTGACGAGGAGGAGAGCGTGCCGGATTACCCGGTGACGCTGTTCCTGTCGCGCGAGGGCTATCTGAAAAAGATTACCGCCCAGAGCCTGCGCATGAGCGGCGAGCACAAATTCAAGGACGGCGACGGCCTGCGCAAAAGCTTCGAGGCATCGAACCGCGGCGAGCTGCTCGTGCTCACCGACCGGCAGCAGATGTACAAGGTGCGCATCGCCGAGCTCGAGGAGACCAAGGCCAGCGCCCTCGGCCTCTATCTGCCGACGCGCCTGGAGATGGACGAGGGCGAGAACGTGCTCGAGGTCATCGACCCGGGCGACTACAAGGGCGAGCTGCTGTTCTTCTTCGAAAACGGCAAGGCCGCGCGTGTGCCGCTGTCCGCCTACGAGACCAAGACCCGCCGCAAGAAGCTGATCGGTGCCTGCTCGGACAAGAGCCCGGTGGTATCGCTGCTGCATCTGAAGGAGGAGCAGGACATCGTCTGCACGGCGGGCGTCGAGCGCGCGCTGGTTTTCCACTCCTCGCTCCTGCAGCCCAAGACCAGCCGCACGACCCAGGGCGTGGGCGTGATGGCGCTCAAGAAGGGCCGCAAGCTGACCGAGGCCTGCTTCCTGGCCGACAGCAGCATCAAAAACGTCTCCCGCTACCGCGTGCGCACGCTGCCCGCCGCCGGCGCGCTGCTGCGCCCGGAGGACCGCGGGGAAGAACAGATGAGCCTGATGGAGGACTGAAATGAGTGAAGCGAAAACCTGGAAAGACAGCCGTGCGCTGAAGCTTACCAAGAAGTACCTGCTGATCGTGCTCGGCGCGGTCATCTACGCCCTCGGCTTTCAGTTCTTCTGCTATCCCAACCGCATCATCAGCGGCGGCGTGATGGGCATCGCCATGGTCATCAACGCGATCAGCGGTCTGCCCGTCGGCGTGCTGACGATCGTGATGAACGTGCCGCTGTTTCTCATCGCCTGGCGGCACTTCGGCCTGGACTTCCTGGTCGGTTCGCTGGTCGGCATGCTGCTGACGAGCGTGTTCGTCGACCTGGCCGCCGTGACGAACTATGTCGCGACGGGTGACCCGATGCTCGGCGCCGTGATCGGCGGCGTGCTCAAGGGCGCGGGCATGGGCGTCATCTTCTCCGTCGGCGCCACCACCGGCGGCATGGACATCGTCATCAAGCTGCTGCGCCAGCGCTGGAACCACCTCAACTTCGGCACCGTGATGCTGGTCGTCGACGTGGCCGTGATCGTCCTGTACGCGGCGATCCTCAGCGCCCAGAACTATGAGAGCGCCATGTATTCGCTCATCGCCATGTTCGTCTCCACCAAGGTCATCGACCTGATCCTCTACGGCCTCGACAACTCCTGCGTCTGCTACATCATCAGCGAAAACAGCGAGGCCCTCATCAAGGAGATCACCTCCGGGCGCGTGCACCGCGGCGTGACCGTGCTGGAAGGCGAGGGCGCCTACTCCCACCGGAAAAAGCACGTCATCCTGTGCGTCGTCAAGCGCAACCAGATCCCCGAGCTGCGCCGCCTGGTGCGTGGGATCGACGAGCAGGCCTTCGTCATCATGACCGACGCGAAAAACGTGTTCGGCAACGGCTTCGGCAACATCGCGGAGGTGCGCTGATGAGAAAGACCGCGCTGGTCCTGCTGCTGTGCCTGCTGGCCGGGCTGCTGTCCGGCTGCGGCAGCATCTACAAGGCGGACTATTACCACGAAACGGACGTCGCCTTCCCGGAGCCGCCGCAGGGCGACGCCTCTCCCGCGGGCACGGTCACCGTGGCCAATGCGGACCAACTGCGCGCGGAGCTGCTGGCCATGGTCTATGCCGGGCAGAGCGAGGGGCGCATTTCCTTCGATTCCGGCTATGCGGGCGATCCCCGCGCCGACCTGGAAGCCGCCTGCGGCACCATGCACCGGAGGGACGCGCTCTGGGCCTACTGCGTGCAGAATGCGCGTTTTGAGATCTCCCATATCGTCACCCGCGACGAGGCGGATCTGCACATCGACTATGCCGAATCCGCCCTGCCGGTGGCCGAGGTGCTGCAGCTCAACTACGCCGCGGGCCTCGAAAAGATCCTGCGCAGCGCCATGGAGAGCGACAGCCGCCGCGTGGTGATCCTGATCGGCAACAGCCGATACAGCGCCGACGCGATGGACGACCTGGTCAGCGCGGTCTACCGCGCCGATCCCGCCTGCACGGCGGCCGCGCCGCAGGCGGACGTGTACATGTACAGCGGCGCCGGGCGCCAGCGCCTGTACGATATCGAGCTGGACTACCGCCTGGACGACGAGACGCTGCATCAGCGCCGCGCGGAGCTGGCCGCCTTCGACAGCGAGGCGCTGCTGGGCGCCGACCGCAGCGACGGCATGCGCGCGCTGTCGCTGGCCCGCTATCTGACCGAAAACTGCGCCCTGACTGCGCTCGGCGGGCACAACAGCGCCTGGGACGCGCTGATCGCCGGGCAGGCGGACAGCGAAGGCCTGGCCCTGGCCTATGTGCTGCTGTGCTCGCAGCAGAACATCCCCTGCCAGATTGTGCAGGGACAGCGCCAGCGGCAGGAGCATTTCTGGAACATCATCGAGCTGGAGGGCCAGCACTATCACGTGGATCTGACGGCCTGCATCCGCGACGGCATCGAGACCGGCTTTCTGCTCAACGACGAGAGCATGTGGACCGGATACCGCTGGGACACCTCGTCCTACGCCATCTGCGCCGGCAGTCTGGATTACTGGACGCTGACCGGCCTGGAGCGCCGGACGGAGCCGGAGGCGCCGGAAGAGAGCGCGCCGCCGGAGGAAGAAGCGCCGGAAACGCCGATCCCGTCCGAAGAGCCGGCGGAGAGCCCGGAGCCCTGATCCCGACGAAACCGGAAAAAATTTCTTGACAAATCAGCAATTTGTGATACACTATGCATGTTGCTGATGCGGGCATAGCTCATCCGGTAGAGCGCCACCTTGCCAAGGTGGAGGTAGCGAGTTCGAGCCTCGTTGCCCGCTCCAGAAAAGTCTGTTGCGAAAAAGCAACAGACTTTTTCTTTTTTTGAACTGTTATCCGGGAGATATCTTCGATTCTTTCCGGCAGAATTTGCGCCATGCTGCGTTGGCGGCCTTGACCATATATCTCCATTATGCTCTGCGGCCGCCGCCTTGCCTGACGCGAATTCTCCTCGGAAAACCATTCGAAGCTCTCTCCCGGCTGACAGTTCCATCCGCGGGTATGGTGGAATTGGCAGACACGCTGGATTTAGGTTCCAGTGGGCAACCGTGCAGGTTCAAGTCCTGTTACCCGCACCACGTCAGAAGAACTCAGCTCCGTTCCGTTTCCGCGGTTTGCGTAAGAGCCGCGAAAACTGCACATCCGCTGAGTCCTTCTTCCTTTCCGAAACGGGAGTCTCACGGGGGACTCCCGTTTCGGTTATAAGCGACGGTTTGGAGTTGGATTTCCCCTTTTCTGGTGCCGCGCCTTCGGCGCGGATGGATCCGCTGCGCTCAAATTGGCCGGAGGGAATACACAATCCCCTCCGGCACCGCCCCACGCGGGACAAAACCGGGTCGGATTTGGATTGGCCCAGTATAACAGAAAGAGGGCATCCGAAAGGATGCCCTCTTTCTGTTAATCAGACTTTTGTTATTTTCAGTCCCGACGCACGCGGCGTCCGCTTCGGCGCAGCAACAAAACCCCGCCGTCAGGCCTGGACGGCCTGCTTGAGGCGCGTCATCAGGTCCGCCAGCTCTTCGGGCTGAAGCTTGCAAACGGCGCGGTCAAAGGTGACAAAGCCATTCGTCTCGTCCTCCACGTCGGATACCTGGGTATAGATGGCGCCGCAGAGCCCGCCTTCGGCAAGAGAGATCAGAGCGGAAAACAGGGCGCGGAGCGCCTGCACGTAGTCGTCCCTGGTCTCGTATGTGTGATAACCGTAGGTTTTTTCCAGATTATAGCTGTGCTCCGGCACTTTCCAGACATAGCCGCCGAACTCGGACAGCAGCTGGGGGCGCTTTTCCTTGCCGAGATGGAGCTTGTCAAAATAAATATGAAGGCTGTCCACGTCCGATTTCTTCTGATGGTACCAGCCGGAAGTGCTGTCAACAAAGCGGCTTGGGTCCAGCGCTTTCAGACGCTGATACGCATCGTCGGCGCGAAACTGACCCCAGCCCTCGTTGAAGATCGTCCAGAGGCAGATGCTGGGATGGTTCCGCAGCTGCCGCACAGTGGCGTCCATGCTCTCCAGAAAGATCCGTCTTGCCTCCGGATCCCGGTTCAGCCCGTGATCCCGCCGCTTCTGCACGTGGAGCGTGGGCAGCACGGTATCCCGGATATAGCGGTATTCGCCGTTGTTGACCATGTCCTGGAACACGATCATGCCCAGGCGGTCGCAGTCGTAATAGAATTGCTCCGGCTCGATTTTGATGTGCTTTCGCAGCGTGTTGAAGCCCAGAGCCTTCATCGCGGCGATATCCTTCTCAAAAAGCTCGGGCGCCGCGGGCGTATACAGCCCGTCGCTCCAGTAGCCCTGGTCGAGCAGGCCGTGAAAGAAGAACGGCTTTCCGTTCAGGCAGAGACGGGGAACGCCGTTGACCGTCTCCGCGGAAAGGGTCCGCAGCGCAAAATAGGACTGCACCCGGTCCTCGCCGCAGATCAGGTCAAAGGGATACAGATAGGGATCGTCGGGAGACCAGCAATGCGGATCGGCGATCTTGATCCGCGCTGCTTCGTTTCGCAGCTCGTACACCTGCCCGTCCAGCAGGACGGTCCCGCTTTGTACTCCCTCGGCCCGGATCTCCACCCAGTCCGGCCCGTTCGTGATCTGAAGCGACCGGACGTAAATCTCCGGCACCGGCTCCAGCCATACGCTCTGCCAGATGCCCGAGCACGGCGTATACCACATGCCGCCACGTTTCCTGCTTTGCTTGCCGTAGGGATAGCGCCGGTCCAGGTCGTTGACGACGGCGACTGACAAGTCGTTTTCACCGTCCCGCAGCGCGTCGGTGATATCCGCGGAGAAGGAGAGGTAGCCGTTATCGTGCCGGACGACCTCTTTCCCGTTGACGCAGACCGAAGCCTCGCGCATCACGGCGCCGAAGTGGAGCAGGACCCGCCGGCCCTGCCAGTCCCCGGGAACGGAAAAGCTGCGCCGGTAGCACAGCTTTTCTCCGAGTTTCGGTTTGCGGACGACCCGGGACAGCAGACTTTCCGGGCAGAAAGGGACGCGGACCGGCTGTACCGCCGTTCCGTACGTCAGTTCCCAGATCCCGTTGAGGCAAAGCCAGCGCTCCCGCCTCATTTGCGGCCGGGGATAGACCTCCCAGGGAACGTCCGGGATCCGCGCGGCTTGTTCTGTGTATAATTCCTGCATAGGCTCATCCTCCGGTCGGAGCCGAATTTAAGAAAAGCGGGAAAACCGTGATTCGGATTATCCCGCTTAGCTTATGTTCCCTTCAGTTGAATCTGACGACGACGTGTGCGAGCTTGTACATCAGCCGCACGATACCGCGGCCGCCGCGGCCGGGCAGGCAGACCGCGCGAAGCGGGGAGCGGTAGCGGAAATGATTGGCCCACTTGGCGTCGAAGGCGCGGCAGCTCGTCCAAAGCTGCTTGAGATCGTTTTCCGCCTGCGCCGAGCCGTTGAGGCGCGCATAGAGGATCGAGATGCCAAACATGATGAACAGCTCGTGCTTGCAGTAGCTGAGCTTGCGCTTATCCTTCAGCTCGTCCAGATGGTAGGCCTTGAAGCAGAGCTCGGTGGCCTTGAGCTGGTGGGCGTAGCGCTTTTTCATCACGTCCTCCTGTACGCTCTGCCCGGCGCGGCCGATGAAGTAGCGGTACAGGTTGTTGTTCATGTAATACATGCGCTCTGCGGACTTGAGGTTTCCGTAGATCATGTAATTATCTTCGTAGAAGGTATGCTTCGGCATCTCAAGGCCGGTTTCGCGCAGCAGCGCCGTGCGGAAGGTGCAGGCGTGGATCATCAGGATCTGATCGACCCGGAAAGGCTTCGTCTCCTCCCAGGTGAACACCCGGTTTTCCGGCAGCGCGTTGGAGAAATTGATGGAGCGGTTGCCTTTACCGTCGGCGTGCTCGTAATAGTAATTCGTTACGAACAGATCGACGCCGCCCTGTCGGTCCACCGCCTCCAGCGTGTCCAGAAAGCGGGGAAAGTCGGGGCTGAGCCAGTCGTCGCTGTCCACGGTTTTAAAGTATTTGCCGGTGGCGTGACGCAGGCCCTGGTTGATGCCCTCGCCGTGGCCGCCGTTTTCCTGGTGGACGGCCCTGACGATGGAAGGGTATTTCTTCGCATAGGAATCAGCAATGTCGCCGGTGCGGTCCTTGGACCCATCGTTGATGATAATGATCTCGACCCGGTCTCCGCCAGCGAGCAGGCTATCGATGCACTTTTTCATATAGTCCTGAGAGTTGTAGCAGGGAACCGTGACTGTCAGGAGCTTCATATCTCTGTCCTCTGTCCGTCTTTTATTTCTGGTTTATGATCATGATTATACTACAGCCTGTCCGCCATGTCCAGCGCGGAGGCGATGACCGCGTCCATATCGTAGTATTTGTACTCGCCCAGCCGGCCGCCGAAGACGACCTTGGCTTCCCTGTCCGCCAGCGCCCGGTACCGCTCGTACAGGGCGCTGTTTTTCACGTCGTTCACCGGGTAATAGGGCTCGTCCCCGGGGCGCCACTCGGCGCTGTACTCGCGGGAGATGACGGTTTTCGGCTGAGTGCCGAATTCGAAATGCTTGTGCTCGATGACGCGGGTATACGGCGTCTCGCGGTCCGTGTAGTTGACCACGGCGTTGCCCTGATAGTTGGGCAGATCCAATACTTCGGTCTCAAAGCGGACGCTGCGGTACTGGAGCGGGCCGTAGCAGAAATCATAATAGCGGTCGATGGGGCCGGTGTAGATCACCTTGTCCGCCAGCGCATCCCAATCGGCCTTTCGATCGAAATAATCCGTATCGAGCCGGACCTCGACGCCCTCCAGCATTTTCTCCACCATCGCCGTATAACCGCCGACGGGGATGCCCTGGTAGCGGGCGTTGAAGTAGCTGTTGTCAAAGGTGAAGCGCACCGGCAGCCGCCGGATGATGAAGGCGGGGAGCTCTTTGCAGGGGCGGCCCCACTGCTTTTCCGTATAGCCCTTCACCAGCTTCTCGTAGATGTCGGTGCCGACCAGTGAGATCGCCTGCTCTTCCAGGTTTTTCGGCTCGGTGATCCCGGCCGCGGCACGCTGCCCGGCGATTGTTTGCTCCGCCTCCTGCGGCGTCACGACCCCCCACATCTTGTTGAAGGTGTACATGTTGAAGGGCAGGGAATACAGCTCGCCTTTGTAGTTGGCCACCGGAGAGTTGGTATAGCGGTTGAATTCGGCAAAACGGGTGATATACTCCCAAACCCGCCGGTCATTCGTATGGAAGATATGGGCGCCGTATTGATGGACCTGGATGCCCTCAATCTCGGCCGTATACACGTTGCCGCCGATATGACCGCGCTTTTCCAGCACCAGTACGGTTTTTCCCTTTTCGCGCAGGCGCTGGGCTGCGGCCGCGCCGTACAGCCCCGCGCCGACGATCAGCACGTCATAGTGCTCCATGTAGCTTACTCCAGCTCCTTTTGCCGTTTGATGACTTTCATCTGCTTGAAGAATCCGCCGATCAGGCTGCCGGCGCCCTTGAAGAAGGCGATGGCGTGGCCGTTGACGATCGTGAGGATGCCGTCGCACATGTCGCGGCTGACAAGGCCGCCCGTCATTTTGCTGATGGCCCGGATCGGCATGTTGTAATTGAAGAGGATGTTCAGATTCGGATCGCCTTTTTCCAGGCTCTTGTTCATGGCGCTGTCCAGAACTTTCCAGACCAGGCGGGCCTTCAGGCTCTTGGCGTAGTAGAGCTGGCCGATGGCGTCGTTGGCGCGGATCAGACCGGACCAGCTGCCGTCCGGGATCGGGTGGCCCAGGAGCGCTTCAAACTCCTCGTCCGGCACATTCAGGATCTCGCCGCTGAAATAGTGCGGCAGCCGGGCCGGATCTTCGCACTTTTCCGCATCCGTACCCTTGACGGTGATCGCGCCGCTGAGCCGGATGTCCGCGACGGAGGCGCCGATCAGGATCTCGTATTCGCCGCCGTCGATTTCAAAGCGTCCGGTGACCTCGTTCCAGTAGCGGAAGGTCTTGTCGTCGAAGGCGATGCGGACTTCCTTGCTCTCGCCGGCCTTCAGAAAGACCTTCGCAAAGCCCTTGAGTTCCTTGGCCGGACGGTATACGGAGGGCGCTTTTTGGTTTACATAAAGCTGCGCCACCTCCGCGCCGTCCCGGTCGCCGGTGTTGGTGAGCGTGAAGACCGCGCCCTCGTCCGTGAGCCGGAGGTCGGAATAGGCAAAGCTGGTGTAGCTCAGGCCGAAGCCGAAGGGGAAGAGGACCGGGAGCTTCGCGGTCTCGTAATAGCGGTAGCCCACGTACAGGCCCTCACGGTATTCGACCGTGCGCTGTTTGGCGGGGAAGTAGGGGGCGGAGGAGCAGTCTTCGTAGCGGAGCGGATAGCTCTCGCTGAGCTTGCCGGAGGGATTGACCTCGCCCAGCAGCACCCGGAGCATGGCGGAGGCGCCGGCCTGGCCGCAGAGATAGCCGTGCACCAGCGCTCTGCATTTGTCGAGCCAGGGCATCTCCACGCTGGAGCCGGCCGACATGACGATGATCACGTTGGGGTTGGCGTCGCTGACAGCCTGCAGCGTTTCGATCTGGCACCGGGGGATCGAGAGCGTGGAGCGGTCGAGACCTTCGGATTCGCTGACCTCGTCCAGGCCCAGGTAAAGCAGCACATAGTCTGCCTGCTTCGCAAGCGCGGCGGCCTTCTGCATCATAGCGGTGTCGGGCGCGCCGTGGCGGGGATAGCCCGGCTCGAAGCCGACCACGTCCAGATCGAAGGAGCCGATCACGTCCATCGTGTGCTCCAGCTTCGTGCAGTTGACGACAGAGCTGCCCGCGCCCTGATACCGGGCTTTTTGGGAAAATTCTCCGATCACGGCGACCTTGCTGCCCTTTTTCAGCGGCAGGATGCCGCCCTCGTTTTTGAGAAGAACAATGGATTCCTCGCTGGCCCTGCGCGCGAAGGCGTGGTGCGCCTCCACGTCAAAGGGCTTGCCCTTGAGCGGATCGACGGCTTTTCTGGTCGAGAGCATCACGTCCAGCAGCTCGTCCACGCGCCGGTCGACCTCTTCCTCGCTGATCCGGCCCTCGGCCACCGCCTGCATCAGCTGGCGCGGGCCGTCGCCGCCGGTGCCGGGCATTTCCAGGTTGCTGCCCGCGCGCACGCCCTCGGTAAAATCGTTGTTGGCGCCCCAGTCGGACACGACGAAGCCGTCAAAGCCCCAGCTGTCGCGCAGGATCTCCTGCAGCAGATGGGCGTTTTCGTTGGCGTAGACGGAGTTTACCATGTTATAGGAGGACATGATGGAGCGGGGATGCCCTTCCCTGACGGCGATTTCAAAGCCCGTCAGATAGATCTCCCGCAGCGTCCGCTCGTCGACCACCGAGTCCGAGGCCATGCGGCGCAGCTCCGTGTTGTTGGCGGCAAAGTGCTTGGGGCAGGCGGAAACACCGTTGGCCTGGATGCCGCGGATATAGCCCGCGGCCATCTTGCCCGCGAGATAGGGGTCTTCGCTGAAATATTCGAAGTTGCGCCCGCAGAAGGGGTTGCGCTTGATGTTCAGGCCGGGCCCGAGCAGCACGCACACGTCCTCGCTGGCGGCCTCCTCGCCCAGCATGCGGCCCAGCTCTTCGCCGAGCGCCGGGTCCCAGGAATTGGCCATCGTGGCCGCCGTGGGATAGCAGGTCGCGGGCAGGGAACCGCCGAGGCCGAGCTGGTCGCCGCCGTCCGGCTGCTTGCGCACGCCGTGCGGCCCGTCGGCCAGCGTCATGTTTTTGACGCCCAGGCGCTTGACGCTCTGGGTCTGCCAGAAGTCCCGGCCGGAGAGCAGGTGGGCTTTTTCCTCCAGCGTCAGCTGGGAGATCAGATCAGAATGTTTCATGCTTCAGCCTCCTTTTTATGATTCGAACGAGGCCCACAGGAAGTCCGCGACTTCACTGAGCAGCTCGTCGGTAAACAGGCGGTCGTCCGCGTGCTTGCACTTCGGCACCAGCTTCAGCGTCACATCCTCGCCGTTTGCCTTCAGCGCCTCATACAGCTCCACAGACTGCAGGTGCGAGACCGTGATATCCGCGTCGCCGTGCACCAGCAGAGAGCGCAGGGCCGGGTTGCCGTTTTCCTGCCGCTCGGCGCGGCGCAGGGGACTGGCCTCCACGGTCTCCGCCTCGCCCCAGTCCGGGAAATTTTTGCGGAACCAGAGCTCTTCCAGGCTGCCGTAATCGCCGAGCACTTCATTGGCCCAGCCGTTGGCGACGGTCGGGAGCCAGGACACGAGACCCTCCTCGGCAAAGTTCTGCCGCTGGGTCACAAAGTCGATGCAGCCGTAATAATCCACCAAGGCGTCGAAGGCGGGCATGTCAAAGCGCTCTTCCGGCGTCTCCCCGATGCAGAGCGTGTCGGAGAAGGCCTCCGGCGCGGAAAGGGCGACCATGGTGGCCAGATATCCGCCCGCCGATTCACCCCAGACGGCGATGCGCTCAGGGTCAAAGCCGTATTCCTCTGCATTTTGGCAGAGGAAACGCACAGCGGCCTTCACGTCGCTTGTCGCGGCCGGATAGGCGGCTTCGGTGGACAGACGGTAGTTGACGCTGGCGCAGGCAAAGCCGTGGTCACGAAAATAGCGGTACATGAACTGCGCCTGGCGGGACTGGGCGTCGTTGAAGGCAAAGCCGCCGCCGTGGATCAGAACGAACAGCGGCGCGGGCTCATCGCTCTCCGGCACGTACAGATCCACATACTGCGCGTCCGAGTCCTCGGCATAGGCGAGATGCTCATAGGTCCTGCCGCCGGCCCAGTCCGCGGAATCGTCCAGCTTCAGTGTCGGCGCAAAGACGTTGCACCAGACCTGGCGCACGGTATAGCGGTTGACCAGCAGCAAAACGGCGAGGATCAGCAGCAGGGCCAGCAGAATCCAGCGCAGGATCGGTTTTTTCTTCGCTTTTTCCATGGAAGCTCCCTCCGTCAGAAGATTTTTTGAAGAAGATTATACAGGGACAGATGCCAGTGGCCGATCGAATGATAGCGCATGGGGAAGACGTCGAGGCTGGTGTTGACGCCCTCGATCAGCCGCGGCTCCAGCTCGCAGAGCATGCGGTAGCCCGGGACCATATAGGGCGTGGCAAAGTCGAAATTGCCGGTGCTGGCATAGAGATAGTCGATCGACAGCTCGCGCTGGGACTCTGACTGCATGGTCTCCCGGATATGCTCCTCCGTCGTGCGGAAGGAGCTGAACAGACCGAAGCGGGAGAAATAATCCAGGCTGCCGCAGAGGACGGAATTGGCCGTGGTGACCGCGCCGCGGGAGAGCCCCGCGAAGGCGCGGTGCTCGCGCGAGGCGGCAAAGCCCGCGTCGTCCGCCGTTTCGGCGAAGGTGGCGTATTTGCTCTCCACGGCGGGCATCAGGTCGTTCCGGAGCTCCTCGCGGAAGGAGAAGGTCAGGATATCAAGGCTGCTGTCCTTCCCGTCGTCCTCGACGTAGAAGGTCGGCGTGACAACGATCAGCGGCTCGATCTCGCCCTGGGCGATCATGCGGTCGAGCATGATCTTGTTGACCGGATGGGTCTGCAGCCAGTAGTTTTCGTCGTCGCCGGTCCCGTGCATGAGATAGAGGATGTTGTACTGCTCGTTCTCGTCGTAGCCGTAGGGCAGGTATACGAGCGCCCGCTTGGTGACCGGGCGGCTGTCGGTGGCATAGGCCTTCGTCTCGTACAGCAGCTCCTCAAGCGTCCCGGCTTCGGCGATCTCGCCGGTATCGTATTTGGCGGGGACCGCCCAGACGGCCCGTTTGGCGTGACCCTCCCAGGCCCTGTCGGCGTCCACGTTGAGCTTCCAGACGCAGCCGACGCTCAACACGATGAGCAGCATCAGCGCGAGCGGGATCCAGGTCAGGCGCCCCGTCCGGACCTTTTTCCAAATCATCCAGCCCGTGCCCAGCACGGCCCAGACGGCGGCGAGAATGCCCTGCCAGAGAATGAACGAGGCAAAATGCGTGGTCTCGCCGTAATTGAGGAAGCTGTTGAGCACGAAGCCGCACGCGGCGACCCCCAGCAGCAGAAAGGGCATCCGCCCGCGCCAGGCGGCCCAGGACAGCAGCAGGATCAGCGCCTGCAGCACCAGGGCCGTCAGCGCCATGTTGGCCAGGCCCAGCGTGAAATACAGGCCGGTCTGCACCGCGCCGAGCAGGCAGAGCGCGAGAAAGACGCCCAGACCGATCCGGTCGATCATGCGCTTTTCTTTTCGATCTTTCATCTCAACAGTCCTCCTAAATCATACTGAAACCTGATAGAAATCAGACAGCCTATGCGGCCGGCTTTGCGCAATGCTTCGTTGCCGACCTTGCGCATAGATTTCCATTATGCACTGCGGGCAGCGCCTCGCCTGACACAAAGCCATCTCGCAAATTCTTGTCTTCTTATCAGGTTTTAGTATCAGACGATTCAAAGCGGCAGACGAAGCGCTTCGTCTGCCAGTTTCAAGCGTCTGAAAACACGGCGGCAGCATGAAGCTGCCGCCGTGTGACGGGGATCTGGTTATGCTTCCTTTTTGCTCACGCCCATGAACGAGGCGACCACGGAGATCAGCCAGGCAACACAGACGACGACGGCAAAGGTGATGTAAGCGTTGATGATGTCCATCTGATAGAGGCCGGCAAACACCAGGCCCATATCGTTCACGACCGGGGCGATGGAGATCGCGAGAGCGGCCATGAGGAGAACAGCATGCACGATCAGGAAGAGGTTCGGGATCTCCTTGCCGCGCACGAAGGCAAGGCACAGCGCGGCAGCGCCGGCCACGGCGGCGAAGATCAGCAGGGTGACGGTCGTGCCGTTTTGCTGAACGACGGATTTGTACAGGAACGCGCACACAACGGACAGAACCGTCGAGATCGCAGCGAGGACAAAGCCGAGAGAGATTTTCTTGTTATTCATGGTTCAGTCCTCCTTTACTGTTTTTCCTTCTTGCCAAGCGCGGAGCCCACATACCAGGCGCAGGCCGCGACCGCCAGCACGCCGGTGACCCAGTTGGCGGCGATCAGCGTGGTCTCCCACCAGGGATGCACGCGGACGACGCGGGTGTCGCTGGTGACGCCGTTCATGGTGTTGGAGTTGGCGAAGGTGTAGAGGTCGTACTTGAGCATCTGCTTGAGCTCCTGCTGGAACTTGGTGTCCTTCTGGATGAGCTTCATGTTGTCAGCGGAGTTGGGATCGCCGATGATGGAGGACTCGTAGGCGTTCTCCGTCAGGCAGCCGCCGCCGCCCGCGAAGGTGACGTCACGCCAGTTCATGTACTCGGCGCCGTTGATCATATCGGTGACCACATAGCCGGTGTAGCCCCACTCGTTGCGCAGGATCTCGGTCAGCAGACCGCGGTGCGCGCCGGCGTAGACACAGCCGAGACGGTTGAAGGCGGTCATGACGCCCTGGGCGTAGTTGCCCTCGAGAGCGCCCTGGAAGCCTCTGAGCTCGGTCTCACGGGCGCCCTGCTCGGAGATGAAGGTGGCGGTGCCGGAGCGGTTGGCCTCCTGGTGGTTGAGCGCGAAGTGCTTCGGCTCCATCATCAGGCCCTTGGACTGGCCGCCCTTGCAGACGGCGACGCCCAGGATGTTGGTGAGCATCGAATCCTCGGAGTAGTACTCGTGGTTGCGAGAGCAGTAGGTGGCGCGGTGGTTGTTCAGGCCGGGGCCGAAGAGGGAGCTGGCGTTGGCCCACAGGGAGTCCTCGCCGAAGAGCTCGCCTTCGCGCTCGACCAGCTCCACGTTGAAGGTGGCGGCGACCACGGGCTCGGTGGGCATGGTGGGCATCTGCCAGTAGGCGTATTCGCTGTCGGGACCGACGTAGGTCGGCTCGTCAGACTCGGATTCGGTCCAGTTGGAGGTGTAGCCCGGGACCTGGTCGGACACGAAGCCCACGGGGCCGTCATAGATGGCGACCATGTGCA
>CAMNOV010000047.1 GCA_946547105.1 uncultured Clostridia bacterium | reverse complement strand
ATCCCCTTTGACAAGCTTCAGAGCTTCTTTGAGGAATACTTGAAATAATCTATTAGGGCGGAGGCAGATCATGAACAGGAAGAAACGACTTGCGGTATTTGTGGCATTTGCGCTTGTTCTGATCTGCCTGTCTGCCTGCCGGGCAGCGGTACAAGCGGGTTTCACCCCGGATACGGAAGTTCAGAGCACACTCGATATTACACGTACAGAGGAGCCCGATGGAACAGCGTCTATGGAGAGTCAGACGACTGTTGAGAGACGTACGGGTGTTTTTGATTTTGAGAGGAGAAATGTTTTGTTGAACAGCGGATATACGATGCCAATCATGGGGCTCGGTACTTACGCCCTCGATCACGATGCCTGTGTCAATTCTGTCATGGCACTGCTGGCAAACGGCGGAAGGCTGATCGATACCGCATATATGTATGGAAACGAAGAGGCTGTGGGTGAAGGCATTCGGCAGGCTATGGCAGAGTACGGCATTCCCCGTGAGGACATTTTTGTGATCACCAAGATTTACCCGAATCAGTTTCATGACCCGGAAGCAGCAATCGACATGGCGCTGGAAAAACTGGACATTGGGTATATCGACATGATGCTGCTTCACCATCCCGGAACAAACGACGTAAAGGCGTATAAAGCTATGGAGAAGTATGTGGAGCAGGGAAAGATTCATTCACTCGGTCTCTCCAACTGGTATAACGAAGAATTGACCTCTTTCCTGCCGCAGGTAACGATCACACCTGCACTGGTGCAGAATGAGATACATCCCTATTACCAAGAGCAGGACGTTGTGCCGTTCATCCAGGAAAAAGGAATTGTTGTGCAGTGCTGGTATCCGCTGGGAGGCCGGGGATACACAGCGGAACTTCTGGGAGATGAGATCATTTGTGCAATAGCGGAAGCTCACGGAGTATCTTCCGCCCAGGTCATCCTCCGCTGGGATCTGCAGCGAGGCATCGTCGTGATCCCCGGTTCGAGCAATCCCGATCACATCAGGGAAAACCTCGACCTGTTTGGTTTTGAACTGACGGACGATGAAATGCAGCAGATCAGCCAGCTTGACCGAAACGAAAAGCACGACTGGTATTGAGAAAACGGGTGGATACGATGAGAATATTAGTTCTGAATGGGAGTCCCCGGCCTCATGGCAGCACAGCGGAAATGGTAGCTGTGTTCAAAGAAAGCGCAGAGAAAACAGGGCATGCAGTATCAGTCATCAATGTTTGCAAAAAGAACATCAAAGGCTGTCTCGCTTGCGAATATTGTCATGGGAAGGGACAGGGCAAATGCGCGCAGCAGGATGATATGCAGGAGGTCTACAACCAGCTGCAGCGTGCAAACATGCTTGTTCTGGCTTCGCCGATCTACTATCACGGGCTCAGCGGGCAGTTGAAATGTGCTGTCGACCGGTTTTATTCCGTGCTTTATCCCCAAGCGCCGGAGACGCTTCAGAAGGTTGCGATGTTCCTGAGCTCCGGTGATTCGGATATGTATGATGGGGCGAGATTCTCCTATGAGGGCGATTTCCTTGGATATCTGGGATTGGAAGATATGGGGATCATCACTAATCATGATAAAGATTATTTAAAGACGATCATGAAAATGGCGACCACTCTGTAAAAACAAACATGAGCATCGGATTGATACTGTTTTCCAATAAAATGCTTCATTTTATTGGAAAGGCATCGCGTAAAACGCGCTGCCAGTTTTGTGCCTCAGGGCACAAAACACGTCTCATGCAGTCTCCGACGCGCCTTCGGCGCTATAAACCGCTTTTATAGCGTTTTATGGGAGACTAGTATGATTCGTTCATCAGCGGCTCTATGTCTTTCTCGCGGAAACATGTTGCTCGATGGATATGAAGCAAAAGGCGCTCCCACGAAGCGGATCTCGCTTCAAAGGGAACGCCTTTTTGCTTTAGGCAACACCGCACAATACGCCTGCGGCATCTTCCGGAAAAACCGCGCCCTGATTTCGTCACTTTTTCTTGCAATACACAAAGTATTCCTGCGAAAAAGTGCCATCATCAGAACTCGGTTTTTCTCGGAATCTGCTCTTGCCGCATTATGCGGTATTGCCTTTATAAAATGTCATGGCGGGCTTGGTGTGTTGATACAAAAGGTGTAAAACTTACGGTTGGTCTTTGAAGGAATAGAAAAAAGACAGGTTTTTCAAGGCATTGCGGCTTTGCTCAAATGCTGTCAGATATTATCCGGACATACTTACATTTCCAATGGCAAGACGAACCGTCTTTTCCCAATTTTTTCCTGGTTCGCGAGGTGCAAACGGGGTGTAAACTGCGTGAGGGATGGTCTAAAGTGCTTGATTTTACAGGGGAAATCGGCTTTTGTTAGAGGCTTCCCGTGGCAGACAAAAAGTATCTTGGTCATTACGCATCACCCGATCCGGAAAAAATGAGCTTTTATTTTATTATACCACGCCGCGGAGATTTTGCATAGGGAAAAGAAAGCCAGCGGCGCCGCGCGCTGAAGTACAGGCCCGTCCCCTGGTCGGTTTTTCCCTGCGGGCGGGATCGCGCGCCGCAAGGATGCGAACCCGTTGTATGACAATGAGCAAAATGAAAAAGGCAGCGCTTCCTTGTCCGCAGACAACTGAGCGCTGCCTTTTTGTCGGAGTGCTTCACACAGGAAGGCCGTCGTTCCGTCCCGGCTCTGCCGGGGAGTTCGCTTCCCTCGTCCGTGAACTCTTCGCGGGCGTTTGCAGAGACTTCCGGTATTCGGTCGGGGTGGAGCCGTGGATCTTTCGGAAGGTGCGGGTGTAGTAGTTGGCGTCGGAGAAGCCGCAGCGCTCCGCGATCTCCGGCATGCTCAGGGAACTGCCGCTGAGCAGCTTGAGCGAACGGCGTACGCGGGTGAGATTGATGTAATCCGTGACGGTCATGCCGACCTCTTTGTGAAAATGGGTGGAGAGATACTTCTTGACAAGTTTTATAATGCTTTTATAATACCAACCATCTGGTGGACTGCGCGAATATCCACACCTTTATCAACGCCTACGGCCCGAACCGCGAGAATATCCGCGCGGCGGCGGAAAAGATCGTAGGCAGGAGCGAATTTCGCGGCACGGCGGACGACACGGTCTTCTGCGGCCGCTGGGATACCAGACTTTAATTGGGAGGAACGCATCATGAAAGCTGTTATCTTTGATCTCGACGGCGTGATCTGCTTTACCGACAAGTTCCACTATCAGGCCTGGAAGGCCCTGGCCGACCGCCTCGGCATCTACTTCGATGAACAGATCAACAACCGCCTGCGCGGTGTGAGCCGCATGGCAAGCCTGGATATCATCCTCGAGCGGGCGGACCGGAGCTACACCCAGGAGGAGAAGGACGCCTTCGCCGCCGAGAAAAACGCCACTTATGTGGAGCTTCTGCAGCAGATGAGCCCGGCCGACCTGAGCGACGAGGTAAAAGAGACCCTGAACGTCCTGCGCGCCGCGGGCTATCGGCTCGCCATCGGCTCGAGCAGCAAAAACACGAAGCTTATCCTCTCCCGCATCGGCCTGGGCGACTTCTTCGACGCCATTTCCGACGGGACCAACATCACCCACTCCAAGCCCGACCCGGAGGTATTCCTGATGGCGGCGGAGATGTTGGGGCTCCCGCCCGAGGACTGCCTCGTGGTGGAGGACGCCAAGGCCGGCATTCAGGCGGCCCACGCGGGCGGCTTCCGGAGCGCCGGCATCGGCGAGGCCTCCGGGCACCCGGACTGCACGTATCCGATCGCGTGTTTCAGCGATCTGAAAAAGATCCTGCTCTGATCGGCAGAGAAGGAGAGGCGGCATGAAATCGGAAGTCATCGTACTGAATGAAGAGAGAAAGGTAAGCCTGACCTGCTATGTTCAGCCGGTGGGCGGCTTCGGCCCCGAGGGTCTGCCGGAACCGAACTTCGGCTTCAAGGTCAGCGGCAACCGGGATGAGACGCTGAACCTGGACTGCGCCCTGGAGTATCTGGAGCAATTCCCCGCGGTCCGCGCCCTGCTGCCGGACTGCTTTGAAGGCCCCTACCGCTATCAGGCACTGCTCCGGCTCATGGAGGCCGTCGGGATCGACGACGTTCCCGCGCTGCGCGGCTGCACGGCGCCGCTCATCGCGGACGATATGCGCTATCTGCCCAACCCCGGTGGGAACAGATCCGCGTCTACGACTATGTGGACGTGCGCTTCATCTTCGAGGATATGTATGCCAAGCTCAAGCTTTTCTGCAAGATGAAATAACAGGAGGAAACGGTATGGAACAGATTTTCAATCCCTATCTGCCGCTCTGGGAGCATATCCCGGACGGCGAACCGCATGTCTTCGGCGATCGCATCTACATCTACGGCTCCCATGACCGCGCGGGCGGCACCGCCTACTGCGAGGATCACTACTGCGTCTGGTCCGCCCCGGTGAATGATCTGCGGGACTGGCGCTGCGAGGGCGTCAGCTACCGGCGCACGCAGGATCCCAGCAACGCCGCGGATGACAAGCAGCTCTGGGCGCCGGACGTGACGCAGGGGCCGGACGGCCGGTATTATCTGTACTACTGCTTCAGCTTTTATCCCGAGATCGGCATTGCGGTCAGCGACAGCCCCGCCGGTCCATTCGAGTTCCTCGGTCACGTGCACTACCCGCCGCATATCCTGGGCGGCAAAACGGTGCAGGAGGGCATGGTCTTCGATCCCGCCGTCCTGACGGACGATGACGGCCGCGTTTATCTCTATTACGGCTTCGCCCCGGCCTGTGAGAAGGAGGTCATCCTCCCGCGGCTCACAGAGGAAGAGCTGGCACAGCTGCCACAGGAACAGCAGGAGCAGATGCGTGCGCTCATGGCGGTCCGCTTTGGAGAAACCTCCATGGTCGTGGAGCTGGAGCCGGATATGCTGACCGTGAAATCAGAGCCGAAAGCACTGATCCCCGGCGGACATCACACCGCGGGCACAGGCTATGAGGGCCACGGCTTCTTTGAGGCGTCCTCGATCCGGAAGATCCATGGAAAGTATTACTTTGTCTACTCCAGCCACAAGAGCCATGAGCTCTGCTATGCCGTGAGCGACCGGCCCGATTCCGGCTTCGTCTACGGCGGAACGATCGTGTCCAACGGCGATATCGGTCTGGACGGCCGGGAGGACCCCGTTTATCCCCTCGGGAACAATCACGGCGGGCTGGTGCAGATCGGAGATGCTCTCTATATCTTTTATCATCGCCAAACCAACGCGACCGAATTCTCCCGCCAGGGCTGCGCAGAGCCTGTTGCAATGCTGCCGGACGGCAGCATCCCCCAGGTGGAGATCACAAGCTGCGGCCTCAACGGCGAGCCGCTTCCGGCGGCGGGCAGCTATCCCGCTTCCATCGCCTGTCATCTGACCGACCCGAGCGTCACCGGCGTCATTGACTACGGCGACCCGAAGATGCTGCGCCAGATCCATGTGACAGAGCAGCAGAATCAGAGCTATATCACCTGCATCCGGGACGGCGCGGCGGTCGGCTGGAAGTATTTCGACTTCGTCTCCGCAAGCCTGCTGGCGCTGGAGCTGCGGGGGAGTTTTTCCGGCACGATCACCGTTTCCCACGACCCGGCGGGGCAGCTCCCCATCGGGGAAATGGAGCTGGAGATGGACAGCGATACCTGGCGGATGGTCCTGATCCCCATCGCGCCGCTGAAAGGAAAACAGCCGCTCTACCTTCGCTTTGGCGGGGACGGATCGGCGGAATTCAAATCGTTTTGTTTTTTTGAAGATTGACGAAAACACAGGGCAGAGCCGGGAGCATTCCCGGCTCTGCCCTGTACTTGTCATACTGCGGCCCGCTTATCGTCCGTCGATCGGCAAGCGCGGTTTTCTGCTTGCAGGACGGCGGTTTTTGTGTAAAATAGAACTGTAAAGAGCGAGCTGCCTGGGCTGATCGCCCCGGTCCCCTTTTCCGTTTCAAGGAGCAAGCGCAGCTTCAGCATGCTGCGCCGGAAAACGGGAAAACGGAACCGAAAGCGAAAGGATAAGGAAAATGAAACGATACGATTTCAACCGCGGCTGGACCTGCCGGGCGCTCAAGCCGGGCGGCGAAGCCTTCCCTGTCACGCTTCCCCATGACGCCATGCGCACGGAGGCGCGCGTCAGCACCAGCCTCGGTGAGGGCAACATCGGCTGGTTCGAGGGCGGCGATTACGAATACCGCAAGTTCTTTACCCTTGATGATGAGCAGCGGGGCAAAAAGCTGCTGCTGGAGTTTGAGAGCGTGTATCACAACGCGGAGGTCTGGCTCAACGGGCAGAAGATCGCCTTCCGCCCCTACGGCTACACCAATTTCTACGTGGAGCTGAACGATTCCCTGTGCGACGGAGAAAACGAGCTGCAGGTCATCGCCCGCAATGCCGACCAGCCCAACTCCCGCTGGTATTCCGGCACGGGCATTTTCCGTCCGGTCTGGCTATGGGCCGGGGAAGAAAAGCATATTCCCGTCAACGGGGTGAAGATCCGGACGCTTTCCATCGCACCGGCCAGGATCAGCGTAGAGGTGAAAACCTCCGTTCCCGGCGAAGTGAACCTTGCCATTCTCGACGGGGAAGAGACGGTGGTCGAGGCCGAGGGCGCGGGAAGCTTTGAGCTGGAGATCCCTGACGCGAAGCTCTGGAACGTGGAGACGCCGCATCTTTACGCCTGCCGCGTCCGCTTCGGGGACGACTGCGTGGAGGAGCGCTTCGGTATCCGCACACTGAGCTGGACGCCGGAGAAGGGCATCGCCGTGAACGGCAAGCGCATTGTTCTCCGCGGCGCCTGCATCCACCACGACAACGGCCTGCTTGGCGCGGCCAGCTACCCGGAAGTCGAGGAACGGCGCATCCGCATCCTGAAGGAGGCGGGCTATAACGCCGTGCGCTCGGCCCACAATCCCTGCTCGAAGTATCTGCTGGACGCCTGCGATAAGCTTGGCATGCTGATGATGGACGAGTACGTGGACTGCTGGTACATGCACAAGACCCAGTACGACTACGCCTCTTTTGTGACCGACTGGTGGAAACAGGATCTGAAGGACCTGGTGGACAAAGACTACAACCACCCCTGCGTGGTGATGTACTCCACCGGCAACGAGGTGGCGGAGAGCGCCCAGGAAAAGGGCATCGCCCTGCAGAAGGAATTCACTGAATTTCTCCACGGGCTGGATCCTACCCGCCCCGTCACCTGCGGCATCAACATTTTCTTCAACTTCCTCTCCTCCATGGGCATGGGCGTCTACAGCGACGAAAAGGCCAAGCAGCAGGCGGAGGCCGCAAAGAAGCCCAAGAAAAAGGCCGTGGGCTCCGAGTTCTATAATATGCTGGCCGCCGCCGTGGGCTGTGACTTCATGAAGTTCGGCGCTACGCTGCCGCCCTGCGACTGGAAGACGCGCGACGCCTTCACCGCCATGGACATCGCGGGCTATAACTACGGCAACCGGCGCTATCGCCATGACGCGAAAAAGTATCCGAAGCGCCTGATCCTGGGCTCTGAGACCCTGATCGGCGACGCCTACGACTTCTGGGAGATCGCGAAGGACGTGCCCCAGCTGGTGGGCGACTTCGTGTGGATCGCCTGGGACTACATCGGCGAGTGCAGCGCGGGCGACAACGGCCCCGAGTTTGACGAATACAGGACCGCCTGTGTGCACGACTGCATCCGCGGCGGCCCCGGGCGCGTGGACGTGACCGGGAAGCTCACACCGGAGGCGGACTACACCCGCGTCTGCTTCGAGCTGGAGAAGGGGCCGAGGCTGGCCGTCTTCCCGGTCAACCAGCCCAAAAAACTGACCATGACCGACTGGACCATGAGCCGCGCGCAGCGCAGCTGGAGCTGGGAGGGCTTCGAAGGAAAGAACGCCACCGTGGAGGTTTACGCCCGGGCGGCCTCGGTGGAGCTCTTTGTCAACGGCAGGTCCGTCGGGAAAAAGAAGCCCCGGAAGGCCCGCGCATTCTTCCATACCTCCTATGAGCCGGGCGAGCTGAGCGCCGTCTCTTACGATCAGGCCGGTCGGGAGATCGGGCGCGACAGCCTGCGCTCGGCAGGACCGGAGCTGGAGCTGCGCCTGGAGCCGGAGAGCGAAAGCTGCCGGCCGGGCGAGATGGTCTATTTCCGTATGCGCTACACCGACGCCAAAGGCGAGGTCAAGCCCCTGGAGCGGCACCGCATCCGGGTGGAGGCCGAAAACGGCGTCGTCATGGGCACGGCCAACGCCAGCGTCTATTTTGAAGGCAACTACGCCCAGAGCGAGGTGCCGACCTACTTCGGCGAGGCGCAGACCGTGGTGCAGGCCGGAGAAAGCGGCACGCTGCGCGTCACCGTCTCCGACGGCGAACGCACGGCCAGCGTGGAGCTGCCCTGCAAATAAACCAGACAAGTCCCTCGGAGGGCCATCCCTCCGGGGGAGCCGTCTGCAAAAAAGAGGATCAAAACATGAACGAAACCTATTGGCTGTGGTATCCGGGGGATTTTGAGCTCTATCACGCCATGAAGCAGAATTTTTCCCGGGTGGAGCGGGGCTGCCAGTGGCCGGCCTTCTGGAAAAGCGCGCCCTTCCGCAATCGGGTGGCCTTCCGCAGAAGCTATTCCTTGGCGCAGGAGACGGCCTTTACCGTCCATGGCGTCACCGGCGCCCGGGGCTATGTGCAGGTAAACGACGAAAAACATCCCCTGGGCGCACTCATCACCTGCCCGGCGGGGGAAACACGCATCTCGGTGCACATCGCCTGCATCGGCTGCGTGCCCGCCATCTATGTGGAGGGGGAGCTGATCTGCTCGGACGAGGGCTGGCTGGCCGACGACTTTGACGGCGACCCGCTGCCCGCCGCCCACAACCGCTATTTTACCGATCCGGCGCGGGATCCCTCCGACTGGGCCTACAGCGAAAAGCGCTATGAGCCGGTTTCGGTGGAAAATGTCAACGGCGGCACCCTGTTCACCTTTGAAACGGAGCTCACCGCCGCGCTGGAGCTCACGTGGCAGGGCGAGCCGCCCCTGGTATACCTCGGAGAATCCCGGGCGGAGGCGCTGGACACCCAAAACTGCTATTACCACTGCCGCCCGGACCCCGAGACCGGCCGCTGCCCGCGCCAGGCGCTGCGCTATGCCTATGTGCCCGGCCTTGCGCCGGAGGACTGCTCCGCCGCAGCCGTGCACCAGTACATCGACATTCCCGTGAAGGCCGGCTTCCGCTCGGACGACGGGGAGCTCAACCGCATCTTTGAAGTGGCGGCGCACACCTTCATGCTCTGCTCCGGGGCCTTCTTCCTGGACGGCGTCAAGCGGGACAAATGGATCTGGGGCGGGGACGCCTATCAGAGCATGCTGGTCAACCGCTATCTCACCGCTGACCGCGAGATCGAGAAACGCACCCTGCTCGCCCTGCGCGGCGCGGAGCCCACCACGACCCACGTCAACACGATCCTGGACTATTCGCTGCTCTGGATCCTCAGCGTGGAGGTCTATTTCGACAGCTACGGCGACCGGGGCTTTGTGGACTTCCTCTGGCCGAAAATGGAGAGTCTGATGGCCCTGATCCTCTCCCAGCGGGAAGAACACGGCTTCATTGTGGGCCGGAAGCGGGACTGGGTTTTCATCGACTGGGCGGACTTCGACCGGGACGGGCCCCTCTGCGCCGAGCAGATGCTGCTGGCGGAAGCCTACCGCGCGATGGCGCGGCTGGCCCCTGCGGGACAAGGAGAGCTGTATGAGCGGGAGCGAGAGGCGCTGCTGCAGCAGATCGAGGATCACTACTGGGACGCGGAAAAAGCGGCCTATATCGACTCCTTCAGCTCCGGCAAGCGCCATGTGACGCGCCACGCCAACATCTTTGCCATTCTGTTCGATATCGCGGACGGGGAGCGGAAGAAGCTTCTTGCCCAAAGCGTTCTCTTCAACGACGCCATCCCCGCCATCACCACGCCCTATTTCCGCTTCTTCGAGCTGGAGGCGCTGTGCCGCCTGGGTTATCTGGATGAGGTGCTGCGGGAGATCAAGGCCTACTGGGGCGGCATGCTGAAGCTGGGCGCCGTGACCTTCTGGGAGGAGTTCGATCCGGCCAAACCCCTGGGGCAGCAGTATGAGATGTACGGAGATCCCTTCGGCAAGTCCCTCTGCCACGCCTGGGCGGCCAGCCCCATTTACCTGCTGGCTCGCTATTTCGTGGGTCTGCAGGGGACTGAGCCGGGAGGCACACGCTATGAGCTTCGGCCGCAAACGGGCGCATTCCACTCGCTGCACTGCAGCTTCCCCATGGGGGAAAAGCAGCTGCAGATTGACTGGGAGCAGGGGCAGCTTCGCGTCCTGGAGAAATAAACAGGCGTACCCCTTCCTCCGGAGGAACGGGGCCGGGATCCCTTTGCGGCCCCTGCGTAAATCCGCACATAGAAGTACCGGCGGGAAGATCGCTTTTGCGATCTTCCCGCCGGTACTTCTTATCATGCCGAGGCTCCTGTCCGGCCGTAAAACCGGTTTCTGCCCGGTCAGTCGGAGGGCTCCGGACGGGATCGTTTGCTGCGCCGCCTCCAACATCGGACCGCCGCATAGATCCCGTACCCGAGGATCGCGCCGAGGGTGTTGAGCAGCAGGTCGTCCACGTCGGACGCGCGCACGCTGAAGGGCAGCTGCAGCAGCTCGATGGCAAGAGAAAGGCCGATTCCGGCCAGCAGCACCTTCCAGAAGCGGTTGAGCCGCGGATAAACGACCGGCAGGATGATCCCGCTCGGGATAAACATCACCGTATTGCCGACGACGTTCAGCAGCAAGTCTTGTTTTCTGGCAAAATCACGCAGGCGCACCAGTGGGATCCAGTTGATCCGGAAGGGGTAGACCGCCGCCGTGTACAGCACCAGCGGCTGCACGCGCCCGTTTACGCGCCCCATGGGGAAAAAGGTGAAGCGGAGCAGCACGGCCAGATTGACGTACATCAGAAGCAGTACCGCTTCCCGTTTCCAGTCGATCCGCTTCTGCCGCAGCCATACGGCGATCCGCAGGATCAGCCACAGCGCCGCGAACGCGATTTCCGTCGGAACAAATGGTATTTCGAGCATATTTCCACCCTTTTTCATCAGATGCCTTATTATACCGCATCTTCATCCGCTTTTCCACCGAAAAACGGCGCCCTGCAAAATGCAGAGCGCCGTTTGCTGATCCTCTTGCGTCGTTCAGTCCGCGAACAGCGGCGTGGAGAGGTAGCGGTCGCCGGTGTCGGGCAGGAGGGCGACGATGGTCTTGCCCTTGTTCTCCGGCCGCTTGGCCAACTCGATCGCGGCATGGAGCGCCGCGCCCGAGGAAATGCCCACCAGCACGCCCTCGCTGCGGCCGATGCGGCGGCCGGCGGCAAAGGCGTCCTCGTTTTCGACCGGGATGATCTCGTCATAGACGGCGGTATTGAGCACCTCCGGCACAAAGCCCGCACCGATGCCCTGGATCTTGTGCGCGCCGGCCGTGCCCTTCGACAGCACCGGCGAGCCTGCCGGCTCCACCGCGACGATCTTGACCGCCGGATTCTTCTCCTTCAGATATTCGCCCACGCCGGTGATCGTGCCGCCGGTGCCGACGCCCGCGACGAAGATGTCCACCTCGCCGTCGGTGTCCGCCCAGATCTCCGGGCCGGTGGTCGCCTTGTGCGCGGCGGGATTGGCGGGATTGACGAACTGCCCGGGGATGAAGCCGCCGGGGATCTCCTTCGCCAGCTCCTCCGCCTTGGCGATCGCGCCCTTCATGCCCTTCGCGCCCTCGGTCAGCACCAGCTCCGCGCCGTAGGCCTTCATCAGCTGGCGGCGCTCGACGCTCATGGTCTCCGGCATGACGATAATGATCCGGTAACCCCTCGCGGCGGCCACGGCGGCCAGGCCGATGCCGGTGTTGCCGGAGGTCGGCTCGATGATCACGGAGCCCTCCTTCAGCAGGCCTTTCGCCTCGGCGTCGTCGATCATCGCCTTGGCGATGCGGTCCTTGACGGAGCCGGCGGGGTTGAAGTACTCGAGCTTGGCGAGGATCTGCGCTTCGAGCTTCTCCTCCTTCTCGATATGCGTCAGCTCCAGCAGCGGGGTCTTTCCGATCAGCTGATCGGCGGACGTATAAATGTTGGACATCTTGTGTTCCTCCTTGTATTGAAATCCTATTTTCCTTGTGGTATAGTAGGCTTATCTATGAATGAGTCAAAGAGAGGTGCGCATCATGATGATCTCCACGCGCGGGCGCTATGCCCTGCGGATCCTGGTCGACCTGGCCGAGCATCGCCCGGAGGCCTACGTCACGCTCCGGGAGCTGGCCGAGCGGCAGGAGATCTCGGAAAAGTATCTGGAGAGCATCGTCAAGGAGCTGGTCCGCGTCTGTATCCTCGAAGGTCTGCGCGGCAAGGGCGGCGGCTACCGCCTGGGCCGCGAGCCGGAGCAGATCTCCGTGCTCGAGGTGCTCGAGCGCATGGAGGGCACGCTGGCGCCGGTCGCCTGTCTGGGGCCGGAAGGGAAGCCCTGCTCACGCGCGGCCTTCTGCCGGACGCTGCCGCTCTGGAAGGGTCTCGACGAGACCGTGCGCGGCTATCTGGGGCAGTTCAGCATCCGCAGCCTGATGCGCTCCGACGAGGGCGGCTATGACTACGTGATCTGAACCCCTTTGCCCGCCCGGCGGACGCGCCTGCTGTCCGGGCGGGTGTCTGTCCGCTCTATAAACCAACCAAATCAATGGGTTAATATGTTTATACCGCGTATCACTCGTTTTGTCAAGAGAAAAAGGAGGCTTTTTTTATGTCAGAATCCATCGGCCGCATCCTCGCGGTCTGCATCAGCGAGAAAAAGGGCCAGCAAAAGCATCCCGTGGATGAGATCCGCCTGCTGCCGGAGCACGGGATCGTCGGGGACGCGCACGCCGGCAACTGGCACCGGCAGATCAGCCTGCTGGCGCGCGAAAGCGCGGCGCGGCTGGAGGAAAAGCTGGGTTATCCCCTCGCCCCGGGCGCCTTTGCCGAGAACGTCCTGTGTGAAGGGCTGCTCCTCCCGGCGCTGCCCGTCGGCACCCGGCTGCAGGTCGGCAGCGCCCTGTGCGAGGTAACGCAGATCGGCAAGGAGTGCCACGCCGACTGCGCGATCCGCCGCCAGGCCGGCGACTGCGTGATGCCGCGGGAGGGGATCTTCGCCGTCGTGCTGACAGAGGGCGTCGCCCGCCCCGGCGACGAGGTCCGGGTCCTGCCGTGAAGCGGGCCCTGATCGCCATGAGCGGCGGCGTCGACAGCTCGGTGGCCGCGCTGAAGCTGCTCGGCGAAGGTTACGACTGTGCGGGTGTGACGATGCGCCTCTACCGCAACAGCGACCTCGGCCTCGCCTGCCACAAAAGCTGCTGCGCGGAGAGCGACGCCGAGGACGCCGAATTTGTCTGCTCCCAGCTCGGCATCCCCCACGAGCTGCTGGACTATACGGGCTTGTTTCGCGTACAGGTCATCCAGCGCTTTGCCGACGAGTACGCGCGCGGGCGCACGCCCAACCCCTGCATTGACTGCAACCGCTTCATGAAATTTGAGGCTCTGCTGGATGAGGCCTTGGCCCGCGGCTTCGACGTGCTCGCCACCGGCCATTATGCCCGGATCACCCGTGACCCGGACAGCGGCCGCTGGCAGCTGCGGAAGGCAGCGGACGAGAGCAAGGACCAGAGCTACGTGCTGTACATGCTGACGCAGCGGCAGCTGGCGCATCTGCGCTTTCCGCTCGGTGCGCTTCGCAAAAGCGAAACGCGGCGGATCGCGGAAGAAAACGGCCTCGTTACCGCCGCCAAGCGTGAAAGCCAGGACATCTGCTTCGTTCCCGGCGGGGATTACGCCGCGTTTCTGGAGCAATGGACCGGCAAAGTCTGTCCTCCGGGAGACATCCTCGACCGGGAGGGGCGGGTCCTCGGGCGGCACCGCGGTGCGATCCGCTGCACCGTCGGCCAGAGGCGCGGGCTTGGTCTGGCCGCCGGACAGCCTGTCTATGTGCTGGACAAGGATATGGCCGCAAATACCGTGACCGTCGGACCGGAGGAGGCGCTCTACAGCGGCGGCCTGACTGCGGCCGCCTTCCATTGGCTCTCGATCCCGGAGCCCGCGGGGCCGTTCCGCGTCCATGCGATGACGCGCTATCGGCAGAAAGAATTTGCCGCCACCGCCGTCCCGCTGCCGGGGCGCAGGCTCCGGCTGGATTTTGACGCGCCGCAGCGCGCCGTCACGCCCGGTCAGGCCGTCGTGCTCTATGACGGCGATCTGGTGCTCGGCGGCGGAACGATCGAAGCCGCAGCGAAATGACAAGGCGCCCCGAGGGAGGCACTTCGTAAGGAAGTGCTTCCTTCCCTTTTGAAAGTTGGTTAATTGACCACGCGGGTCCGCCATGGTACAATGATTAAAACAAATCGGGATTTGTGAGGAACAGATATGAAAACAATATATCTGATCGGCGGTAC
>CAMNOV010000046.1 GCA_946547105.1 uncultured Clostridia bacterium | reverse complement strand
CCTGCAGGCCCAGGCACGCGGTGAAGTCCTCTTCGTTTCCGATCATCACGTCCACATATTTCGCTACTTCCTTGTTCACTTCCCGGGCTTTCTCCAGGCCGCCGATGGCGGACCACATGGAGGGGCGGTAGTTCAGGTCATAGGAGACCAGCGTGCCGTATTTCTTCGCGGTCTTGCAGGCAGCGATCACGGTCTCGCAGCTCTGTTCGGACAGGGCCGCGTAGATGCCGCCGGTGTGCAGCCAGCGCACGCCCAGCTTGCCGAAGATATAGTCAAAATCGAAATCCTCGGGAGTCGCCTGGGAGATGGCGGTGTTGGCGCGGTCGGAGCAGCCCACGGCGCCGCGGATGCCGAAGCCGCGCTCGGTGAAGTTGATGCCGTTGCGGCAGATGCGGCCGATGCCGTCGGTCTTCTTCCAGTAGATGAGGTCGGTGTTCACGCCGCCCTGCTCGATAAAGTCCTTCATCAGCTTGCCGACCTCGTTGTCGGCAAAGGCGGTGATAACGGCGGTATTCATGCCGAAGCACTTGTGCAGGCCGCGGATGACGTTGTACTCGCCGCCGCCTTCCCAGGCGCGGAAGGAACGGGCGGTGCGGATGCGGCCCTCGCCGGGATCCAGGCGGAGCATGATCTCGCCCAGGCTCGCTGCGTCAAACTTGCATTCTTCTCTCGGTCTCAGATTCAGTTCCATTGTTTTCTCCTCTCTCAGCCGCGGGCTTCCTTGACGATTTCCCTGGACTTTTTGCACAGCTCCGTGATCTCGTCCCACTTGTTGTTGTCGATCAGGTCAGCGGTGACCATGTAGCTGCCGCCGCAGGCAGCGATGACCGGGCAGGACAGATAGTCCTTCAGGTTCTTGAGGCCGACGCCGCCGGTGGGCATGACCTTGAACATGGGGAAGGGCGCGGACAGGGCCTTGATCTTGGCCAGGCCGCCGCTCTGCTCGGCCGGGAAGAACTTGATGAGCTCCAGACCGAACTTCAGCGCCTGATGGTACTCGCTCGCCGTGGTGCAGCCGGGGAAAATGGGGATGTTCTTTTCCTGGGCATAGGCCACGAGCTCCGGATCGAAACCGGGCGTCACGATAAACTGGCCGCCCGCGGCGATCACGGCGTCGATCTGCTCGGTGCGGGTGACGGTGCCGGCGCCGACGATCATTTCGGGGCAGGCTTCCTTCATCAGCTTGATGGCCTTGTCGGCGCCGGCCGCACGGAAGGTGATCTCCGCCACCGGCACACCGCCCGCGCACAGGGCCTTGCCCAGGTTGGCAGCGTCACGCTCAGGATGGTTGAGCTTGATGACCGGCACGACGCCGATGTTGGAGATGGCAGTGTTCATTTCATTCATGGTAGGTTCCTCCTTATGGAATGTAATGGAATTGTTTATTCAGCCAGGTTTTGCACAGTTCGGTCCAGGCGGCGGCCTCCGGATTCGGCGTTTCCACCTCCTGATTGCACATGGAAATGCCGTGCGCGCCGCCCGCAAAGAGATGGCATTCGTAATCGACGCCCGCGCGCTGCATGGCGCCTGCCAGCAGGAGCGAGTTTTCCACCGGGACGCTCTCGTCGCCGATGCAGTGCCAGAGGAAGGTGGGCGGCATATGCGCCGTCACCCGGTTCTCCAGGCTCAGGAATTCACGCAGCGCCGGATCTCCCCCGCTCACATTCGCGGCGGATTCTTTGTGCGCATACTCCCCCGTCGTGATCACCGGATAGCAGAGCACCAGCGCGTCCGGGCGGCAGCTTCTGTCGAGGCCGAGATCCTCTCTATGCCACAGCACGCCGAGGCTCGCGGCCAGGTGCCCGCCAGCGGAAAAGCCCAGCACGGCGACATGCTCCGGCTCGATGTGCCAGTCGGATGCGCGGCTTCGGATGATGCGCACCGCCTCCGCCAGCTCGTGCAGGGGCCGCAGCTCCCCGGCCTGCGGGCCGCAGGAATACTCGATCAGAAAGGTCTGATAGCCCATCGCCGCCCAGTACAGCGCCACCGGATCCTTTTCCCGCGGCGAAAGCCAGCGGTAGCAGCCGCCGGCGCAGATGACGATCGCCGGACGAGTTTTATGTGCGACGAGCCGGTCATGGTCGTCGTGAAGGTAACCTATGACCGGCGCGTTCAGTGCACGGAAAGAAACGATATTCATCAGGTGGGCTGCTTGCCGATGTAGGCAAGGATGCCGCCGTCCACATACAGGATGTGGCCGTTGACAAAGTTGGAGGCGTCGGAAGCCAGGAAGACAGCAGGACCCATCAGATCCTCGGCCTCGCCCCAGCGGGCGGCCGGCGTCTTGGCGACGATGAACTGGTCAAAGGGATGGCGGCTGCCGTCCGGCTGACGCTCGCGCAGCGGCGCGGTCTGGCTGGTGGCGATATAGCCAGGCCCGATGCCGTTGCACTGGATGTTGTATTCGCCGTACTCGGAGCAGATGTTGCGGGTGAGCATCTTCAGGCCGCCCTTGGCCGCCGCGTAGGCGGAGACGGTCTCACGGCCGAGCTCGCTCATCATGGAGCAGATGTTGATGATCTTGCCGTGACCTTTTTCGATCATGCCGGGGATGACGGCCTTCGAGACGATGAAAGGGGCGTTCAGGTCGACGTCGATGACCTTGCGGAAATCCTCAGCGCTCATGTCGAGCATCGGGATGCGTTTGATGATGCCGGCGTTGTTCACAAGAATGTCGATAACGCCGACTTCTTCCTTGATCTGCGCTACGAGAGCCTTGACAGCCTCTTCGTCGCAGACGTCGCAGACATAGCCGTGGGCGTCGACGCCGTTGGCCTTGTAGGCCTCCAGCGCGCGGACCCTGGAACCCTCACTGGAGCAGTTGAAGCAGATCGTCGCGCCGGCGGAGGCGAAGGCGTTGGCGATCGCCATGCCGATGCCATGGGATGCGCCGGTGATGAGGGCAACCTTGCCCTCAAGAGAAAAGCTCTTCATAATATCCATGTTGATCGTCCTCCTGAATTACATTAATTGATTGGTGGGAATGGTGTCCATGTCGTCAAATTCCTGGTTTTCGCCGCCCATGGCCCAGATGAAGGTATAATTGCTGGTGCCGGCGCCGGCGTGGATCGACCAGGAGGGGGAAATGACCGCCTGTTCGTTCGTCATCACGATGTGGCGCGTCTCCTGTCCCTGACCCATCATGTGGAACACGACCTGATCCTCGGGGACTTCAAAGTACATATAGACTTCCATGCGGCGCTCGTGGGTATGGGCAGGCATGGTGTTCCAGACGCTGCCGGTCTCCAGCACGGTCATGCCCATGGAAAGCTGGCAGGTCGGCAGGACCGCGGGGTGGATGAACTGGTTGATGACGCGCTTGTTGGAGGTCGCCGCATCGCCGCAAGGGCGCTTGTTGGCGTCGGCCAGACGGAGCAGACGCGTCTCATAGCTCCGGTGCGCGGGCGCGGAGACCATATAGAACTTGGCGGGCTTGTCGGCACTGTCGCTGGAGAAAAGCACTTCCTTCGCGCCCATGGTGATGTACAGGCAGTCCTTGTAGCCAAGCTCATAGACTGTGCCGTCCACGGTGATCTTGCCGGGGCCGCCGATGTTGAAGATGCCGATCTCGCGGCGCTCGAGGAAATAGTGGGTGCCGAAGTTCGACCAGACGTCGATCCCTTTGTCGATGGAGACCGTCTCGTTGACAGGCATGCAGCCGAGCGTGACCATGCGGTCGACGTGGCTGTAAACGGCCGTCACGCTGTCCGGCTGGTACAGGTTTTCGATCAGGAACTCCTTGCGAAGTTCTTCGGTGGTATAGCGTTTGACATCTCTGGGGTTTGCCGCATAACGAATATCCATGGAATCCTCCTCTTACTTGATGACCTTTTCGGTTTCGCCGTCAAACAGATACACGCTCTCGTAGGGGATCGAGAAGCTGATGCTGCTGTCCACTTCGGGTGTATCGTGCGGGTCGACTTTCAAAATCGCGTGCACATCGTTCATTTCGATATAGACGTTCGTGTTGTCGCCCAGCATTTCCGTCAGTTCAACGTTAGCGGGCAGAACGTAGGCCTGCTCCTTCTCGCCGAGCTTGATGGCTTCGGGACGGAAGCCGAAGACGATCTCGCGTCCCTCATACTGCGCAAGCTTGTCGCCCAGCTTCATGGACAGATCGATGACCGTGCCGCCGACGTTGAACTTGCCTTCCGTGACCTTGCCGCGCACGAAGTTCATCGGCGGCTCGCCGATGAAGCCGGCGACGAAGACGTTGACAGGATCAAAGTACAGCTCTCGCGGCGTGCCGACCTGCTGCACGTAGCCGTCCTTCATCACGACAATGCGGTCGGCCATGGTCATGGCCTCGGTCTGGTCGTGGGTCACGTAGATTGTGGTGGAGCCGGTCTCGCGGTGGATCTGCGTGATCTCGGAGCGCATGGTCACGCGCTGCTTGGCGTCGAGGTTGGAGAGAGGCTCGTCCATCAGGAAGATGCCGACCTTGCGGATCAGCGCGCGGCCGATGGCGACACGCTGGCGCTGGCCGCCGGACAGCGCCCTGGGCAGACGGTCGAGGTAGTCGGTCAGGCCGAGGATGCGCGCGGTGTTGCGCACCTTCTCGTCGATGTAATCCTCATCGGCGCCCTGCAGCTCCAGGCCGAAGGCAATGTTATCATAAACAGTCATCTGGGGATAGAGCGCGTAGCTCTGGAAGACCATGGCTACGCCGCGTTCCCGCGGGCCCTGCTCGTTGGCGCGCTTGCCGTCGATCAGGAACTCGCCGTTGGAGATATCCTCCAGGCCTGCGATCATTCGGAGCGTGGTGGACTTGCCGCAGCCGGAAGGACCGACAAAGACGATAAACTCGCCTTTTTCCATCTCAAGATTGAAATCGTGGACTGCGTGGAATCCGTTCGGGTAGATCTTGTTGATGTTTTTCAGCGTTAAGTAGGCCATTTTTTATCCCCCTTGATGGTTTGAAATGTACTGTTTTAACATGGACAAAACGGATCTATTTTGCTAAAATAAATAACTGACAGAAAGAGAGGGATTCGACGTGAATCAGATCATTTATGCCGGCAAGCATCTGCTTACCTATTCCGTTTCCCGGCACGCGCACAGCAGCTGGGAGCTGATCTACTGCACCGGCGGCGAGGGCCGCCTGGTCTTTGACTCAAATTCCCTGCCCTATCAGGCCGGGGACCTGGTCATCATCCCGCCCTTTGTCTCACACCACAACGAGAGCGAGACGGGCTTTACCAATATCCACCTGAACATGCTGCGGCCGAAGCTTCCTCTGAAGGAGCCGGCGCTGATCCGCGAGGACGGGAACCATTTTCTGCGCGACGCGTTCAACGCCGCTTTTTATCTTTTCGGCTGCGCGCCCGGCAAGCAGAGCGTCCTGCTCGCCTCCTACGCAAACCTCATCGTCAACCTGATCCTCACCCAGCTGGACGCGCCCGCCCGCAGCCCGATCGTCGAAGAGATCGAAAGCTGCATCATCCGCAATTATCCGGACGAAAACTTCGAGCTGGACAGCTATCTGCAGACGCTTCCCTTCAATTACGACTATCTGCGCAAGCTCTTCAAGCGGGAAACTGGCATGACGCCGCACCGTTTGCTCAGCGAAACGCGGCTGCAGGCAGCAGCCGAGCGGCTGCACTTTGCCGACGCCAGCGGCAACGGCATCGCCGAGATCGCGCATCTGTGCGGCTTCCGGGAGCCGCTGTATTTCTCCCGCATGTTCAAGCGGAAATTCGGCGTCTCGCCCAGCGAATATCAAAAGCAGCCGGCACGGCAGGATCCGGAGAGCGTCAAGATCATGCTGTGATCAGGCGAGGCGTTTGACCTCCGTGTAGCACAGGAGGAAGGGCGCTACGCCCTTGGCGTCGTTCTGCACGACGGGCTCGGAGATATAATACTCGTAAGAGCCGTCGCGGCGGCGGTTATTCTCCGGGCCGAGGCCCGCCACCAGACAGATGCCGCCCAGGTTCAGTTCCCCGTCGGTGAACGACAAATAACGGTCCACGATGCCGCGGAAGGTCTTCTCGCCTTTCGCGGCGTATTCTTTGTCCAGGATGCCCAGACGAGCGCCCTTGAGCATCGCATAGGCCAGCATGCTGCTGCCGCTGGTCTCCAGATAGTTGCCTTCGCGGCCGCCCTGGTCGACGACTTGCCAATACAGGCCGGTCTCCCCGTCAGCATAGCGGTCGACGCTCTGCATCAGTTCGGCGAAGATCTCGCGCAGGCGCGCTCTCTCCGCGCCTTCCGGCAGGATCTCGCTCAGGTCGGCCAGCGCCACGGCAAACCAGCCGATGCTGCGCAGCCAGAAGTTCTGGGAGCGGCCGGTGACGGGATCGGCCCAGAAGGCCTTGCGGCTGGCGTCATAGCCGTGATAATAGAGGCCCTTTTCCTCGTCACGCATGTGAAGGCGGACGTTTTCCACCTGGGAGAGGATGTCAGAATAGTCGCCCTTGCCGAACTCGCGCTCATACAGGGCGTAAAAGGGCTGCGCCATATACAATCCGTCAAGCCAGACCTGGTTGGGATAAATGGCCTTATGCCAGAAGTTGCCCTCCGCGGTACGCGGCTGGCGCTCCAGCTGCCCGCGCAAAAACTGCGCGGCCTTCTTAAACTTTTCCTTGCCGGTGTCGCGATACAGAGCGAAGAGCACGCGCCCCTCGTTGATATCGTCGAGATTGCAGGCCGCAGTGTCATAACCGCGGATCGCGCCGCTTTCGTCCACGAACCAGTCGATGCAGCGCTCGGCAAAGTCGGCATACTGCCGGTCGCCGGTGATCTCGGTCATGGCAAGCAGCGCCGTCATCATGCAGCCGTCGATATAATTCCAGCTGGCGGGCTTCCCCTGCCGGATCTTTTCAATGTTCCATACCGTGCGATCGGGCGTGGATTCGCGGATCAGCCGCTGCACATAGGCGTCCAGATTCTCGTACATGCTTCAGTCCTCACTAAAGTCCGTCGTCTCCAGGCTTTCATAATGATCGGCCAGGAGCTTCTTTCCTTCTACGCCCTTTAGGCTGACGCCGTGGATCCGGATACGCCGGACGTTGTCCAGATACAGGCCCAGGCGGCAGCGTTCTTTCGCAAAGTTCTCCATGATCGGGATGCCGGGCTTTGCATCGTCGGCAAAGCTGATGCTCACGTCGTCAAAAACGACCTCCTCGATCGGCGCTTCCGGCAGACCGTCGATGTAACAGGCGGCGACCTGCGCATCGGTGCAAACGAGTTTATGGAAACGGAAGCGCCCCATGCGCGGGGTCCGATCATCCACCGGCAGTTTTTCCCGCGACCAGACGTATTCGCTGTAGCGGTCCGGATCGCAGCAGTTATACCAGAGATTGACCGCAATGGGAGTCAGAACGCCCTCCATGCGGATATTGTCAAAGCTGATCTGGTCAAGCAGGCAGTTTTCCCCGCGGCCGCGGCGGCTCTTGATGCGAAGCCCGCGGTCGGTGCCGCGAAACCAGCACTGCGTGACGCTCAGATTCCGCACGCCGGCGCCGATTTCGCTGCCGAGCGTTACGGCGCCGTGCCCGAAGTCCATCAGGCAGTTGCGGATTGTATGGTGATCGGCAGGGCGGTTGAGCTTCTTGCCGAGCTCGATCTTGCCGGATTTGATGGCGATGCAGTCGTCGCCGACCGAGAAACGGCAGCCGATGATCTCCACACCGTCGCAGGACTCGGGGTCCATCGCGTCGGTGTTCGGGCTGTTCTTCGGCGCAGAAACGAACACATCGTACAGTCCCACCTGCTCGCAGTAATGCGGGTGCAGCTGCCAGGAGGGCGAATTGCAGGCGTGCACGCCGTGCACGGTGACGTTCTTGCAGCGGTTGAAGAACATCAGCCGCGGGCGCGCAGCCGGAAATTCCTTGAAATTGATCCAAAAATCGCTGTTCTGGGCGTTGCCGTCCACACGGCCGGGACCGACGATCGCGATATTCTCGGCATACTGGGCTGTGAGAAGAGACTCGTACATGCTCATGGCCTGGCCTTCAAAGCCGCCGAAATACAGCTCGCTTCCGTCCAGCGCGTTCAGCACGCCCGGCACGATGGGCCAGTCCTTCCGCTCGGGCCAGCCGAGCAGCACCGCATCGGCGCTCAGCTCCAGGGTCATATGGCTCTTGAGCACCAGGGGCTTTGTCAGATACTGGCCGGCCGGGAAGAACAGACGGCCGCCCGCCGGCAGATAGGAGATCGCCGTCTGGATGGCGACGGTATCGTCATGCACGCCGTCGCCGACAGCGCCGAAATCGCGCACGTCCACAGCGCAGCATTCGCCTTTGGTGCGAAACCGCAGCGTCTCCGCGATCGCCGCCCCGCGAAGCTCCAGCGTATACTCCCCTTCCGGCTGGAGGCCGAAGAGAGAGAACACGTTCGTATTGCAGTCAAATTGCTTTTCTCCGTCCAGAAAGACCTCAAAGGCCTCCGGAGCATAATAAGGCGCGTCGTTTTTCAGTTCAAAGCAAACGTCCGTCGCGCCGGAATACAGGATCTGCAGCATCATACACCTCATTTACGGCTTTTTAGCCGATTCTTTCGCATCGCTGACAATCCGTATGAAAAGCCGCTTCATGCTGATAAACAGCAGATCCACAGCTGTATAAATAACGCCGAACAGGATCGGACCGACGCCGAGAGTCATCGCGGTGCCGCCCGCGGCGAGAAATGCCAGGTTGATCAGATTATACAGGAAATCTACGCAAAGGAGCAGAACAAATGCGTAAAGGATGTTCAGGAAGAAGGTCACATACTGTTTCTTCGGGAACATCATCCAGCGGTCGTTGCCGCCGCGTTTTTTCGCATAGTAGCGAAGAATATTGTTGGTCAGCACGTCGGTAACTACACCGAGCGCGATACCGAAGATCAGCAGCAGGTCAAGCCTGGCGCTGACGTAGGAGCTGAGCCCCCAGAAGATAAAGAAGCAGACGGAGCCGGCAAACCACCATTTGATCAGGATCGCCTTCAGCCAGTCGGAAACCTTGAGCTTGGGACCGGAGCGGTATTGGCGCAGTTCCTCCTCGGAAACCTCCGGAGAGTTTTCCTCGTTGGCGGTGATCAGATCGTTGATCGCCCGGCTGTGCAGTTTATAGAAATCGGATGTCGCGCGGTTTTCTTCCGGCACCGCGCGCCGTTTTTTACCAGCCATAAAAACACCTCATTTCCGGATCGGGAGATGATCTCCCGATCCGGAAGCGGTATCAATCAGTCTTCGCCCGAAATATCGATCGCTTCGAGCTTGCCGTAATCCTCCACCGTGACGGAGGTGTTGATCTTGCGCAGCAGCTTGGAATACAGCGGCATCAGCAGGATCAGTCCAACGCCGATGGCTTCGATCACGATATGCGTCTGCAGGACATTGTAAGCCTGCGCGATATAGATCGTGGAGGCGTCGAGCTTGATGGGGTTTTCCGTGCGGGTCAGCGCGTTCATGATGAGGTTCGAGTAGTAGACGTCGCAGAAGATGATCAGCGCGAACATCAGAAGCATCAGCACCACCATCGCGATCACGGGCTTTTTCCGGCGCGGGAAGGCGTTGAGGAAGCAGACCAGCGACAGCATGGAAAACAGCATCGTCGCAAATCCGCACAGGCCCATGCCCGGGCCCTGGATCTTGGCCGTGGTATCGGAGATATGGGTCAGGTTCAGAGAATACTGGAAGAAAGCCAGCAGAAGGACGATCAGCGCAATGATGGAGGGACGGCGCTTGAGGCCGACGAACAGCTTGCGCAGAAATTCCGGCATTTTAGACGGCGCTTTGGCGGTCTTGCTCTGTTTTTCGCTCATGCGTTCTTCCCCCTTCCGATCGCTTCGCCGGTCTCTTTGTCAAAGAAGTGCTTCCGGCTGAAGACAACGTTGACGCTGTCCCCTTCTTTGTAGTCGTACCAGCCGCGCAGCTTGGCGGAGATCCTGTTGCCCGCCGCTTCGCCGATATGACCGTGGACCAGCGTGTTCATGCCGAGGTTCTCGTTGGAGAACACGTTCATCGCGATCTCACCGCCGCCCTGCACGTCCTCGGGACGGACGCCGAGCTCGATCTCCTTGCCGGCGTAGGGCAGCAGCGCGCCATTTTCCTCCTCCGTCAGCTTCACGCGGAAACCGCGGCCCTCGAGTTCGCCCTCGCGCACGGTGGCGTCGAAGAAGTTCATCGGGGGCAGACCGATAAAGCTGGCCACAAAACGGTTGGCCGGGGAATCGTAGAGCTCCAGCGGCGTACCGACCTGCTGGACGTGACCCATGGACATGCACACGATGCGGTCGGCCAGGGTCAGAGCCTCGGTCTGGTCGTGCGTGACGTAGAGCATGGTGGCCTGCAGGCGCTTGTGCAGCAGCAGGATCTCGCGGCGGGTGGCGCCGCGGAGCTTGGCGTCCAGGTTGGACAGGGGCTCGTCGAACAGAAAGACCTTCGGATTTCTCACGATCGAACGGCCCATGGCCACGCGCTGGCGCTGGCCGCCGGACAGCTGAGAGGGCTTTTTGTTGAGCTGGCTGGTCAGACCGAGGATCTCGGCCGCGGCCAGCACCTTCTTGTGGATCACGTTGGGGTTTTCCTTGCGCAGCGTCAGGGAGAAGGCCATGTTTTCATAGATGGTCATGTGCCCGTACAGTGCGTAGTTCTGGAAAACCATGGCCATGTCTCTGTCCTTGGCGGGCGTCTGGGTGATGTCCCTGCCGTCGAGGAACAGGTGGCCGGCCGAAATATCCTCCAGGCCCGCGATCATGCGCAGCGTGGTGGATTTGCCGCAGCCGGAAGGGCCGACCAGAACGATCAGCTCGCCGTCCTTGACGTCAAGGTTGAAGTCAAAGACCGCTTGAACGTTATTGTCGTAGATTTTATCTACGTGCTGAATATTCAGTTCTGCCATAACGTTCTCCCTCCTTTATGCCGCTTTGTCCAGGGTCGCGATGTGCGCCTTCAGCGCGCGGGAGCGCACCATGCCGACCACCGCGCCGACGATCAGGCACGCGGCGGAGGCCAGCAGCCAGATCACGCAGAAAATGAATTGTCTGTTCTCCATGACGGTGACGGCCTGATCCTGGATCGTGACGGTCGCCGTGTGCGCGCGCATCGGATAGATGAAAATGCGGATGACCTGGATGATGCCCAGGACGATCATCACGTAGGAGTAGCCGATCTTGTAGTTCTTGATGCCCTCGGAGCTCAGAAACGCCGCCAGCATGAAGACCAGGTTATACAGGATCGACGCGCCGATCAGGATGTTGTAGTACCAGGAGCCGACGTTGGACTCATAGATACTGATGAAAAAGAAGACGTTGAAAATGATCGAAAGCAGCGCCAGTCCGGAGGCCAGGGTATTCTTGGTATAGCGCATGCGGTCGAGCCGGATGGTTTTTTCCTCGTTCATGCCGCAGCCCCCTTTCCTTCGGCGATCAGGGCCTTCTCCTGCTTCATCAGGCGGATCTTCCAGATCGTGCACAGCACGAGACCCACCGACACGAGCAGTGAAATGGCAAAGACCGCATAGTGCACGTCGAACCAGAAGGTGGATTCCGTATAAGCCGTCTTCCACAGGTCCGCATGCGCCCTGAGCGCCTCGAAGTCGATGCGCAGGAAGCGCTCCTTGTAGGCTTCGATATAGCCGTGCGCCTCAATGGCCACATAGAAGTTGGCCACGGCGAAAGCGCCGACGGCGATATAGTTGCCGATGTAGTATCTTCTGCGGATGTGCGAGTTGGTAATAAACAGCAGGCACGCCAGCAGGATCAGAACGATCGAGCACTTAAGGAAGTACGCGTTGAAGTTCTGCATGTTGTAGTAGACGATGGAGCCCGGCACATCCGTCTGGGTCAGGTCGGCAGGATTGCGCATCGTCGAATAGAGCGTATCGTAAAGATCGGTCATGATGCCCAGCGCATACAGGAAAATGATCACGCTGGAACCGATGGCCAGTAAGCAAAGGACTTTTTGCAGCGTCAACTGTTTTTTATACATTTTGACCTCCCTGCCGCAAGAGCCGTCCCGGAAGAGGACCTGCGTCCTCTTCCGGAGACAGGCGGTCTTGCCAATCTGCGTTCACGCCGTGGTGTTTTGATTCCGGTGTGAGCGCGCTCAGTTCATCGCGTTGTAGTAGGCAAGCAGGCGATTCCAGGCGTCCTGCTTCAGGGTCAGGTACTGCAGGCCGCCCCATTCGCTGGCGACGACATTGGCGGAAGCCTCAGCATTGCCCATGCCCTCTTCGGCGTAGCCGTTGACGATCTGGTTGACAAAGAGGTTCTCGCCGCCCTTGGAGGAGGAGAACTTGCCGTTGGAGGTGAGCTGGGTGTAGGTGTTGATCATGTCGTTCTCAGCCTTGGTGTTGGGCAGAACGGTCGGGATGGACATGTACCAGGGATTCTCGCAGATGGCCAGTTCGGGGTGCTTGATGGTGCCGAGAGCGATGGCCTTGGAAATGTAGCCGGCGCCTTCACGGCCGACGTCGGTGGTGCACTGGAACTCAAAGGCCTGGCTCTTGGCAAAGCTCAGCGTGGAGCCCAGGAACTGACGGGCATAGTTGGTGTAGTTGCCGCTGGCCTTCTCCCAGAGCTCGGCGCGGGTGGCGTCGGCGATCTCGGGCATTTCCTGGCCGTTGAAGTTAAAGGTCACGTAGCTGCCGTCGGCATTGGTCTTGATGAAGGCCTTGGGGCCGTAGCTCATGAGGATCATGCCTTCGGGAGAGTAAGCGTAGTCGATGAGCTTGAGCGCGGCGTTGAGCTTGTCCGGGTTGTCCTTCACGCCGGCGGCGGAGATGCCCCAGCCGTCGGTCTTGACGGAACGCCAGGATTCGGTGAAGCGCATGTAGTTGCCGCCCTCGGTGCCGTCCTGCCAGCAGGCCACGGGCACCATCACGGCCATGTACTTCTCGCCTTCTTCGAACACACCCTGGCTGGGATCGTTGTACAGGGTCTGGGTCTGGTTGTAGTCATAGTGCATGAAGCCGGAGTCGTTCTCGAGGTACTGCTTGGTCTTGCCTTCGGCGGTCTGCATGAAGTTGACGGAGATCAGGCCTTCCTGGGCGATGGCGTTCATGCGCTCGAGAGCCTGGTAGGTCTCAACGTTCTGACGGGCGTCCTTCAGAGTGCCGTCCACGTCGAAGTAGAGGTAATCCTGGCGGGACTCGAGGCCGCGCACGCCAAAGAGATGGCCGGCAAGGCGGAACATGTCAACACGGCGCTGGTTGTTGTCATCCTCACGGGAGAAGAGGCCCTGGATGGAATCGGTGCCGTTGAGGGTCTGGGGGTTGGCGACGACGCAGCGGAGCAGCGCGACGAGTTCGTCGGCGTCCCAGCAGGCGTTCTGGCCGCAGAAGAGGTTGGAGCGCTCGGTGCCGTAGTAGCCGTTGTAGGCTTCGTCGATGTAGGTGCGGAGCATGTTGACAGCTTCCACGCCGTCGATGCTGCCGGCGGCGTTCATCTTCTCGATGATGTTGCCGGCGGCGTCATAGTCCTTGGTCACGGTCTCGGTACCGGAGCCGTCAAGCTTCACGGTCTCGATGTCGATCTTGCCGGAGGTGGGCATGTAGGGCTGGTAAACGGGAGCGGCGGTCTTGTTGGACTTCTCGGCGGTGAATTCACCCTCGCCGTCGAGGAGCTTCTGGACCATGTCAACACGCATCAGAGGCATACGCTCGATGTCGTTGACGCCGTCAAAGTAGGGGCTGAAGTAGATGGCGCCGGTGTCGGTGTTGCCGGTGATGGAGAGGCGGACGATGGGGTTGGCCTCGAGATAGGCCTTGAAGTTGGGCATCTGGTCAAGATAAGCGCCGATGTTCACGATCACGCCCTGCTCGCCGTACTCGGTGAGCTTGCTGGCGGTGCCGGAGAGCATGTCGACTTCGCTCATGCGCTCTTTCCAGTAGTCAAACTCGGCGGAAGCGCTGTTGCCCTGGTACTTGTCCTCGATCTTGATGCCGAGAACGTTCTGGACTTCGACCCAGGTCGGCTTCAGGTCGCCGGCATGATAGGTGATGCCGTCGGCCAGGGTGATGCCTTCGCCGGCGACTTCGGCGTCGAGGCTCAGGCCGGTCTTGGTGGAGTTGTAGCCGGTGGCCATGCGGAGGGTGGTGCCCTCGGCGTAGCTCAGCTCAGCAGGAGCGGCGGGGGTGTCGGTGCCGGTCTCGGCAGCGGGCTCGGTGTTGGTGTTGGTCTCGGGCTGGGTCTGGGGCTGGGTGTACTGGTCAACGTCGATCTTGTTGCCGCAGCCGGCCAGCAGGCCGACGAGCATCAAAACCGCCAGCAGCATAGCGATGGTTTTGTTAGTTTTCATGATTTCCTCCTCATAGATTATATTGTTTATTTGATATCAAATCCGGAAAACCGGTTCTATCTGTGGGATTACTCCTTCACGCCGCCGACGTTGGTGCCCTTGGCGAAGTATTTCTGGATGAAGGGGTAGATGATCAGGATGGGGACAATGGAGCAGACGATCAGCGCGTAGATGACCGAGTCGGAAGCGTAAGGCTGGTTCCAGCCGGCCATGGCCTCGGCGTCGGTGAACTCCTCCAGACGCAGACGGATGAAGACCTGCAGCGGGTGCTCGTTGGAGTTGGAGATCATCTGGCGCGCCCAGAAGTAGCCGTTCCAGCGGG
>CAMNOV010000045.1 GCA_946547105.1 uncultured Clostridia bacterium | reverse complement strand
CTTCACGAAGCTGTACTTGCCGAACTGGTCGGACACGGTCTTGAACACGAAGCCCAGGGTGGCGCCGTTGGGATCGATGCCTTCGACGTCAGCAGGGGAGGGAACGTAGTCGACGATGCCCTGCAGCAGAGCTTCGGTGCCGATGTTCTGCATGGCGGCGCTGGCGAACACGGGAACGACGCTGCGGTCCTTCATACCGGCGCGCAGGCCCTCGATGATGTCGGCGCTGTCGAGCTCCATGGTCTCGAAGAACTTTTCCATCAGCTCTTCAGTGGCGCCGGCGGCGGTCTCCATCAGCTCCATGCGGAGGTCTTCCGCGTGGCCGGCGTCGGCCGCGGGGACGTCGCCCTTCACGGTCTTGTTGCCGTTGGTGGTGTAGCAGACGTTGTTGACCAGGTCGATGACGCCCTTGCCGTCGCTCGTGGGGATGGTGACGGGAGCGACGATGCTGCCGTACTTGGCGCGCAGCGCTTCGACAACGCCGAAGAAGTCGCCGTGCTCCTCATCGTCCTTGGAGACGACGAAAGCGGTGGGCAGGTTGGCAGCCTTCAGATATTTCCAGCTTCTCTCGGCGCCGACGGAGATGCCGTCCTTGGCGGTGACGAGGATGAAGCCGGCCTCAACGGCGCGCAGCGCGCAGAGGACTTCGCCCACAAAGTCAAAGTAACCCGGGCAGTCGATCACGTTGATCTTGGCGCCGCCGAAATTGATCGGCGCGATGGCGGAGGAAATGGTGATCTGACGCTTGATCTCTTCGGCGTCGTAGTCGCAGACGGTGTTGCCGTCGCTGACCTTGCCCATACGGTCGATCGCGCCGGTGACAAAGAGCATGCTCTCGGCCAGACTGGTCTTGCCGCTGTTGCCGTGGCCCAGGAGGGCGATGTTGCGAATGTTTTTGGTTTCGTAGCTCATGTGTTGCTTCCTCTCTGTTAGAATATATGGCAAAGGGTTATTTTCGCAATCAATTTATTATACACTATCCTCGATCTGTTTGGCAATAGATATTTTTATCCGAATTTACTGATTCCGTCCCCAAATGTGCGCCCATCAGAGCCAAATGGGCTCTTTTCAAGACCGTCAAAACGTGCTATAGTGGGGTAAAGTCTGAGAAACAGGAGGCTTTCCGATGAAAAAGTTCTTTTCAGGCATTTTGAAGCTGCTGCTGGTTCTTGTTTTGATCGCTGTGATCGGCGTCGGCGGCCTGCTCGGCTGGCTGAGCTATACGGAATATAAGCCCGCGGACGTGGAACAGATGGCGTTTTTCGCCACCACGATCGACGCGGACGCGCTGCCCGCCGGAGAGAGCATCGACCTGCTCAGCTGGAATATCGGCTATGCCGGTCTCGGCGCCGGGTCCGATTTCTTTATGGACGGCGGCCAGAATTCCCGCGCGGCGGACAAGATGCAGGTCAGCGAATACCTGGCCGGGATCTACAGCACGATCTACAACGGCGAACTGGAGCCGGATCTGATCCTGCTGCAGGAGGTCGATACCGATTCCTCCCGTACCTACGGCATCAATGAGGCCGAGCAGCTCGGCCGCGGCAATGCTGTGACCGCGCTGAACTATTCCTGCCCCTTCGTTCCGATCCCGATGCCCCCGATGGGCAAGGTCAACAGCGGCCTGCTGACCACCACCCGCTATGACGTGGAGAGCGCGGAGCGCATTTCGCTGCCCTGTCCCTTCTCCTGGCCGCTGCGCATCGCCAACCTCAAGCGCTGCCTGCTAGTCAGCTATCTGCCGATCGAAGGCTCGGACAAGCAGCTCGTGCTCGTCAACCTGCACCTGGAGGCCTATGACGACGGCGAAGGCAAGATCGCCCAGACCAAGGTGCTCAACGATTTCCTTCAGTCCGAATTTGCCAAGGGCAATTACGTCATCGCCGGCGGTGACTTCAACCAGACCTTCCCCGGCGGGCTGAACAGTTTCCCGGTCGTCAATCCCGCTTTCTGGGCGCCCGGTACGCTGACGGAGGATATGCTGCCTGCGGGTTGGAGCTTTGCCTACAGTCTCGATACCCCGAGCTGCCGCCTGCTCAACCAGCCCTACAACCCCGCCGATACGGTGAACACCCAGTACTATGTGATCGATGGATTCATCCTCTCCCCGAATGTGGAGCTCGAGAGCGTGGAAAACCTTGACCTCGGCTTTGCCGACTCCGACCACAACCCGGTGCACATCAGCGTCAAGCTGGCGGGTTGAGAGAACTGAAAAACAGCTCCTGTGATGATCACAGGAGCTGTTTTTTGTTGCTTTTTTCAGCAGCCGCAGGAGCCGCCGCAGCCGCAGTCTCCGCCCTCGCCGTCGCCGCAGCTTCCGCTGCAGCCGGAGCAGCCGCCGCAGCTTCCGCCGGAACAGCCGCCGCCTTCGCCGCTGGGGATGATGGGCAGACGGCCGAGCACGAGCGACTCCGCCGCCGTGTCCGCGTCGCCGCAATAACCGACCACCGGCACGATGCCGTAGCTGAGCAGCGTCGCCTTCGCTTCGCCGCCCATATTGCCGCTGAGCACCGCGGCTACGTCCTCGGCCTTCATCAGGTCGGCCATGGCCTGGTGGCCGTGGCGATCGGTCACGTCGATGAGCTTCTTGGTGGAATTGCTCATGTCGTCCAGGTCAAAATCATAGATGGCGAAGCACTCGGCATGGCCGAAATGCTCGTAGATCTCGCCGTCCTTGTAGCTTACCGCAACCTTCATTTCAGCAGGCCCTCCACTACGTCGGCCATCGGCGCGATATGGCTGCCGTCCACGGATTCCACCTCACCTGCATCGACCATGGTCGCAACGGCCGGGTCGATCGGCAGGCGAACGGAATGCGGGATGTTGAAGGCTCTCGCAGTCTCTTCCGCATGGCTTTCGCCGAAGATGGCGTGCTCCTTGCCGCAGTCCGGGCACTTGAAATAGGACATGTTCTCCACCAGACCGAGCACGGGCACCTTCATCAGAGCCGCCATATTGACGGCCTTGGCTACGATCATGCTCACCAGGTCCTGCGGGCTTGTGACGATGATGACGCCGTCGATCGGCAGGGACTGGAACACGGTCAGGGGTACGTCGCCGGTTCCGGGAGGCATGTCGACAAACATGAAGTCAACGTCCTGCCACAGCACGTCCGTCCAGAACTGGGTGACGGCGCCGGCAATCACGGGGCCGCGCCAGACGACGGGGGCGGTCTCTTCTTCCAGGATCAGATTCATGCTCATCATCTGCACGCCGCTGTGGCTGGTGACGGGCAGAAGATATTCGTCCGTGCCGAAGGCGTGCTGGGTGACGCCGAAGGCTGTCGGGATCGAGGGGCCGGTGATGTCCGCATCCAGCACGGCGGCCTGATAACCGCGGCGCTGCATCTCACAGGCCAGCAGGCTCGTCACCAGGCTCTTGCCGACGCCGCCCTTGCCGCTGACGACGGCAATGACCTTTTTCACCGATGCGCCTTCGCGCAGGCTTTTCCGGAAATCTGCCTGACGGCTGGCACAGTCCGACTGGCAGGTGGAGCAATCATGGGTGCATTCGCTCATATTTTCATGTTCCTCACTGTTTCGTTTTCCGCAACCGCGGTCTTATCTATTATACCCCAAAAGACTTTTCTGTCAATTCTTGTTTCAATTTTGGGGTCTGCGCCGGAAGAATCTTAAATTTTTGAAATTTCCTGTAATTTCTGTTAACATAACGCATAAAACAGTGTATAATGCTGCCGAAGAAAAAGAGAAACCGAGGAAAGACATGGCTAAAGGAAAAAAACAAAAGAAAATCCGCTCGATCATCTGGGGCTTTGCCTCCGGGCTGATCACGGTATTGATGCTGATGACGCTGCTGGTGATCCTGGACGGACGCCACAACGAGATCGTCATGCTCGGCGGGGAGAGCATCACGCTGGAATACGGGGAGAGCTTTGAGGATCCCGGCGTGGAGATCCGCGAGGTCGGCCGGGTGTTTCCCACGACGAAGGAGCCGGTGATCGTGTCTGCGATCGACGCCTTTGACCCGACGCGGCTCGGTATGCAGCGGCTGGAGTATCTGATCGTCGATAACGGCAGAGAGCATCGGCTCTACCGCGATATCACGGTCGTCGACACGCAAAAGCCCGTCATCGAGCTGCTCCCGATCCGGGAAGGCCAGGAGCCGAGCTGGATGCACGGTTACATCGAGCCGGGCTTTACGGCGGAGGATAACGTGGACGGCGACATGACCGGTATCGTGGAAGCGACCATGCTGGACGACCGCGTCGTCTACAGCGTCACGGACAGCTCCGGCAACGAGACGGTCGCCGAACGCGTGCTGCCCGGCGGCATGGAGGCTCCGGTCATTGAGCTTGCAGGGGGAGCGGACATCAGTCTGCAGGCCTGCATGAGCTGGGATGATCCGGGCTTTTCCGTTGTGGACGGGCTTGGCCGCGATCTGAGCGCAGCCGTCAGCGTGGAGGGATCGGTGACGCCCTATCGCAGCGGCGAGTATGAAATGGTCTACACGCTGACCAACGACTTCGGCGAGAGCGTCACGGCGACGAGACATGTGACGGTCGAACCGGTGCAGCAGTCCGATACGGTTTATCCCGAACGCAAGACTATTTACTTGACCTTCGACGACGGGCCGAGTTATTATACGCCGCAGCTGTTGGACGTACTGGCGCGCTATAACGTGAAGGTGACCTTCTTCATCACCGGCAACCATCCGGACTACGTCGACTGCATCGGCCGGGCCTACCGGGAGGGACACTCGATCGGCGTACATTCCTATACGCACAACTATTGGAATATATACGCCAGCGAAGACGCGTTCTTTGAGGATTTCAACAAGTGCGAGGATCTGATCTACGAGCAGACCGGCGCATACACCAAGCTTTTTCGCTTCCCGGGCGGCAGCTCCAACACCGTCAGCAATTTCAATCCCGGCATCATGAGCCGCCTGACCAAGACCATGACCGACATGGGTTACTACTATTTTGACTGGAACGTGACCAGCGGCGACGCCGGGGAGACGACAGATACCGACCAGGTCTACTGGAACGTGATCAGCGCCTGCACGGGCAACGTCAGCGTTGTGCTGCAGCACGATATCAAGGGCTTCAGCGTGGCCGCGGTGGAACGCATCATCGTCTGGGGCCTCAATAACGGCTACCAGTTCCTGCCGCTGGAGGAGAGCTCCTACGGCGCGCACCATGGGATCAACAACTGATGAAATGTGTGATGGATACGCCGCTCGGGCCGATGCTCTTTGAGGAGTTGGACGGCTGCGTGGCGCAACTGCGCTTTGTCTCAGCAGCAGAGGGGCAGACGCTGCCGCCGCCGGAAACAGAGCTGGCGAAACAAACGGCCGGCTGGCTGCGGGCATACTTTACCGGCGAGAACCCGCCCGTCGATCTGCCGCTTGCCCCAAGGGGCACGGCGTTTCAGCAGCGCATCTGGCAGGCCTGCCGGGAAGTCCCGTACGGCGAGACGCGAAGCTACAGCCAGCTTGCCCGGCAGATCGGCTGCAGCAGCGCCAGAGCGGTCGGCGCGGCGCTTGGCAAGAACCCGCTCTGGCTGCTGATCCCCTGTCACCGCATCGTCGGCAGCGGGGGAGAGCTGACCGGCTATGCCGGCGGTCTCGAAAAGAAAGCCGCGCTGCTGGCCATCGAACGGCAGACATAAAAAACAAGCCTTCGGATGAATCCGAAGGCTTGTCTGTTTTTCGGCGTTTACTTGATTTCCAGGCTGCGCTTGGCGGGCACCTGCTCGACCTTCTTGGGCATGGTCAAAGTCAGAATACCGTCGTTGTAAGCGGCCTCGATGCCGTCCACGTTGATGCCGGAGACGTCAAAGCTGCGGCTGAAGGAGCCGTAGAAGCGCTCGCGCTTGACATAGTTGGGCTTGCTGTTCTCCTCGTTTTCAAGCTTGCGCTCGGCGCTGATGGTCAGCACGTCGTTTTCCACGTCGATGCTGATATCGTCTTTCTTAAAGCCGGGCAGCTCGGCCTGCAGCTGATAGGCGTCGCCTGTGTCGATCACGTCGGTGCGGAAGGCGCTGACGCTGTGGCCGTTGCCCCAGAAGCTGCGCTCCATATCCTCCAGCTCGCGGAAGGGATCAAAATTAGCCATGCGGCGGAGTTGATGGTCAAAAGGAATCAGTTCAAACATAATCTATACCTCCAATAATTTTATTACACAATCAATTCGAAGAAGCTTTCGCATCATTCGTTTCTTCATGTATATAAAATACGATACGAAAGTTAACAAATATAGTGTATCATATGAACAAACTGTGAATATTAGCACTCTAACAAAAAGAGTGCTAATATAGAACAAAAAGAAATCCCGCTGTGTAGGATGCACAGCGGGGTTTCGATTATTCACGGGGAAGATAATAGCTGTTGATCGTCACAAGTTCCGGCTTGCCTTCGGACATCGGCTGTTCGCGGCTGTTGGCCAAGCGGAAGCCGGCCTTTTGGATGACCCGGTTGCTGCCGATGTTTTCCCGCACGGCTTCGATCCGGATCATCGGATAGCCGTCCGCAAAGAGCGCGGCGCAGAGGGCTTTCAGCGCTTCGGTCATATAGCCGTTTCCCCAGTAGGCGCGGCCCGAGCAGTAGCCGATCGCGGGATTGCCGTGGTGATAGCCCACTACGTCGATCATGCCGATCAGCTCGCCCGTTTCGCGCAGTTCGATCCCGTATCGATAGCAGTCCGGCTGTTCGTATTCAGCCAGCCAGCGATCCATGACCGCATTCGTCACGGCGACGGAGGCGTGCGGCTGCCAGGTGAGGTATCTTGTCACTTCCGGGTCGCTGGCCCAGCAGTCAAAGATGCGCTGTGCGTCCTCGCGCCGGATCTTCCGCAGGAGCAGACGTTCGGTCTGAAGTTCTTTCAAAGGATCTCACCGCCTTTGATCCCGGTCAGATCCTTGACGACCTCGCCTGCGAGGATCATCCCGGCCACGGAGGGGACGAAGGCCACAGAGCCGGGGATATCCCGCCGACCGGCCTCCTCGGACGGCCGGAGCCTTTCCTTTGGATCAAGCGGTTTTTCCCGGGAATAGACAACCTTCAGGTGCTCGATGCCGCGTTTTTTCAGCTCCTTGCGCATGATGCGCGCCAGCGGGCAGACGGCCGTCTGCGTAATGTCGGCCACGCGGAAGGCGGTCGGATCGAGCTTGTTGCCGGTGCCCATGGAGCTGATGATCGGGGTGCCGCAGCGCTGTGCCTCCTGGGCCAGCATCAGCTTGCCGGTGACGGTGTCGATCGCGTCGACGATATAATCATATTGCGTGAAATCAAACTGCGGCGCGGTGTCCGGAAGATAAAAGCAGCGGTGCAGGGTCACCTGACAGGCGGGATTGATGCTGCGCACGCGCGCAGCGGCGACGTCCGTTTTCCACAGGCCAACGGTTTCGGAGGTCGCCAGGATCTGGCGGTTCAGGTTGGAGGGGCTGAAACGGTCGCTGTCGATCAGATCCAGCGCGCCGACGCCGCAGCGGGCCAGCGCCTCCACTACGTAACCGCCTACGCCGCCGAGACCGAACACGGCCACGCGGCTGTGCGCGAGCACGCGCAGGGCCTCTTCACCCAGAAGCAGCGCGGTTCTTTCGGTAATATCCATAAAAATCACCTGTATCAAATCTTCTTCAACAGTTTAGCAACTTGGCTCTGCCCTGTCAAGAGAAGGGCGGCGGGAAAGCCGGAAGCGCCGCGGAAAATAAAGAACGTCCGGCAGCCGTATTTCCCCGTATTTTCCATGACAAAGACGCCCGCTTCAACAGCGGCAAATGACCGCCTTTTCACAGACGGGAAATCTATAATGGGCCTATCTTGATAGCCATGGGGAGGACAGGCATGGACGTAAGAGGAACGGGGCGCTTCGCCGCCCTGAAAACGGCGCTGGGACAGCGGCAGCTGGATCGGCGGATGGCCGCCGTGCTGCACGGCGGGGTATTTCTGCTGCTGGGACTGACGCTGAGCAGCGCGCGGGTATTGAACGACGGGGCGCCCTTCGGCATCGCAATGACGGCGGCGGCCGGGCCGGGACTGGCGGGCGTATGTACGCTGCTCGGCGCGGCGCTCGGTTATCTGAGCGGCGGACTTGGCTGGGGGATCCGCTATGTGGCGGCCTCGGTGCTGGTGTATACGATCGGCTTCGTGTTCCAGGAAACGAGTCTCTATCGCCGCCGCCTGTTCATGCCGGGCGCTGCAGGTGTCGTGACCGTGATGACGGCGGTGATGGGGACCTACGGACTGACGAAGGGCGGTCTGCCGCTGTATGCGCGTTTTGCGGTGGAAAGCTGTCTGGCCTTCGGCGGCTGCTATTTCTTCCGGGAGGTCTTTTCCCGGGAAAAGGCCGTCTCGGAGGGCGACGAGCAGCGGCGCGGCGCGGCGGTGATGGTGCTGATCGCGGCGCTGCTGATGGCGGTCAGCCGCATTACGATCCTGCACGGCGCGTCGATCGGACGGGCGGCGGCGCTGCTGCTGGTGATGTGCTGTGCGATGAAGGGCGGCATCCTGACCGGCGCGGCCGTCGGCACGGTGCTGGGGCTTGCGATGGATCTGACGGCGGTCGGCGCCGCCTACTATACGCCGATCTACGCGATCTCCGGGCTGCTGGGCGGCTGCTTCGGGCGTTACGGTCGTTTCCTGTTCACACTCGGCTTCGTGCTGACGCAGGGTGTGGCGCTGATCGGCCTGTGGAACGAGGGCGCGATCATCAGCAGCCTGTACGAGGGCATGATGGCCTCGCTGGCATTCCTTTTGCTGCCGTCAAATCTGCTCAGCCGCACGGGATTGCTGCTGCAGACGATGGAAAGCGGAAACGGCGAGCTCGGCCTGCGGCGCTATATGGCGGATCGCCTCGGGGCGCTGGGCAAAGTCTATGAAGACATCTATGAAACCGTACGCAGTCATCTGACGGGCGAGCAAAACGATGAAAACATCGCGCAGGTCTTTGACCGCGCGGCCGACGCCGTGTGCGTCTCCTGCAGGGAGAAAAACCGATGCTGGAATCTGGAGTATATGGACACGCTGTCCGCCATGAACGACGCCACCGGCGCCATGCGGCGAAACGGCAGTTTGTCAGCCGAGGACATTCCCGCCCATTTTCGGGAGAAATGCCGATCTGTCCCGGCCTTTGTGGCCGCCGTCAACAGCGAACTGCGGGCCTCGGCCTATCGCCGGCAGCTGAAATGCGCGGCGGCGGAGAACCGCAGCGCCGCCTGGGAACAGTATCATGATATGGCGGGCATGCAGGATCGGCTCAGCCGGGAGCTCGGCGACGAGTCCGGTTCCGAGCCGCAGGCCGAACAGAGATTGCAGCGCTATCTGCGCTCGCTGGATATCGAGGCGCAGACGGCGGTGTTCCGATCCGGAGGACGGCTGCGCGTGATCATGGAAGGGCCGGCGCTGGCGCGGCTTTTCAAGGAAGAGCATTACCTCGACCGCATTTCGGAGGTGCTGGGCGTGCGTCTGTGCCAGCCGCAGGAGCTGGAGAACAGCACGAGCCGTCTGACGCTGCTGGAGGCCGAGCCGCTGGCTGTGTCCGTCGGGATCGCGGCGATGAAGAAAAAAGGGGAGAGCGTCAACGGCGATAAAGGGAGTTATTTCAAAACGGACGAGGGCGTGCTGTGCGTGATCCTCTCGGACGGCATGGGCAGCGGAAGCGAAGCGGCCAGGGACAGCGCGCGGGTCGTGGAGATCCTGGAGCGCTTTCTGCGCAGTGGGACGGAGCCCGCCATTGCGATGCGCATCCTCAACTCGGTCATGCTCCTTCGCTCCGGGGAGGAATGGGGCTATGCCACGGTGGATCTGATGTGCGTTGATCTTTTCAGCGGCGAGACCTGCTTCTATAAATACGGCGCAGCGCCTTCTTACGTGAAGAGCGGGAACAAGATCCGACGGATCGAGAGCGAGAGCCTGGCACCGGGCCTGTGTTCGGGCGACGGAGCCGTGCCGGACGTGGTGCGCATGAAGCTGCGCCCGGGTTCGACGGCCCTGATCGCCACCGACGGCGTGATCGCCGCGCGCGACGACGAATGGCTGCGGGAGCTGCTGAAAGACGGGCAGACGGACATGAAATCCTTGGCGAAATCCGCGCTGCGAACAGCGGAGGAGGAGTACGGCGCGGCGGACGATATGACCGTGATCGCGGTCAGACTGGAGAACCGCGCGTGAAGCCCACGCTGCAGAACGGCCGGACGGAGAGCCGGCGAGAGGTGATCCGGGGCACCGCCGAGCAGATCATCCGTGTTCGCGTACCGGTGCCGGGACTCTTTCGGGAGGCGGTGTTTTTCCTGCATGAGGACGTTCTGAGACGCAGCGATCTCAGCCGGGAGGAGCTGCTGCGTCAGGCTCGGCGCTCGGCGGAGGAATATCTGAGGCCCATGATCCCGGAAAAGAAAACGGCGGTCTGGCCCGGGCTCTTATTGCTGCTGGCCGGGATGGCGCTGGGCTTCGGACTGGGGGTGCTGATCGGGATTTGAAAACGCAAACGGACGCTGCCTTTCAGGCAGCGTCCGTCTATTATATCGGCTTTATTTTCCCACGCAGAAGCGGGCAAAGATGCGGTTGGTCACGTCCTCGCGCACGCTGCGCCCGGTCAGCTCTCCGAGCGCCTGCATCGCGCCCTCCGTCTCCGTCAGCACGATATCCGGCGTGAGCCCGTCGTACATGGCTTCTTCCGCCGCTGAAAGCGCGGTGAGCGCACGGCGGATGGCGTCCGCCTGGCGGGCGTTGGTCAGAATCTCGCCGGCCGGCACCTGAGGCTGCGGGAAGAGCGCTTCGATCGTTTTTTCCAGTTCATCGAGGCCTTCTCCGGTCCGCGCGCTGAGCGTCAGCTGCGGAAGGGAAGTGTCCAGGTGCGTGATCTGCTGAGGCAGGTCGGTCTTGGAGAGGACGGCGATCGCATGCGGCGCCTGTTCGGCCCGGCACAGGATATTCCGGTCCTCCTCGCTGAGCGCTTCGCTGCCGTCGATCACGGCCAGCACCAGCTCCGCCTCCTCCATGGCGCGGCGGCTGCGCTCTACGCCCAACTGCTCGGCCAGGTCTTCGGAATCGCGCAGGCCGGCGGTGTCGATCAGACGCAGTGTCAGAGCGCCGATGCGCAGCTTTTCCTCGATGGTGTCGCGCGTCGTGCCGGGGATCGCGGTGACGATGGCGCGCTCGTAGCCGAGCAGAGCGTTTAACAGCGAGCTTTTTCCCACGTTCGGGCGGCCGATGATCGCGGTGGGAAGACCGGCGTTCATCAGACGGCCGCGGCCGAAGGTATCCAGCAGGCGCTGCAGGTTTTGACGCGCCCCGGCGTAGGTCTCGCGATAGGCGGCCAGGCGGAAATCTTCAATGTCCTCGTCCGGGTAGTCCAGCACGGCGTGATAGTGCGCGCTGATATCCTCCAGAGATTGATAGATCGCGTCGATCTTCGCACTGATCGCGCCGGACAGCTGGCCGGCTGCGTTATGGGCGCTCTCCGCGCTCTCTGCGTCGATCAGATCGGCCACGGCCTCGGCCGCGGTCAGATCCATGCAGCCGTTCAGAAAGGCGCGCTTGGTGAATTCTCCCGGGCCGGCCTGCCGGGCGCCCAACGCAAAGCAGGCCTCCAGCGCTTCGTGCAGCACGACGGGGGAGCCGTGACACTGAAACTCCACGGTGTCCTCCCCGGTATAGCTGCGCGGTGCGCGGCTGTGGGTGCACAGGCACAGATCCAGCAACGCGCCGTTTGCGTCATGCAGTGCGCCGTATACCAGCGTTTTGCTCTCGTGTGCCGACATCGGCGTGCCGTCGTCGGGGGTAAAGAGCCGGTCGGCGATCGCGATGCTCTCCGGCCCGGACAGGCGGAGAATGCCGATCGCGGAGATCTGCGCGCCGGTGGCCAGCGCGGCAATGGTATCTGACATATCGTTCCTCCTCGGAAAAAATAAAAGCTTCCAAGGGCGCTCTCTGAACGAGAGCTTCCGATCGGAAGCTTTTATCGGAATTATCTGCAATTTACTTATCGGCGCCGGCAAGCCGTTCCGCGCGGGCAGCCCGGGCGGCTTCCTCGTCCTTGCGCTCGGAAATAAAATAGCTCAGGGAGAGGAGACTGTCCGAAAAGTGCACGTTTTCGACCAGAATGCTGCTGTTCGGATCCGTCAGTTCGACGTTGGTGAAGTTCCAGATCGCGCGGATACCGTTTTTCGTCAGCCGCTCGGTCACGCGAAGCGCCGCCTCCTTGGGAACGGAGAGCACGGCCACGTCGACCTTGTGCTCCGCCAGAAAGCTTTCCAGCTCGTCCATGCTGCGGATGGAAACGCCGCTCAGCTCCGTGCCGATCAGATCCGGGTTGACCTCAAAGGCGCTGAGCAGATGGAAGCCCCACTCGCTGAAGCAGAAATTGTCCATCAGCGCGCGGCCGATGTTGCCGACACCGATCAGGATCGCCGTAAAGCCACGGTCCATCCCGAGGATCGAGGCGACCTGCTCCCGCAGCGCCGCCACGTTATAGCCGTAGCCCTGCTGACCGAATTCGCCGAAGCAGCTGAAATCCTGCCGGATCTGCGAGGGCGTGAGTCCCAGCTGTTGGCCAAGGTCAAAGGAGGAAATACGCGTGACGCCGGCTTCCGCCAGCTCGTCCAATTTGCGCAGATAACGCGGGATCCGGCGGATCACGTTGTTGGAAACCTTAACTCGCTTCAATTCGATCGCTCCCTGTACCGTCAGTTAAAAATTTATCATAAATACTATATCATAATTTTTTAGACGATTCAAGGACATTTTTCTGCCTTATTCGGACAGACCCAGCAGCGACAGAAGCTCCTCGGGACTGAGATCGATGCGGCAGGTATTATCGCCGTCGGCACGGACATAGAGAGCATCCCCGCCGCCGATCAGGATGGTCAGCGGGCCGCTGTTGTCACCGTCCTGCAGCATGACGCGGATCACCTGCTCCGGCTGGGAATCGAGAAAAACGCTCTCGCCGCTCAGGCTGTCAAGCAGTTTGCCGCTCTGCTCTTCGTCCAGGATCAGCAGGCCTTCATCGTCATACTGCGGCTCGCGCGCGACGGAGGCCTGCTCGGCTTCCACCGGAGCTTCGTCGGTAGTGACGGCGGATTCATGCAGAGCACCGCCGAGCATCAGATTGCTCTCCGGGGCGGCTTTTTCCTCCGGCTCGGACGCGGGCGCTTCCAGGGCCGCTTCGGCTGGCGTTTCCACCAAGGCCGCCTGGGGCGCCGCGCTGCCGCTGCCCATCCGGAGGGATACGATCTTCGGCAGACTGAGCGAGGCGGCCACAACCAGGACGAGACAGGCGGCAACGGTCAGCACCGCGTGCCAGGCGCGGTGCGAGCGGTGCACGCTGTTTTTGGCGCGGATGCTGTCGCGCCGGATCTCAGCCATGATGTTTTCGTGGACGGCGGCCGGCACCTCTTCCAGATCCGAGGAGAGATGCTCGGACATAGAGCGAAACGCCACATACACGGCCGCACAGTCCGGACAGGACTTGACGTGCGTGGCCAGCGCGCTGCGCTCCGCCTTGCTCAGATCATCGTCGAGCATGCGGCTGATCAGTTCCTGATACTGTTCGCATTCCGTCATGGCCTGTCACCTCCTCCCGAATACTTTGACGCCAGAGAATCGGGAAGGTTCCCGTCCTGCATCAAAAAGGCGCAGAGTCTTTTTCTGGCACGGAAAATGCGGGATTTGACCGTACCGGGCTCCAAATCCAGCGTCTGCCCGATCTCCTCGTAGCTCATGCCCTGCAGCTCGCGCAGCAGCAGGATCTGCCGCGCGTCGTCCGGCAGGGCGGCAAGCCCGCGCTGCACGGATTCTCTTGTCAGCTTGCGGTCGAGCAGCTTTTCGGGGGAGAAGTGCTCGTCGGAGATCTCCAGCTCACCGATCTCGCCGTCGTCGTCCTCTACCGTCAGCGACTGCGTGGGTTTGCGTTGGCGGCTGCGCATCAGATCGAGGCATAGGTTCGATACGATGCGGTAGAGCCAGACGGAAAACTTGCTGTCGCCCCGGAAACTGTCCAGCGAGCGATAGGCCTTCAAAAATGCCTCCTGCGTGACATCCTCGGCATCCTCCCGGTTGCCGAGCGTGCGCAGCGCCAGGTTGTACACGGTCTTCTCATAGGCGTGCACCAGATGCTCAAAGGCGTTGGCGTCACCCTTGAGAACCCGCTCGATACAGTGTTTTTCATGTTCCGGCGTCATCGGATCGCCTCCTTATGACAGGTCTCGCTTCACATCCCGAAGGATCTTTCTGATTTCGTCCAGGGTCTCCACGCGCACCAGCATCTGGCGATAGATGCTGCTGTGCGCGATGCCGTGCAGGTACCAGGGCAGCTGATGGCGCGCCTCCATGCAGGCGGCGTGCTCGCCGCGCACGGAAGCTAACGCTTCGATCTGCTCAAAGGCGGCGTCCATTCGTTCGCTGAGCGTCGGCAGGGGAGGCTCCTCCTCGCCGGAGATCACGGCCTCGGCCTGGCGGAAGAGCCAGGGATCACCGAAGCAGCCGCGCCCGATCATCGCCAGATCGCAGCCGGTATAGCGCAGGATATGCGCCGCGTCTTTCGCGGTGAAAATATCTCCGTTGGCGGTCACGGGGATGGAGACGGCTGCCTTTACGTCGCGGATGACGTCCCAGTCGGCACGCCCGGCGTACATCTGCACCCGCGTGCGGCCGTGCACGGCGATCGCCGCGGCGCCGGCCTGCTCCATCGTGCGGGCAAAGTCCATGGCATTGACGCTGCCGCCGTCCCAGCCCTTGCGGAATT
>CAMNOV010000044.1 GCA_946547105.1 uncultured Clostridia bacterium | reverse complement strand
GCCCGGTGTTCGGCGTCAAGGGCGGCGCCGCCGGCGGCGGCTATGCCCAGGTCGTCCCGATGGAGGACATCAACCTCCACTTCACCGGCGACTTCCACGCCATCGGCGCTGCCAACAACCTGCTGGCCGCCATGCTCGACAACCACATCCAGCAGGGCAACGCCCTGCACATCGACCCGCGCCGCATCACCTGGAAGCGCTGCGTCGACATGAACGACCGGCAGCTGCGCTTCGTGGTGGACGGTCTCGGCGGCAAGGCCAACGGCACGCCGCGCGAGGACGGCTTCGATATCACCGTCGCCAGCGAGATCATGGCGGTCTTCTGCCTGGCCTCCTCCATCACCGACCTCAAGGAACGCCTCGGCCGCATCATCGTCGGCTACAGCTACGAGGGAAAGCCCGTCACGGCGGCGGATCTCAAGGCGGTCGGCGCGATGGCGGCGCTGCTGAAGGACGCGCTCAAGCCGAACCTGGTGCAGACCCTGGAGGGAACGCCCGCCTTCGTGCACGGCGGCCCCTTTGCCAACATCGCCCACGGCTGCAACTCCGTGATGGCAACGCGCATGGCGCTCAAGATGGGCGACTACACCGTGACGGAGGCCGGCTTCGGCGCCGACCTCGGCGCGGAGAAATTCCTGGATATCAAGTGCCGCATGGCGGGGCTTCAGCCGGACGCGGTGGTCGTCGTGGCGACGGTGCGCGCGCTGAAGATGCACGGCGGCCTTGCCAAGCAGGAGCTCGGCCGCGAGGATTTGGCCGCGCTCGAAAAGGGCATCCCCAACCTGCTGCGCCACGTGTCCAATATCCGGAACGTCTACGGTCTGCCCTGCGTGGTGGCGGTCAACCGCTTCCCGACCGATACGGACGCGGAGATCGACTTCATCATCGCCAAGTGCCGGGAGCTCGGCGTCAACACGGTACTGTCCACCGTCTGGGCCGAGGGCGGCAAGGGCGGCGAGGCGCTGGCCCGAGAGGTCGTGCGCCTTTGCGAGGAGGAGAAGGGCGACTTCCGCTTCTCCTATGAGCTCGACGGCAGCATCGAGGACAAGATCACGGCCATCGTCACGCGCATCTACGGCGGCAAAGACGTCAACATCCTGCCCGTCGCGCAGAAGCAGATCGACGAGCTGACGAAGCTCGGCTTTGCCTCGCTTCCCGTCTGCATCGCCAAGACGCAGTACAGCTTCTCCGACGACCCCGCCAAGCTCGGCGCGCCGGAGGGCTTCACCGTCACGGTGAAGAACGTCAAGGTCTCCGCCGGCGCAGGCTTCATCGTGGCGCTCACCGGCGACATCATGACCATGCCCGGCCTGCCCAGAGTCCCCGCCGCCGAAAAGATCGACGTGGACGAAAACGGCCGCATCAGCGGGCTGTTCTGATCCCAAACAGCATAAAAAGGTCCCCGAACCGTTTCCGGTTCGGGGGCCTTTGCTTTTCATATTATCTGCATTTGCTTGCGCTTAAAACTGCTTACCCCTCGATCATCCGCAGCACGCGCAGATAGACCTCGTCCGCCAGCGGCAGGGCGTGGGCCAGCAGGGTTTCACCCTCGGCGCGGCAGGCGGCGGTGAAGTCCGCGTCCCTGATCGAGCCGATATTGATCAGCACGTTCAGCCACGCGCCCTGGACGCCGGCCTTCAGGCTCAGCGCGGCCGCGCCGAGATCGGAGGCCGCGCTGTCGTTGAAGCCGTGAGCCAGCAGCGCCTCGGTCAGCGTCAGCGCCTCATCGCACAGGCGCATCATCTCCATCGGCGTCTCGGTGCAACCCTTCAGCGCCGCCTGGATGGCGGCCGAGCGGGCGGCCTTTTCCTCCGGCGTCTCCTTCGGCAGGCCGAAGGCGGCGCTGACGCGGAGAAAGGCCTCCGTATCGCGGTCCATCACGTCCAGGAGCCTGGCGCGCAGCGCCTGCTCCTGCTCCTCCACCTCGGCGGCAAAGGGCGCAAAGTCCGCGTATTTCTTCTTCGTGCGCGTCAGGCAGCCGACCATCGCGGTCAGCGCGGCGCCCAGCGCGCCGGAGAGTGCGGCGCTCGAGCCGCCGCCGGGGGCGGGCGCGTCGGAGGCCAGCAGCTCCGCAAAGGCGGAGACGGTCATCTCAGAAAGCTTCATATCTGCATCTCCTTCAGCGGATAGTTTATTGAAAAAACAGAGGAAAAAGTTCCTGCAATGATTCAAATCGTTTTTTTCGCAGCTTTGCCGCGCAATAAACACTCTGAGGCGAGCGAAGCGAGCCCTCGCGCCGACCAAACGAGGCTTGTCCCTCGTAAGCCGAGTGCGATGAGTGCGAGGATCTCGATTGTGAAACGGAGTTTCGCATTCGAATTAGTTGTTCATATCGATGAGATGATATTCCATGACCTGCTTGCGGCAGTCGAAGTTCTCGAGCTTGAGATAGTACTCGGCGCAGTCGACCAGAGCCTTGGCGGGCGTGAGGCCGACGAGCTCCGAGCCGATGATGTGCACGCCGTAGCGCTCGGCCAGCGCGCGCACCATCTCATAGGCGTAGTACAGCGGCGTGCCCTCGTAGTTGACCATGTTCATCGAGACCTGGGCGATGTTGCGGTCCTCGAGCATGATACCGATGGCCTTGCAGTATTTGAAGCCGCCGGAGGAGCCGCGGATGGCCTTGGCGATGGCCTTGGCGATCTCCAGGTCGGAGGTGGAGAGGTTGATGTTGAAGGCGATGAGCGGCATGCGCGCGCCGATGGCGACGATGCCGGCGGTGGGGTGGATCTTCCGCTCGCCGAAATCGGGCGCCCAGTCGGGCTCGAGGAGCTTTTCGGGCATGCCTTCGAACTGCCCCTTGCGGCAGGCGGCCAGATTTCGCCGCTCCGGGCGGGTGGCGGAGTCCTCATACAGGAAGGAGGGCAGCTGCAGCTCCTCCCAGACGCGTTTGGCCACGCGGCGGGAAAGCTCGACGCATTCCTCCATGCTCACGTCCTTCTGCGGGACGAAGGGGATGACGTCGACGGCGCCCATACGCGGGTGCTGGCCTTCGTGCTTCGTCATGTCGATGGTCTCGACGGCCTGCCTGGTGAGGCGGAAGGCGACTTCCTCGATGGCCTCGGGCGAGCCGATCATCGTGAACACGCAGCGGTTGTGGCTGCCGTCGGTCTGCACGTCGAACAGCGTGCAGCCGGGCACGGAATTGGCCACGTCCACCAGACCCTGGAACACGGCCTCGTCGCGCTCACGGCTGACGGAAAAATTGGGGATGCATTCTACGAGCTTTGCCATAAAAAAGATCCTCCTGTGTGGTATTTTTTGACTGAAATCATTATACTCCCGGCAGCGGGGGTTTTCAATGAGGAGTTAGGAGTTAGGAGTTAGGAGTTAGGAGTTAGGAGTTAGGAGTTAGAAGTTAGGAGTTGGGAGTTAGGAGTTAGAAGTTAGAAGTTAGGAGTTGGGAGTTGGGAGTTGGGAGTTGGGAGTTGGGAGTTATGTTAACTCGTCACTCGTCACTCGTCACTCCACACTCCTCACTCATCGCTCCTCACTCCTCGCTCCTCACTCGTCACTCCACACTCCTCACTTCTCACTTTCTCCCTGTACATTTCCGCGTTTTGTGCTATACTGATGGGTGGACATCATCCCCTGTGGGGAACGGAATAAATGATTTGGAAAGTGAGGAACCCGCTATGAGCATTCTGGCCGAAGAAGCCATGACCATCAAGCTGGACTACGAACTGCCGCCCTATCCGACCATGGACCCGAGCTACCGCCGCGCCCCGCGCCGTGAGGCGCATCTGTCCGAGGCGGACAAGGCGCTCGCCATCAAAAACGCCCTGCGCTACATCCACCCCGATCACCACGCCCAGATGGCGAAGGAATTCGCGCAGGAACTCGAAGAGCACGGCCGCATCTACGGCTATCGCTTCCGCCCGGAGGGCAAACTGACCGGCAAGCCGATCGACGAATACAAGGGCAGGTGCATCGAGGGCCGCGCCATCCAGGTCATGATCGACAACAACCTCGACTTCGACGTGGCGCTCTATCCCTACGAGCTGGTGACCTACGGTGAGACCGGCCAGGTCTGCCAGAACTGGATGCAGTACCGCCTCATCAAGAAATATCTCGAGCAGCTGACCGACGAGCAGACCCTCGTCGTCATGTCCGGCCACCCGCTCGGCCTGTTCCATTCCCACAAGCTGGCCCCGCGCGTCATCATCACCAACGGCCTCATGGTCGGCACCTTTGACAGCCAGGCCAACTTTAACCGCGCCGCCGCGCTGGGCGTGGCCAACTACGGCCAGATGACCGCCGGCGGCTGGATGTACATCGGGCCCCAGGGCATCGTGCACGGAACATTCAATACGCTCCTCAACGCCGGCCGCCTCAAGCTCGGCATCCCGCAGGACGGCAACCTTGCCGGCAAGCTCTTCGTGTCCTCCGGCCTCGGCGGCATGAGCGGCGCGCAGGGCAAGGCCGCGGTCATCGTCGGCGTCGCCTCGATCATCGCCGAGGTCGATGAAAGCCGCATCAAGACCCGCTACGAGCAGGGCTGGGTCACCCACGTGACCGACGATCTGGCTGAGGCGGTCAGGATCGCGCTCGAGCACCAGAAAGAGGGAAAAGGCTGCGCGGTCGCCTATCACGGCAACGTCGTCGACCTGCTGGAGTACCTGCTCAAGGAGAACGTCCACGTCGATCTGATGAGCGACCAGACCTCCTGCCACGTGCCCTACGACGGCGGCTACTGCCCGCAGGGCCTGACCTTCGCGCAGCGCACCGAGATGCTCGATAAGGACCCCGAGGACTTCCGCAAGCTGGTGGATCAGTCCCTGCAGCACCACTATGAGCTGATCGAGGAGTTCCACAAGCGCGGCACCTACTTCTTCGACTACGGCAACAGCTTCCTCAAGGCCGTGTACGACACCGGCGTCAAGCGCATCTGCAAAAACGGCGAGAACGACCTTGACGGCTTCGTCTATCCCTCCTACGTCGAGGATATCCTCGGCCCCTGCCTCTTTGACTACGGCTACGGCCCCTTCCGCTGGTGCTGCCTGAGCCGCGACCCGAAGGATCTGGAAAAGACCGACAAGGCCGCCGCCGAGTACATCAAGGAGCACAACCGCCGCTACCAGGACTACGACAACTATGTCTGGGTGCGCGACGCGATGAAGAACCAGCTCGTCGTGGGCACCCAGTGCCGCATCCTCTATCAGGACGCGATGGGCCGCATGAACCTGGCGCTGAAGTTCAACGAGATGGTGCGCAACGGCGAGATCGGCCCCGTCATCCTCGGCCGTGACCACCACGACACCGGCGGCACCGATGCGCCCTTCCGCGAGACCTCGAACATCAAGGACGGCTCCAACATCATGGCCGACATGGCCACCCAGTGCTACGCCGGCAACGCCGCGCGCGGCATGAGCTACATCGCCCTGCATAACGGCGGCGGCACCGGCATCGGCCGAGCGATCAACGGCGGCTTCGGCATGGTGCTCGACGGCTCCGAGCGCGTGGACAACATCCTGAAGATGGCGATGCCCTGGGATACGATGGTGGGCGTGGCGCGCCGCAGCTGGGCGCGCAACGAGCACGCAATGACCACCGCGGCCGAGTACAACAAGCTCGCCGAGGGCAAGGATCACATCACGATGCCCTACATCGCCGACGACGAAGTGATCGCGGAAGCGATGAAGGAGATCAAAAAGTAAAAAGGGCTCCCTTTCGCAAAAGGGAGCATAGCGACGCGCGGGAAGCGCGCGACGAACAAAGCTCGCTGTCGAGCGAAGCGAGACTGAGGGTTTCCTGCCACATGATACAGCGCCATCAAGCAGGAAACCCTCTGTCATCCGGCTTCCCTGAGACGCCGGATGACACCTCCCTTCTGCGGAAGGGAGGCTTTGTTTGTCTTATTCGACCGAAAGGAGCAACAGATGCAACGCCTTTTGATCCAAAACATCGGCCTGCTGGCGACGCCGGAAGGAAACAGCGCCCGGCGGGGCGAGGAGCAGGGAAAGCTCCGTTTTCTGCGCGGCGCCTGGGTGCTGTGTGAGGACGGAAGCATCGCCGCCGTCGGAGTCGGTCCCGCGCCCAAAGCCGACTGCGTCCTCGACGCGCAGGGAAAACTCGTCACGCCCGGGCTGGTCGACGCGCACACGCACCTGATCTTCGGCGGCTGGCGGCAGAACGAGCTTGGGCTGAAGCTCCACGGCGTGACTTACCTCGAGATCCTCGCGCGCGGCGGCGGCATCCTCTCCACCGTGCGCGCCACCCGCGAAGCGACCGAGGACGAGCTCTGCGAGAAAGCCCGCGCCGCGCTGGACGAGATGCTGCGCTTCGGCGTGACGACCGCGGAGGCCAAGAGCGGCTACGGCCTCGACCGCGAGACCGAGCTGCGGCAGCTGCGGGTCATCTGCCGATTGAACGCCGGGCAGCCGGTCGAACTGGCCGCCACCTTCCTCGGCGCGCATGCCGTGCCAGAGGAGTACAAAGCCGATCGCGAAGCGTATATCCGGCTGCTGTGCGACGAGGTGATCCCCGCCGTCGCCGAAGAAAAGCTGGCGGAATTCTGCGACGTGTTCTGCGAGACTGGGGTCTTTTCCGCAGAGGAATCCCGCCGCATCCTCGAGGCGGGCAAAAAATTTGGTCTGATCCCGAAGATCCACGCCGACGAGATCGACCCGATCGGCGGCTCCCAGCTGACCGAGACCGTGGGCGCGATTTCCGCCGAGCACCTGATCGTCTGTCCGCCGGAGGGCATCGCCGCGATGGCGCGCGCCGGCACCGTGGCCTGCTGCCTGCCCGCCACGAGCTTCTACCTCGGCTCCACCTTCGCGCCGGTGCGGGATATGATCGCATCTTCCGTACCCGTGGCCCTGGCCTCGGACTTCAACCCCGGCTCCTGCCCGAGCCTCAACCTGCAGTTTGTGATGAACCTCGGCTGCCTCAAATACCGCATGACCCCCGAGGAGGTGCTGACGGCCGTCACGCTCAACGCCGCCGCCGCGATCAACAGGGCCGAGCGCATCGGCTCCATCGAGCCCGGCAAGCAGGCCGACCTGGTGATCTGGGACGCGCCCGACCTCGACTACCTCTGCTACCGCCTCGGCTCGAACTTGGTGTCACAGGTCGTCAAGAAAGGAGAATTGGTCGGATGAAAAAGACTGCTCTTTCTGTGCGCGTGCTGTGCTGCGCGCTGGCTCTGCTGATGCTGAGCGCAACGCTCGCCGCCTGCGGCTCGCCGTCGAAGCCGAAGATCGAGGAAAACAAGGGCGAGAACGCCGCAACCTATCCCTATGTCGTACACACAAAGTCCGCGACCTGGTATCTTGCGGCGGACGATATCGCCCTGCTGGGCGAGGACGCCTTCTACGAGGGCCTGTATCAGATCCTGGAGAACCAGGAGCAGGACTTCGCTGACGCGCGGGAGGCGCTGAAGGGCTTTATCGACGCGAAAATACCGCCGATCGAGATTCACACGGATTTCTGCAATAAGGCCGTCATTTCCGGTATCGCGGGCGCGTATTATCATCCGCAGCGGAATTTTATCAAGGTGTTTGACAGCTGGGAGATGGCGGAAAGCACGCTGCTTCACGAATATGTCCACTATCTGACCATACACTGCACGCAGCAGCCGGCGACCTACGGCTTTTATGCGGAGGGCGTCGCCAATTATATTTCGGCGATCGTCTGCAAAAACCGCATGGCCAGAAGCGTGAATTTCGGTTGCGGCGAGCAGGAGCTCGCGACCTATAAAGCCGGCGGCGCCTGGGACGAGAGCGAAAACTGCCTCGATCTGCCGAAGTATTTTTTCGGCACGGCGCAGGTTTACACCATGGGCGCCATGAACGGGATGGATTATTACAGCGTGTCCGATATCATGGAGCCGCGGACCGATCCGCTGGCGGCTCCGCTGATCTGGCACGTATCCCATGCTGAGGCGGCCTGCATCATGGCTTATTTGGTCGAGACCTACGGCCGGGACACGGTGCTGCAGAACCTGGGTACCGCGCCGGAGGACTTCGAAACCGTCTACGGCCTGCCCTTTCCCGAGGCTTATCAGAAGTGGATAGCCTGGAACACGCAGAAATGCGCCGAGCTCGGCCTGAACTTTGACGACGTCGGCTGATTGAGAGCAGGAAAAAGACCCCGTTCCCTTTCTGAGGAAACGGGGTCATTTTTTATTCAAACTCCGGCACGAGCTCCTCCGCGATGTCCAGCAGCTCGCCGCTGCGCACCATCGCCTCGACGGCGCGGATGTCCGGCCAGATCTCGCGGTCGGTCTCGTAAAAGTCGACCTTCTCGCGCACATGGCGGAAGATCGCCTCATGCACCGGCGAGAGGCCCTCGCCGTGCGTTCCGACGCGGCGGCGGATATCCACGGCCTGGCAGGCGGTCAGCAGCTCGAAGGCGAGAACGGAGAGCGTGTTCTCCAGGATCGTCCCGGCTTTGCGCGCGGCGGTGGTGCCCATCGAGACGAAGTCCTCCTGGTTGGCGGAGGAGGGGATCGAATCCACCGAGGCCGGATGCGCGAGCACCTTGTTCTCGCTGACCATCGAGGCCGCGGAGTACTGCACGATCATAAAGCCGCTGTTCAGGCCGCCCTCGGTGGTGAGAAACGGCGTCAGCCCGTTGGAGAGCGCGGCGTTCACCATGCGCTCGGTGCGGCGCTCGGAGATGCTCGCCAGCTCCGCCTCCGCGATGCCGAGGTAATCGAAGGGCAGGGCCATCGGCTCGCCGTGGAAGTTGCCGCCGGAGATCACGGCCTCATCCTCAAGGAAGAGCAGGGGATTGTCGGTGACGGCGTTGAGCTCGATCTCGACGCGGGACTTGATGAAGTCCAGCGCGTCGCGCACCGCGCCGTGCACCTGCGGGATGCATCTGAGCGCGTAGGCGTCCTGCACGCGGTCGCCCTGGCTGTTGCGCAGGATCTCGCAGCCTGTGGTCAGCAGGCGGAGGTTCCGGGCCACGAGGATCTGTCCCGGCTGGCCGCGCACTAGATGCAGCCGCTCCTGGAAGGCGTCCAGCTGCCCGGCCAGCGCCGTGAGCGAGAGGGAGGAAATGAGGTCTGCCAGGCGCGCGGCGCGGACGGCATCGTAGAGCGCCAGACCGCCGACGGCGGTCATGGCACAGGTGCCGTTTGTGATGCCGAGACCCTCCTTGCAGGCAAGGCTGTCCAGCGGCTCGATGCCGGCGGCCTTCATGGCCTCCGCCCCGGGCAGGATGCGGCCTTCAAATTCCGCCTTGCCGGCGCCGAGCAGCACCAGCCCCATGTGGCTCAGCGGCGCCAGGTCGCCGGAGGCGCCGAGGGAGCCCTTCTGCGGCACGACGGGCGTGACGCCGCAATTGAGCATCTCCACCAGCTTTTCCACCAGCACCGGCCGCACGCCGCTCACGCCGAAGCAGAGGGCGTTGGCGCGCAGAAGCATCATCGCGCGCACGACCTCGCGGGCGTAGGGCTCTCCGGTGGCGGTGCAGTGGCTGTAGATCAGATTGTTCGACAGCTTTGCGCTCATCTCTTCCGGCACGGCCACGTTGGCAAAATCGCCGAAGCCGGTGGTGATGCCGTAGGCCACGCGCTTTTCCCGCGCGATCTTGTCGGCCAGCGCGCGCGAGCGGCGCAGCGCGTCCAGCGCGGTCTTTGTCAGCTCGACCGGCGCTCCATAGCGCGCCACCGCGACCAGCTCATCCAGCGTCAGGCTGTTTCCGTCCAGACGCACCTTCTTGATCGTCTTAGCAAGCTCCAAAACAGAAGCCTCCTTTTTCATGTTCCCTCCAATCATAGCACGCCGCCTCGGAATTTTCAATAAGAATACACAAAAATCGCGTCATCATTTCGTACAATATTAACAAATTAGCGCGCTGTTTCTTTAGCATGAAAAAGAGACGGGCAAGAAACTGTGGCAATCACAAGAAAAATGTGATACGCTGTGGAAAACGGAAAAAGGGGAGAGAGACATGCGGAAAGCCCTGCTCTTTGATCTGGACGGCACCCTGTGGGACAGCACGGGGGTCATCCGCCCGGTGTGGAACGGCATTCTGGAGGCCCACGGGCGCGCATCGCTGAGCGAGGCGGATTTCGCCGCCCTGATGGGCCTGACCAAGGCCGCCATCGCGGCGAAGGTCTTCCCGGCGCTGGACGAGGCGGCGCGCATCGCCGTCATCGACGAGTGCTTCACCGCCGAGCAGATCGCGCTGCGGCGCGTCGGCGGACGGCTGTATCCCGGGCTTCGCGAAACGCTCGAGCGCCTGCACGAGCGCTATCCGCTCTGCGTCGTCTCCAATTGCGCGCCCGGCTATCTGGAGGCCTTTTTCGCCGCCCACGGCCTGCGCGACTGCTTTGACGACTGGGAGACCCACGGCGGCACGGGCCTGAGCAAGGGGGAAAACATCCGCCTCGTCTGCCGGAGAAACGGCCTGGAGCGCGCCTGGTTCATCGGCGATACGGTCTCCGACGCGGCGGCTGCCGCGGAAGCCGGTCTGCCCTTTATTCACGCCGCCTACGGCTTCGGCGCGGTGCCGGAGGCGGAATACCGCATCGAAGCGATCGGCGAGCTGCCGGCCCTGATGAAAGAGATCGAAAGGAGAGACGAACCATGACCTTGACCGCTCTGATGTTCCGGCTAATGGCCGGGCGCGGCGACAAAAAGCGCGACGCGGGCCTGACGATCCCGGAAAACGTGACCGCCCACCGCGACATTTCCTACGGCAAATACGGCAAATGGAGCCTGCTGGACCTCTACATCCCCAAGGACGTGCCAACGCCCGTGCCGGTGATCGTCAGCGTGCACGGCGGCGGCTGGGTCTACGGCACGAAGGAGACCTATGTCTATTACTGCTCGGATCTTGCGCGGCGCGGCTTTGCCGTCGTGAATTTCAGCTACCGCCTCGCCCCGCGCCACAAGTTCCCTTCCGCGCTGGAGGACACGAACGAGGCCTTCCGCTGGCTGCTGGAAAACGCCGATCGATACGGCCTCGACGCCTCGCGCGTCTTCGCCGTGGGCGACAGCGCCGGCGCGCACATGCTGGGGCTCTATGCCTGCCTCTGCACCGATCCGGCCTTTGCCGCGCGCTTCGGCCTGCGCCCGCCGGAGGGCCTGAAGCTGCGCGCCGTGGCGCTCAACTGCGGGGTCTATCACATGGCACCCGGCGGCGGCCGCAGCATGACCTCCTCCCTGATGCGCGACGTGCTGCCCGGCGGCGGAACGGCGGAGGAGCTCGAGCGCATCAGCGTGCTCGATCACGTGACGGCGGCCTTCCCGCCCGCCTTCGTCATGACCGCCTCCGGCGATTTCCTGGCCGAGCAGGCGTCCCCGCTGGTCGAAAAGCTGCAGAGCCTCGGCGTGGAGGCCGAGTACCACTACTACGGCGACGAGCAGCGCGTCCTCGGCCACGTTTTCCACTGCAACCAGCGCCTGCCCGAGGCGACCATATGCAATGATGAGGAATGCGCTTTCTTCCGGCGCTTCTTGTAATTCCCACCATTCGGTGGTACAATAGCCGAAGTTTTTCCCGTGGAGATGACAGTATGAACGATTTGCAGAAACGGACCTGGGCGGAGATCAGCCTGCCGAACCTCCGCCATAATTACGCGGCCATCCGCGCCTCCCTGCCCGCGGGCTGCCGCTTTCTCGGCGTGGTGAAGGCCGACGCCTACGGCCACGGCGCGCTGCCGGTGGCGCATCTGCTGCAGGATAACGGCGCCGATTATCTGGCGGTGTCCTGCCTGGACGAGGCGCTGGAGCTGCGCCGCGGCGGGATCACGATGCCGATCCTGATCCTCGGCCACACGCCGCACGAGTATACCGAGACCCTCATCGACAACGACCTCACCCAGACCGTGAGCGCCCTGGCCAAGGCGCAGGAGTATTCCCAGGCCGCCTTCGCGCTGGGCAAAAAGCTTCGCATCCACATCAAGCTCGATACCGGCATGTCGCGCCTGGGCTTCCTCTGCGCGGGCGAGCATTTTGAAGGCGGCGTGGAGAACGTCGCCCGCTCGATCGGCCTGCCCGGCCTGGAGACGGAGGGTATTTACACCCACTTTGCCGTCTCGGATGAGCCGGGGGAGGACTGCGAAGCCTATACCCGCGCCCAGTTCAAGCTCTTCACGGACGTGATCGCCGCCGTTGAGGCGAAATGCGCCTTTCACTTTCCGATCCGCCACTGCGCCAATTCCGGCGCCGTGCTGCATTATCCCGAGATGTCGCTGGATATGGTACGCCCCGGCCTGCTGCTCTACGGCTACGGCGACGCGGAGGGCAAGCTCGGTCTGCGCCCCTGCATGCGTCTTGTGACCACGGTCAGCACCATCAAATACTACGAGCCCGGCACCAGCGTCAGCTACGGCCGCCGCTTCGTCTGCCAGCGCCGCACCCGCATGGGCGTGCTCGCCATCGGCTATGCCGACGGCCTGCCGCGCATTTTGTCCAACCGCTGCTCCTTTGCCGCCGGGGAGGGCTTCGCGCCCCAGTGCGGCAGCATCTGCATGGACATGTGCATGGTCGACCTGACCGACCGGCCGGAGGTCCACGTCGGCGACGAGGTGGAGATCTTCGGCGAACGAAACGATCTCAACTCCCTGGCGGCGGCCGCCGGGACGATCTCCTACGAGCTGCTCTGCTCGATCTTCAAGCGCGTCCCGCGCGTCTATTGCGAGAGTTAGGAGTTAGGAGTTAGAAGTTAGGAGTTAGAAGTTAGAAGTTAGGAGTTAGAAGTTAGAAGTTAGGAGTTAGAAGTTAATTGTTTTGAAACGGGCTTCTTCGGGAACGAAGAAGCCCGTTTCGCATTCCTTTTTCTTCAATCTTCACTCCTCACTCCTCACTCTTCACTCCACACTCCACACTCCTCACTTCTCACTCCTCACTCTGCATGTTTATTTCTCATTCCCAATTGAAAAACCAGCCGTCAAAGTGTATAATGAAAAAAGCAAATCCCTGCAAATTTTTGTAGTTTTTTGGAGGTGCCCAATGCTGACAAAAAAGACGATGGACGGCAATGAGGCCGCCGCATACGCAAGCTATGCCTTTACCGAGGTCGCGTCGATCTACCCGATCACGCCCTCCAGCCCGATGGCGGACCACGTGGACAACTGGGCCGCGCACGGCAAGAAAAATATCTTCGGCCAGCCGGTGCAGCTGGTGGAGATGGAGAGCGAGGCCGGCGCCTGCGGCGCGATGCACGGCGCGCTCGAAACCGGCTCCCTCGCCACAACCTACACCGCGTCCCAGGGCCTGATGCTGATGATCCCGCCGATGTACCGCATCGCGGGCTCGATGCTGCCCGGCGTGATGCACGTTGCCGCGCGTACCGTCGGCACGCATTCGATCTCCATTTTCGGCGACCATTCCGACGCGATGGCCTGCCGCCAGACCGGCTTTGCCCAGCTCGCCTCTGCGAGCGTGCAGGAGTGCATGGATCTGGGCGCGGTGGCGCACTTGAGCGCCATCAAGGGCTCGATCCCCTTCATGCACTTCTTCGACGGCTTCCGCACCAGCCATGAGATCCAGAAGATCGAGGTGCTGGACTACGAGGATCTGCGCGAGCTGGTGGACTGGGACGCCGTCAAGCGCTTCAAGGATCACGCCCTGAACTCCGAGCACCCCACGATCCGCTCCACCCTGCAGAACCCCGACACCTTCTTCCAGTCCCGCGAGGCCTGCAACACCGCCTACAACGCCCTGCCCGAGATCGTGCAGAGCCAGATGGACGCCATCAACAAGCTGACCGGCCGCAATTACAAGCTCTTTAACTACTACGGCGCGCCCGATGCCGAGCGCGTGGTCATCGCCATGGGCTCCGTCTGCGAGACGCTGCTGGAGGTCGTGGATTATCTGTGTTCCCGGGGCGAGAAGGTCGGCATGGTGCAGGTGCATCTCTATCGTCCCTTCTCCGCCAAGCACCTGGTCGCGGCCCTGCCCGAGACCGTCAAGACCGTCTCCGTCCTCGACCGCACCAAGGAGCCCGGCTCCGCCGGCGAGCCGCTGTACGCCGACGTCTGCACCGCGCTGATGGAATCCGGCCTCTCCGGCGTCACCGTGCTGGGCGGCCGCTACGGTCTTTCCTCCAAGGACACCATCCCCGCCCACATGAAGGCCGTATACGACAACATGGCGGGCGAGAAGAAGAACCACTTCACCGTCGGCATCAACGACGACGTGACCTTCACCTCCCTGCCCGTGGGCGAGAACATCGTCACCTCCGGCAAGTCCATCATCTCCTGCAAGTTCTGGGGTCTCGGCTCCGACGGCACCGTGGGCGCCAACAAGAACTCCATCAAGATCATCGGCGACCACACCGATCAGTACGCCCAGGCCTATTTTGAGTACGACTCCAAGAAGTCCGGCGGCGTGACCAAGAGCCATCTGCGCTTCGGCCACGAGCCCATCCACTCCACCTACTACGTCACCATGGCCGACTTCGTGGCCTGCCACAAGCAGAGCTACATGAAGGACTTCCACATCGTGGATGAAATCAAGGAGGGCGGCACCTTCCTGCTGAACACCGAGTGGACGGCCGAGGAGCTGGAGGAGCACCTGCCCAACCGCGCCAAGCGCATCATTGCCCAGCGGCACATTCAGTTCTACACCATCAACGCCACCGCCATTGCCGCCCAGATCGGCCTCGGCAACCGCACCAACACCGTGCTGCAGTCCGCCTTCTTCAAGCTCTCCGGCATCCTGCCCATCGACGATGCGGTGAAGTATATGAAGGAGGCCATCGTCAAGACCTACTCCAAGAAGGGCGAGAAGATCGTCAACATGAACTGCG
>CAMNOV010000043.1 GCA_946547105.1 uncultured Clostridia bacterium | reverse complement strand
ACTCCAAGAAGTCCGGCGGCGTGACCAAGAGCCATCTGCGCTTCGGCCACGAGCCGATCCGCTCCACCTACTATGTCACGATGGCCGACTTCGTGGCCTGCCACAAGCAGAGCTACATGAAGAGCTTCGACATCGTGTCGGAAATCAAGCCCGGCGGCACCTTCCTGCTCAATACCGACTGGGACATGGCCGGCCTCGAGGAGCACCTGCCGAACCGTGCCAAGCGCATCATCGCGGAGCGCTCTCTGCACTTCTACACCATCGACGCCACCGACATCGCCCAGCAGATCGGCCTCGGCAACCGCACCAACACCGTGCTGCAGGCCGCCTTCTTCAAGCTCTCCGGCATCCTGCCCATCGAGGACGCCACCCGCTACATGAAGGAAGCCATCGTCAAGACCTATTCCAAGAAGGGCGAGAAGATCGTCAACATGAACTGCGCCGCGGTCGACGCGGGCCTCAACGCCGTCGTCAAGATCGAGGTGCCCGCCGCCTGGGCCGGGCTGCAGGATGAAGAGGAAACCGTCGATCCCGCGCTGCCCGAGTACATCCGCAAGATCCAGATTCCGGTCAACCGCCAGGCCGGCGACAAGATCCCCGTCTCCGCCTTCCTGCCCTATGCCGACGGCGTCAGCCCGGTGGAGACCTCCAAATACGAGCGCCGCGGCATCGCCACGAACGTGCCGAAGTGGATCCCCGAAAACTGCATCGGCTGCAACATGTGCTCGCTCGTCTGCCCGCACGCCTGCATCCGTCCCTTCCTCGTGACGGAGGAGGAGAAGGCCGCCGCGCCCGAAGGCATGGTCACCAAGAAGGCCCTCGGCAAGGGCTTTGAGGCCTACACCTACCGCATCCAGGTCGACCCGATCGACTGCCAGGGCTGCTCCAGCTGCGCCAATGTCTGCCCGGCCAAGAACAAGGCCCTCGTCATGGAGCCGCTGGAGAGACAGATGCACGAGCAGCCGAACTGGGATTTCCTTGTGGGTCTTCCGACAAAGCAGAATCCTATGGATAAGTTCAGCGTCAGAGGCAGTCAGTACCAGCGCCCGCTCTACGAGTTCAACGGCTCCTGCGCCGGCTGCGGCGAGGCGCCCTACATGAAGCTGATGACCCAGCTCTTCGGCGAGCGCATGTATATCGCCGACGCCACCGGCTGCACCTACGTCGTCGGCTCTTCCACGCCGACCTTCCCCTATGCCAAGACCGCCGCGGGCTATGGCCCCGCGCCCTCGAACTCCCTGTTCGAGAACAACGCCGAGTACGCGCTCGGCATGTGCCTGTCCGTCGACCAGATGCGCCGCCAGGCCAGGACCCACGCCGAGGCCGCCCTTGCCGCGACTGCGGACGAGAGCCTGAAGGCCGCGCTGCAGGCCTGGCTCGACCGCGGCGACGATCCCAACGAGACCCGCGCCGTTTCCGAGGCGCTGAAGGCCGCCCTCGCTGCCACCGCGGACGAGAGCGCCGACCTGCAGTGGCTGAAGGACCGCACCGACACGCTGGTCAAGAAGAGCATGTGGATGTACGGCGGCGACGGCTGGGCTTACGACATCGGCTACGGCGGCCTCGACCACGTCCTCGCCTCCGGCGTCGACGTGAACATCCTCGTCGTGGACACCGAGGTCTATTCCAACACCGGCGGCCAGGCCTCCAAGGCCACCTCCATCGGCGCGGTGGCGCAGTTTGCCAACGCCGGCAAGGCGACCGCGAAGAAGGATCTGGGCCGCATCGCGATGGTCTATGACAACGTCTACGTCGCCAAGGTCGCCATGGGCGCCAATCCCGCCCAGCTCATCACGGCCCTCAAGGAGGCCGAGATGCACAAGGGTCCGTCCCTGATCATCGCCTACGCGCCCTGCATCAACCACGGTCTGGTCAACGGCATGGGCAAGGCCCAGGCCGAGGAGAAGCTCGCGGTCGAGTGCGGCTACTGGCCCCTGTTCCGCTACATCCCCGAGAACATCGAGAAGGGCAAGAACCCCTTCGTGCTCGACAGCAAGGAGCCCAACGGCAAGCTGCGCGAGTTCATGATGGGCGAGGTCCGCTTCTCGTCCTTGACCCGCACCTTCCCGGAGCGCGCAGAGCTCCTGTTCAAGGAAGCCGAGGAATTCACGGCCCGCCGCTACGCCCAGTACAAGGCTATGGCGGGGAAGTGAGTTTTTAGTTTTTAGTTCTTAGTTTTTAGAAAGAAGCTGCCCGGAGCGAAAGCTCCGGGCAGTTTCTTTTGCGTTCAGAAGTATGCCGAGCGAAACGCCTTCCCCTTGAGGGGAAGGTGCCCCGGTGCACACCGGGGCGGATGAGGTGGAGAGCAGTCGGCCGGGAAAACACCTCATCACCGCTTCGCGGAGCTTCCCCTCAAGGGGAAGCCGTCAATACGGGCAGAACAGATCGGGAAAAACCGTCTGTCGGGCGGTCTTTCAGTTTTATGGCATGGAAAACAGCAGCGGCAGGAAGTTGTACAGCCCCAGGCTCCAGGCCGCGTAGGTATGCGGAAGGTTCTGCAGCGTGGTGAACACGGCGTTTTCTCCCTCCGTCAGCCCGTCACAGCGCGCCGTCAGATCATAATAATGGTTCCAGTGCAGGGAATAGAAGCTGTCGGCGTTGCCGACGCTGTTGTAAAACACGCGGATCGGCAGCTCGCTCTCCGGAGGGCTGTTCAGCGTCTCCGCCACCCGCGGCATTGAGCCGTCGCTGCCGGAAAAGCAGCCGAAGGAGGCAAACAGGTCGATACACTCCGGGATCACCGAGGTATAGGCGTAGATCGAGCCCTGGGACAGCCCCGCGTAGGCAAAGTGATCTCTCGCCCGCGCGATCGCCTCCGGCGTGGCCTCGTCGGCCCAGGTGCTGTAGGCTTCCACCAGCGCGGGCAGAATATCCTCCCGCAGCTCGCAGGTGAAGGCCGGCTGGTCCAGCGCGCGCAGATAATCGTCGGGATAGGCGCTGTTGCGGTAGAACGTCGGCGCAGCCACGATCATCGGCCGGCAGGCTGCCGCGTCGATCAGATTGTCCAGCAGATTCGCCGTGTAGACCATGTCCTCCGAGGGGTAGCGGTAATCCTGGGGATTGACCAGCCAGTAGCGCTCGCTGCCGCCGATGCCGTGCAGCAGGATCAGCAGGTCGTACTTCTCCGCCGGGTCATAGCCATAGGGGAGGTACACCGCCATCTGCTTTTCGATCGGCCCGGGCGCCTCGCCGTAGGGCCCGGGGCGGTAGTCCGTCGTCGTGTAGCTGAGCATCTCCACCGTGCCCGCATGCGCGCAGGGCTCAAACAGTCCGCGCGGGACCTGCTCCGTTTCAAAGACCGCCTCCGCGCCGCAGAGCGTGCAGCGAAAGCTGATATAATGATGAGGCACGAGCTCCCCGCAGGTGCTGCACTGCCGCGTCTCCGCGTCGTGGGACGGGTGGGAGCAGGCGAGGCCGCAGGCGGTGCAGCTCCCGTCTTCCCAGGCCGGATGCGGGCAGGGCGTCGGTTCCGGTGTAGGCTCCGGCGTGGGCGCGGGCGTTGGTGCGGTCGTCGGCTCGGGCGTGGGGGCGGACGTCGGCTCCGGCGTCGCCGCGGCCGCGCAGCCGGCCAGCATCAGCAGCGCCGCCAGCAGCGCCAGGCAGCGCGCCGCCTTCACGAGACCTGCCCTCCGCGGCGGCGCAGCACGTAATCGAACCAGGCCAGGTATTCCGGTCCGAGCCGTTCGACCAGCGCCCGCGCTTCCCTCGGCCGTCCGGCGGCCCAGGACAGGCACTGCTGCGCCAGCTGATAGCGCCGCGCCACGCTGAAGCGGTCCAGCTCTTCGTCCGTATATTCGCCCAGGGCGGTCATCTGCTGCTGCGCCTGGAAGAAGCGGACAAAGGCCTCGGCCGTGTCGCGCCCGACGATGGGCGCGAGTAGCGAAAAATCGTTGCCGGAGCTGTCCAGCGCCTTGGAGACCATCTCCCAGCGCCGCGGGTCGGCGTGACCCTCGGTGCCGGTGTAGGGCGTGCGCAGATAGAGGTCGTTGTTGGCCAGAAACTCCAGCACATAGGGATTGATATGATTGCGCAGCGCCCAGGGCATCCAGTTTTCAACGGTGGTGCGGATGTAGATGTGCGCAAAGCGGCCGAAGAGCGGCTCGGCCAGGTCGTGCGAGGCGCTCGACTCGCTGCGGTCGTTGCCGGCGGCCACGATGCGCGCGTTGCTCGGCAGGGCCCAGCGGTTGTTGACAAAGCGCTCCAGCACGATCTTGAAAATGACGGACTGGGTCTGCTTGGTGGCGTTGGTGAGCTCGTCGAAAAAGAGGATATGGGGCTTGCCGTCGGCGCACAGGCGCTCGAGCTTGACGAGCCACACGGGCTTGATGTCCACGATCTCGTCCTTGGCCTCGTTGTAGATGGCGCGGCCGTTGATCGTCTCGGGGTTTTCGTTCACCAGCTCGATGTCCAGCACCTCGGGGTCGATCTGCCGCACGCGGTCGCTCTTGCCGTCGCCGGACAGGCCGTGCAGGAACACAGGGATGTCCGCATCAACGTAGGCGCGGATGAGGCTGAGCTCGTCGTGCGTCTCCAGGCGGTAAGGAGCCGCCTCCGGCAGCGCTGTTTCCTCGTTAAAAAGCAGGTCCTGCAGGAAATTTTGGTTTACATAATCGATGCCCTCTTCGCGCGTCAGACCGCCCAGCAAGGCCTGGCAGCTCAGCAGCAGGCCGCGGCCCTCGTCGTAGAGCCAGCGGACCGGCCGCAGCTCGAGGAACACGGCCTCGCCCTCGGCGGCCACGGTGCCGTCCGAGAGCTGCACGTAGCCGCTCACGCCGCCGCTTTCCAGCTCGACGCGCACCACGCGCTTGCCGCCGACGGCGTAGACCGGCAGATCCCGCCCGCCGAGGGAGAGCGTGCGGCCCGTGGCAAAGAGCGCACCGCGCTCGTCGTCGCGTTTGGCCATGTCGCGCAGGCTCCGGTCGAGGATGACGGTCGGGTAGACGCCGAATTCGGCGAAGCTCACGCCGCCCTCGCGGTGGACGCGCCGCAGCAGGCGCTCCTCGCCCTCGTCGAGCAGCAGCGCCGGGCGCAGCGCGCAGGCCGGGCAGCTCTCGTCCCGGCCGAAGCGGTCCACGCAGCCGTCCGAGAGGAAATAGTTGATCCCGCCGCCGGCGTCGAACAGGAAGCCGTCGTCCGTGGCGGTCATCAGGGCCAGATCGGTGGCCGGGGCCGCGGCGCCCACCGTGCGGAAGAAGGGCAGGGGGCGCTCAAAGACCTGCTCATGTGATAAGAAAATCGATTTCATGCTTCTCTTTCTCCTCTGTCGGGCGGCTGTAGATCACGCGCCCGCCGGGCGGGTGGATCGTCGTGCTGCCGTAGACCACCCAGATCGCGTCGCAGCGCTGCTCGGGCATTTCGGCAAAGCCGTCGGTAAAGATGATGCGGTTTTCCGCGTCGCCGGTGAAGGCATTGATCGCGGCGTGAAAATCGGTGCCGCCCGCGCCGCGCAGCTCCAGCTTCTGGATGTCGTCCTCGGTGTGGATCTCCTGGAAGCCGTAAAAGCGGGTGTCAAAGCAGCCGACGCGCACGACCGCGTCCGCCCGCAGCAGGCCTTTTACCCCGCGCACGAAGGCGCGGAGAAGATCGGCGTCCACGGAGGCGCTGGTGTCGAGCAGGATCTCGGCGTGCGCCACCGGATAGGCGCGAAATTCGTGCCGCAGCATGCCGTCGCGGATCGTGCTGCCGGGGAACCAGTCGAAATCGAGCTGGGTGCTCGGCTCGAGCATCTCGGCCAGGCCCGCCACGATCGCCGCAAGGCCCGGGTCCTCGATCGCGCGCTCCTGCGAGGTGGTATCTTTCCCCGCGCGCTTGTCCTTCGGGTCGGGCCGCGGGTCGGGGATGAGCTCGACCTCGTTGGATTCGTCCTGCCCGTCCTTCTGCTCCTCGTCCTTTAAGAACACGCGGTAGAGCGCCTCCGCGCTCACTTCGGCGTCCTCCGGCGGCAGCACCGCGTTCATCGGCAGGGCAAAGCCCTCGTCGCGGAGCATCGCGTTCACCACCGCGTCGCCGGCCTTTTTCCACAGCCGCGCGTCCCGGTCGCCGCGGCGGCCAAAGTGATTGAGCTGCAGGTGCAGCAGCTCCCGGGCGACATAGTAGCGGCAGTCCTCCGGCGTCACGTAGCGCAGCAGCCGTTCGTTATATAAGATGTTCCGGCCGTCGTTGTCCACCGGCCGCGCGGCGAGGGACTCCCGGAATTCCAGCATCCGGATGCGCTCGCTCCAAGGCGGCCACTGCTCGGCCAGACTATCGCAAATTTCGGTAAAATCCATGGGGCTTTTCTCCAGTCATATTCCGTACCTTTCAGTATAGCGGATGCAGGGACGAAAGTAAAGGAAAACGATTGACGCGGGCCGATCCATGGGATACAATCTATTTATGTATGACAGGGAAAGGAAGTGATCCCATGGCCGGACCCGGACGGGGCCTCGGGCCCCGCGGCTTTCTGACGGACGAGGAGAAGCAGAATCTGCCCAAGGTCAGCGGCGCGCTGATCCGCCGCATCCTCGGCTATCTGAAGCCCTACTGGCCGCAGTTTCTGCTGGTGTTCGTGACGATCCTGCTGTCGGCGGCGGTGGGCCTGCTGCCCAGCATCATCACCGGCAAGATCGTGGATGAGGCGCTGGTGGGCAAGAACATGCGCCTGCTGGTGCAGCTGCTGATCCTGGCCTTCGTCACGCTGACGGCCTCGCAGGTCATCTCCGTGCTGGAGAGCTATATCAACGCCTGGATCTCCCAGCGCATCATCTTCGACATGAAGAACCAGATGTACGACCATCTGCTGCACATGCCGCACGCCTTTTTCACCTCGGAGAAGCAGGGCGACATCATCACCCGCATGAATACCGATATCTCCGGCGTGAGCTCGGTCATTTCGGGGACGCTCTCGAGCATCGTGTCGAACATCGCCACCGTGGTGACCACGCTCGTCGCGCTCTTCACGATGAGCTGGAAGCTCGCCATCGTCGGCATCGTGGTCATCCCGCTGCTGATCCTGCCCACCAAGAGCGTCGGCAAGAAGCGCTACCAGCTGATGACGCAGTCGCAGGCCAAGCAGGACGAGATGAACCAGCTCATCAACGAGACGCTCTCGGTCTCGGGTTCGCTGCTCGTGAAGCTCTTCACCCGCGAGGAGGCGGAGTATCAGCGCTTTGAGAAGGTCAACGGCGAGGTCACGAAGCTCTCGCTCAAGGAGCAGAACAGCGGCCGCTGGTTCCGGGTGGTCATGGGCATGTTCACGCAGCTCGGCCCGCTGCTGATATACTTCGCGGGCGGCTGGTTCATCATTTCGCGCGCCGATCCCGCGCTCACCGTCGGTACCATCACGGCCACGGTCTCGCTGATCAACCGGCTCTACCGCCCGGTGGAGAGCCTGCTGAACATCCACGTGGACTTTACCCGGTCGCTCGCGCTCTTCACCCGCATCTTCGAGTATTTCGACATGCCGATCCCCATCCGCTCCCCGGAACACGGGCAGAAGCCCGATGTGAGCGAGGCCGACATCGTCTACGACCATGTGGCCTTTTCCTACAGTCCGGAAAAGCCGCTGCTGACCGATATCGACTTCACCGTGCCGGCGGGGAAGATGTACGCCATCGTCGGCCCCTCCGGCTCCGGCAAGTCCACGGTGGTCAATCTGATCCCGCGGCTGTACGACGTGGTCGAGGGGAGCGTGCGCATCGCGGGCGTGGACGTGCGGGACTTCGACCTGAGCTACCTGCGCGGGCAGATCGGCGTGGTGACCCAGGACAGCTATCTCTTCAACGGCACGATCCGCGAGAACCTGCTCTACGCCAAGCCGGAGGCCACGCCCGAGGAGATCGAGGCCGCCTGCTACATCGCCAATCTGAGCGAATTCATCGCGGGCCAGCCCGATGGCCTGGACACCGTCGTGGGCAACCGCGGCCTCAAGCTCTCCGGCGGCGAGAAGCAGCGCCTGTCGATCGCCCGCGTGATCTTGAAGGATCCGAAGATCCTCATCCTCGACGAGGCGACCTCGGCGCTCGACTCCATCACCGAAAACGCGATCCAGGAGGCGCTGGAGGCGCTGATGGAGGGGCGCACCAGCATCGTCATCGCGCACAGGCTCTCCACCATCCTCAAGGCCGACCGCATCCTCGTCGTCCAGAACGGCGTGATCGCCGAATCCGGCACGCACGAGGAGCTGCTGGCGCGCGAGGGCGTGTACCGCGAGCTCTACGAGACGCAGTTTCGCAAGATCCTCGAAATGGAGGACGAGAAATAAGCGGAACATTATGCCTTCCCCTTGAGGGGAAGGTGCCCCAGTTCGAAAACTGGGGCGGATGAGGTGGGAACTGACCGTTTCAGGTCAACGTTGTTGAACTGGCAAGGGCGACACCTCATCCGTCTCGCCCCTCGCGGGAGATCGGGCCGAGCCACCTTCCCCTCAAGGGGATGGCTTACATGCATGGCCCCGTTGCCTCAATTATTCGCGAAAAATAAAAAGACCCGCAGGAGAAAACGCTCCTGCGGGTTCTCTTTTTTCGCCGTTTATTCGGCGGTGTAGTTGTCAAAGTAGCCCTGGATGAAGACGATGGGGGTGCCCTTGTCGCCGGAGCCGGAGGTCAGGTCGCAGAGCGAACCGATCAGGTCGGTCAGGCGGCGGGGCGTGGTGCCCTCGGAGACCATCTGGCCGACAAGGCTGCCATCCTTCTTGCGGATCTCGCCGCTGATGGCTTCCTTCAGCGCCTCGCCGGAAAGGGAGGCGAAGTCGTTGTCCGCGAGGTACTTGAGCTTGAGCTCGTTCGGCGTGCCGACGAGGCCGGCGGTGTAGGCGGGGGAGACGACGGGGTCGGCCAGCTCCCAGATCTTGCCGATCGGATCCTTGAAGGCACCGTCGCCGTAGACCATGACCTCGATGTGCTTGCCGGTCTTCTCCTGCAGCTCCGCCTGGATCGCGTCCACCAGGGGCTGGCAGTCGCGCGGAAAGAGCTTGACCTTGTCCTCGGTGGCCTTGTTGGAGCCCAGCAGGCCGTACTGCTCGTTGTAGCCGCTGCCGTCGACCGGCGCGGTCATCAGCTCGTCCAGACCGAAGATGCGCTCGCCGCCGGCGGCCTTGAGGATGCGGCTGGTGCGGGCACGGGTGTGGATGTCGCAGTGGATGACGTTTTTGGTGTGCTTCAGGATCTCGCGCGCGTCGTTGGCGAAGAGGATCTCGACCTCCGCGCCGCAGCCGCGGATCAGCTCGGCGTAGTAGTCGACGTAGTCTACGCCGGTAAAGCGGTGCTTCTGATAGCCGAAGAGCTCGCGGTATTTCTCGAGCGTCAGCACGTCGCGGTAGGGGTCGATGCCCTTTTCGTCCAGGGAATCCCAGTCGACCAGGTGGTTGCCCACTTCATCGGAGGGGTAAGAGAGCATCAGCACGACCTTCTTCGCGCCCATGGCGATGCCGCGCAGGCAGATGGCGAAGCGGTTGCGGCTGAGGATGGGGAAGATGACGCCCACGGTCTCGCCGCCAAGCTTCTGCCGCACGTCGGCGGCGATGTCGTCCACAGTCGCGTAGTTGCCCTGCGCGCGGGCGACGATGGCCTCGGTCATGGCGACGACGTCGCGGTCATGGAAGGCAAAGCCCTCCTGCGCGGCGGCCTCAAGCACAGACTCGACCACGATTTGTTTCAGATCATCGCCCTCACGGATGATGGGGGCGCGGATACCGCGGGAAACGGTTCCTACCATTCGGCTCATTTGAATACACCTCTGTTTCTGAATTGTTCGGCTATTGCCCGCTCAGTGGATGGCGGACACGTTGTCCTTCTTGATGACGTCGTGGGCGCCGCCCTCGACGATGGTGGTGGCGGACACGAGCGTCAGCACCGCCTTTTCCTGGAATTCGGGGATCGTCAGCGCGCCGCAGTTGCACATGGCGTGGCGCACCTTGCTGAGCGTCATGGCGACGTTGTCCTTCAGGGAGCCGGCGTAGGGCACGTAGGAATCCACGCCCTCCTCGAAGCTCAGCTTGCTGCTGCCGCCCATGTCGTAGCGCTGCCAGTTGCGCGCGCGGGCGGAGCCTTCGCCCCAGTACTCTTTATAATACGTGCCGCCGATGTTGACCTTGTTGGTGGGGCTTTCGTCAAAGCGGGCAAAGTAACGGCCCAGCATCACGAAGTCAGCGCCCATGGCCAGCGCCAGGGTGATATGGTGGTCGTAGACGATGCCGCCGTCGGAGCAGACGGGCACGTAGACGCCGGTCTCGGCAAAGTAGCGGTCGCGCTCGGCGCAGACGTCGATGAGCGCGGTGGCCTGGCCGCGGCCGATGCCCTTGGTCTCGCGGGTGATGCAGATGCTGCCGCCGCCGATGCCGACCTTGACGAAGTCCGCGCCGCACTCGGCCAGGAAGCGGAAGCCCGCCGCGTCCACCACGTTGCCGGCGCCGACCTTTACGCTGTCGCCGTATTTCTCGCGGATCCAGGCCAGAGTGAAGCGCTGCCAGTCGGTGAAGCCCTCGGAGGAGTCGATGCACAGCACGTCCGCGCCGGCCTCCAGCAGGGCGGGCACGCGGGTCTCGTAGTCGCGGGTGTTGATGCCCGCGCCGACAACGTAGCGCTTGCTCGCGTCGAGCAGCTCGTTGGGATTGGCCTTGTGGCTCTCGTAGTCCTTGCGGAAGACGAAGTAGCACAGGCGGCCGGCGTCGTCGATGATGGGCAGGGAGTTGAGCTTGTGCTCCCAGATGATGTCGTTGGCCTCTTTGAGGGTGGTGCCCTCCTTGGCCCAGATGAGCTTGTCAAAGGGCGTCATGAAGCTGAAAACCGGGGTGTCCGGCTCCATGCGGCTGACGCGGTAGTCGCGGCTGGTGACGACGCCGACGAGCTTGCCCTCGGCAGTGCCGTCCTCGGTCACGGCGATGGTGGAGTGGCCGGTGCGGGCCTTGAGATCCAGCACGTCGCGCAGGGTCTTGTCCGGGCTGATATTGGAATCGCTGCGGACAAAGCCGGCCTTGGTGCTCTTGGCGCGGCGAACCATGGCCGCCTCGTCCTCGACGGACTGGGAGCCGTAAATAAAGCTGACGCCGCCCTCTTTGGCCAGCGCGACCGCCAGACGCTCACCGGAGACGGACTGCATGATCGCGGAGACCATCGGGATGTTCATCCGGAGGGGGCATTCTTCCTGACCCTTGCGGAATTTGACCAGCGGGGTGTTGAGCGTGACCTTTTCGGAGCGGCAGCTGATGGGGGTATAGCCGGGGATCAGGAGGTATTCGTTAAAGGTATGGCTGGGTTCGTTGATGATTTTCGCCATGGTCGTTCTCCCTTCGGTAAAATGAAGATACCCGGCCTGCGGTGATGCCTTGGCAGGCCGCAAAAACCGGGCAGAGGGGCGGATGGGACAGCGCCGTTGGGCAGAGGCCCCGCGGAGCCTGCGGCCTGCTCTCATCCGATCTCGCCGGGCCGTCTTTTTGATATGAAGATTATATTGATTATCTGGTGGCGAAACGCTAAAAGCGTTCCGCCGAGCCGCTTTTGCGGCTCAGCACAGCAGAGAAACTGCTGTGCCAGATAAGCAATGCAATGAGCATCGCACGAATGATTTCTCAAATCATTCGCTGCCAAACTTGTCGTTTGGCAGCGAAATCGATCGAAATCTCGATCGATTTCGCTATGCGATAATCATTATAAAGGTAGGGCGGCTTGCTTGTCAATATGTAGAATGCACAGAAAAAAAGGCCGCCGAGGCATCCAGAAAATAGAAAACTACCTGTTTTTTTCGGTTGACAGAAGGAAAACAAGAGTTTATAATGTCAGGTATGAAAACGGGCACTTTGCCCGGCGGCAGCGGATTTATCATCGACTGCCCAAAAGAAAGGATGCTGTCTTATGAAGAAATTAGTCGCTCTGCTTCTGGCTGTTCTGCTGATCGCCTGCATCTCCGTGCCCGCTTTTGCTGCTGAGTCCAACCAGGGCGGTGAGCCTCCTGTCGACCCGCATTCTCCGACTACGGGCTCCATTGCGATCGTGGCGCTTGCCGTTGTTGCCTGCGGCGCCGGTGCGGCGTTTATCGTCAGCAATCGCAAATCCAAGTAACCAATACCAAATCTGCGACACATGGGGCTGGCTGCAAAGACGGCCCCATCTTTTTTTGGAAAAATGAAGAACAAACAAGTATACCGGATCATCAGCCTGGTGAGCCTGCTGGTGATGGCGCTGGCCATCCTCAGCATCGTGTACATGCTCTTCCTCTATCAGAAGTCCAACCGCGAGTACCAGGCGCTGGCCGAAGCAGCCCGGGCCGAGGCCGCGCGGATGGCCGAAGAGACGGCACAGAACGGGGAAACGCAGCCCGCGCAGGATGAGCGCGTCCCGATCCCGATCGATTTTGCCTTCCTGCTCGCGCAGAACGAGGATATCATCGGCTGGATCGAGGTGGACGGCACCGCGGTGGACTATCCGATCCTCTATGATGATACGCAGATGCGCATCTATCTCAACCGCAACTTCCAGCGCGCTTATTCGCCCTACGGCTCCGTCTTCATGCTCGGCGAGAACGCACGGGACTACAGCGACTTCAACACCGTGCTCTACGGCCACAATATGCTCGACGGCAGCATGTTCGCCACGCTGCACAACTTTGAGGACGAGGAATTTTTCAACGAGCACCGGACGATCCTGGTCTATACGCCGGACCGCGTGCTCACCTACAGGATCTTCGCCGCCTACCGGACGGACAATCTGAACCTGATCGTGAAGTTCCCCTCGTCGACGCGCGAGGAACGGCAGGCCTATATCGACCACATCTATTCGCACGAGGTCAAGGCCATCTTTGACCGCACGGTCGAGGTCACGCCGGACGATCGGATCATCACCCTGTCCACCTGCATCGCCAATCCTGCCTACCGCTATCTGGTGCAGGGCGTGCTGGAATCGGACCAGGAGGGCGTCTCCACGGCCTCGGCAGTCGGCTGACGGGAGGAAACATGTCATATTATAAAGATAAAGTGACGACAGCCCAGCAGCAGAAAAAAAGCAGGCGCCGCCGCTCCAAGGGCAGGACGCTTGCCATCGTGCTAGCCTCGCTGGCGGGACTGCTGGTGCTGGCCGCGGTGGGCGTCTTCGGTTTCCTGCGCTATACCAACAGCCTGCGCGCCGGCATGTTTGCTGACCGGACGAGCTCCGAGATGCAGAAGGTGCTTTGGCAGCGGGATGCGGCGGAGCAGACGACTGCGGAGATCCTGAACGGGAAGACGGCCGGCGAGCGGCCCGACTGGGTCGACGAGGACGGCACGACCTACCGCTACCGGACGGACGTGCAGACCCTGCTGATCATGGGCATCGACTACATGAACGATCCCAACTTCTGGAGCGGCGACATGGTCTCCAACGGCGGCAACGCGGATATCCTGGCCCTGGTCATTATGGACAGCGGCCGCGGCAGCCTGTCCGTGCTCTATATCCCGCGCGACACGATGGCCAAGATGCTGATGCTCGACGAGCAGGGCAATTACCTGGACACCGTGTTCAACAATATCTCCGCCTCCCACAGCTACGGCGACGGCGGTACGCTCAGCTGCGAGCTGACGGCGGACGCGGTCAGCAATCTGCTTTACGGCGTGCCGATCACGCGCTTTGCCGCCATGGATTACGATTCCATCCCGGTCATCAACCAGGCGCTCGGCGGCCTGGAGATCACCTTCCCGGAGGATTACAGCTTTCTGGACTATAACTTCCTGAAGGGAGCGACCGTCAAACTGTCGGATTACCAGCTGCAGCGGCTGATCCGCTACCGCGACCACAGCGAGATCGACAGCGCGACCCAGCGCGGTCTGCGCGATCTGAAGCTGGTCGTCCGGGCGATGGCCATGCAGGCGAAGGACATCATCAAAAAGGATCCGACCGCCGCCATGAGCATGTACAACCAGCTCAAGCCCTTCATGACCGCCAACCTCAGCGTTGACGAGGTCAGCTATCTGGCCCAGCAGCTGGTCGGCGTCGAATTTAAAGGCGACACGGTCATCCAGATTCCCGGCGTCGTGACGAAGGGCGAGCGCTACGCGGAGTTTTACCCCGACGAGCAGTGGCTGCACGACTTCGTGATCGACACCTTCTGCGAAAAGATCGGCTGATCCGGCCGTGACGGCTGGCGGCAACCCGCACAGTGCGAAAAACTGTGAAAGAGATCTCCGGCGAAAACGGATGCAAAGTCCGAATTCGCCGGAGTTTTTTTGCTTTTGAAGGGCTCTTCCGCCGGGCTGCCGGGGGCGGCAGCCCCTGCGTCTCCTCTGCGCTCCGGGCGGGATGACGGAAGCTGGATTCGTTTGCAAAGAAAACCCTCCGGCGAAAACGGATGCAAAGTCCGAATTCGCCGGAGTTTTTTGCTTTTGAAGGGCTCTTCCGCCGGGCTGCCGGGGGCGGCAGCCCCTGCGTCTCCTCTGCGCTCCGGGCGGGATGACGGAAGCTGGATTCGTTTGCAAAGAAAACCCTCCGGTTTTCACCGGAGGGTTTTTGTTACGGTTTGACTGCGCTTCAGCGGATGTTGAAGAACGCGGCCATGCCGGGGTACTTGGCGTCGTTGTCCAGCTCTTCCTCGATGCGGAGCAGCTGGTTGTACTTGGCGACGCGGTCGGTGCGGGAGGGAGCACCGGTCTTGATCTGACCGGCGTTGACAGCCACGGCGATGTCGGCCAGGGTGGTGTCCTCGGTCTCACCGGAGCGGTGGGAGACGATGGCGGTGTAGCCGGCGCGGTTGGCGGTCTGGATGGCGTCGAGGGTCTCGGTCAGGGAGCCGATCTGGTTGACCTTGATCAGCACGGCGTTCGCGGCGCCGAGCTCAATGCCCTTCTTGACGCGCTCGGCGTTGGTGACGAACAGGTCGTCGCCGACGAGCTGGATGCGGCCGCCCAGGCGCTTGGTCATGCGCTGCCAGCCTTCCCAGTCGTCCTCGCCCAGGCCGTCTTCGATGGAGATGATGGGGTACTTGTTGCAGAAGTCTTCCCACATGTCGA
>CAMNOV010000042.1 GCA_946547105.1 uncultured Clostridia bacterium | reverse complement strand
CGCGGCCGGCGCCGATGTTGGTATGGCCGACCTCGGAGTTGCCCATCTGGCCCTCGGGCAGACCGACGTCCAGGCCGGAGGCCTGAAGCTGGGTGTGGGGGTATTCGGCAAAGAGCTTGTCCAGGTTGGGCTTCTTCGCCTGCGCGATCGCATTGCCCGCGGTGGGCGGCGCGATGCCGAAGCCGTCCAGGATCACGAGAACTGCTTTTTTCATATAATAATTCTCCTCTTATACGCACCGATGGAGCGGTGCTGCCCGCTCCATCGGTGCAGAATGAAAAAGCCTCGCAGAGTTTTTTCGCCGCAGCGAAAAAAACTGTTTGATCGTGTTTTCCGGGGGCGTGTACCTCGGAAAACACACTTTGCGCTCTGCCAGTGTGCGAGCGTCTCACGCAAGCGAGTGCGCGCAGCAGGGCGAAATCCCTCAACGAAAAGCCCAGCGCAGCGGGTTTTCGTTGAAGTATTTTACTGGTTGGAAGCCGCGATGATGGTCGCGAAGTCCACGGGTTTGAGGGAAGCGCCGCCGATGAGGCCGCCGTCGATGTCGGGCTGAGCCAGCAGCTCGGCCGCGTTCTTGGCGTTCATGCTGCCGCCGTAGAGGATGCTGACGGCACGGGCGGGACGGGCGCCGTAGATCTTGCGGATGACGGCACGGATGCCCTCGCAGACTTCCTGTGCCTGCTCGGAAGTAGCGGTCTTGCCGGTGCCGATGGCCCAGATGGGCTCATAGGCGATGATGCAGCGGCGCAGCTGAGTGGCGTCGATGCCGTTGAGGGCGGCCTTGACCTGGTAAGCGACGTACTCCATGGTCACGCCGGCTTCGCGCTGCTCAAGGCTCTCACCGACACAGATGATGGGGGCAATGCCCTTTTCCAGCAGGGCGCGGGCCTTGGCGTTGACGAGCATGTCGTCCTCGCCGTGGTACTGGCGGCGCTCGGAGTGGCCGACGATGCAGTACTTGGTGCCGATATCGGCAAGCTGGGTGGCGGAAACTTCACCGGTGTAGGCGCCCTTCTCGTACTTGGAGACGTCCTGGCCGCCGGCAGCGACCTTGACTTCCTTGCCGGCCTTGATCATCGCGGGGATCATCACGGCGGGGGTGCAGAGGACGACGTCGCAGGCGCGGGTCTTGGGCATGTTCTCCTTGAGCTGCTCGATGAAGGGCTTAATCTCGGACGCGGTCATGTTCATCTTCCAGTTGCCCGCGATCACGGTCTTACGATACTTTCTGTTCATGATTACTCTCCAATCTATAGGAATGAAATTACTTGTCAAGCAGGCAGGCCACGCCCGGCAGCTCCTTGCCTTCCAGGAATTCCAGGGAAGCGCCGCCGCCGGTGGAAATGTGGGTGATCTTGTCGGCAAAGCCGAGCTTCTCGACCGCAGCCGCGGAGTCGCCGCCGCCGACGATGGTGATGGCTCCGCTCTCGGCCAGAGCCTTCGCCATGGCCTTGGTGCCGCCGGCGAACTTATCGAACTCGAACACGCCCATGGGTCCGTTCCACACGATGGTGCCGGCGCCCTTGACAGCCTCGGAGAAGATCTCCACGGTCTTGGGGCCGATGTCCATGCCCATTAGATCCTCGGGGATATTGCCCTCGACGAGAACGGGCTCGGCGTCAGCAGAGAATTCGGCAGCCGCGAGGTTGTCCACGGGCAGCAGGAACTTCACGCCGCGCTCTTCGGCCTTCGCGATCATCTCGCGGGCGTAGTCCAGGCGGTCAGCCTCCAGCAGAGACTTGCCGATCTCGAAGCCCTGGGCCTTCTTGAAGGTGTAGGCCATGCCGCCGCCGATGATGATGGTGTCGGCCTTCTCGAGGAGGTTGTTGATGACGTTGATCTTATCGGAGACCTTGGCGCCGCCGAGGACGGCCACGAAGGGACGCTTGGGATCGTCCAGAGCCTTGCCCATGACGGACAGCTCTTTGGCGACCAGCAGACCGCTGACGGCGGGCAGGAAGGCAGCGACGCCGGCAGTGGAGGCGTGGGCGCGGTGCACGGTGCCGAAAGCGTCGGAGACGTAGAGCTCGGCCATGGAGGCGAGCTTCTTGGCCAGCGCGGGATCGTTCTTGGTCTCGCCCTTCTCGAAGCGAAGGTTCTCGAGCAGCATGATCTGGCCGGGCTGCAGCGCGGCGGCCTTGGCCATGGCGTCCTCACCGACGGTGTCGGCGGCGAAAATGACCTCACGGCCGAGCAGCTCACTCAGACGCTGGGCGACGGGGGCCAGGGTCAGCTTGCGCAGGGACTTCTCCCAGCTCTCGCGGGTGACTTCCTCGGCCTTCTTGCCCTTTTCGACCTGCTTTTTCACAAAGCTGTCGAAGGTGGCGACGGGCTTGCCCAGGTGGGAGCAGGCGATGACGGCTGCGCCCTGATCGAGCAGATATTGAATGGTGGGGAGCGCCGCGACGATGCGCTTGTCGCTGGTGATCGCACCGGTTTCCTTGTTCTGGGGGACGTTGAAGTCGCAGCGGAGCAGGACTTTCTTGCCCGCAACGTCAACATCATAAACGGTCTTCTTGTTGTAGTTCATGCTGATCCTCCTATAAAAATTTTTTAATTTGAAACGCTCTTTATTCGCCGGCCATGCAGCCGGTGTCTTTCAGGCCCGGGAAGCCCTGCTGGCGCAGCGCCTCATAGGCCAGAACAGCCACGGAATTGGAGAGATTGAGGCTTCTTGCCTCGGCGATCATCGGGATCCGGATGCAGCGCTCACGGTATTTTTCGCGCAGCCACTCCGGCAGCCCCGCCGTCTCCTTGCCGAACATCAGCGTCACGTCGCCGCGGAAATCCGCCTCGTCGTAGGAATGCGGCGCCTTGGTCGTGGCGAGGAAAAGGTTTTCATCGCCGTTGACGCGGAAATATTCGTCCAGATTGTCATAGACGGAGATATCGACCAGATACCAGTAATCGAGGCCGCAGCGCTTGACCGCCTTGTCGGAAATATCGAAACCCAAGGGCCGCACGAGGTGCAGCCGCGCGCCGGTGGCGGCGCAGGTGCGGGCGATGGCGCCGGTGTTATGCGGGATCTCCGGCTCGACCAGGACGATGTTCAGCACCGCTCTTTTCCTTCTCCTCACAAAAAATCATCAAAAGCATAGGTTTCTTTTCAACCGCACAACATTTTAGCACATTTTTCCGAAAAATCATGCATCATTTTTAAATTATTTACGATTCTTGCAATTTGTACAAATACGCGCTATAATCCGTAGCAGAACGGTACTTTTTCTCGGCATTTTGCCGATTTTGCATCAGGAGACGGCATGGAATACATCTGCAGCGATTGTCCCAGAAACTGCGGCGCTCTGCGCGGCGATCACAGGCCGGGCGGCGTATGCGCAAGCCCCGCCCTCCCGCTGGTCGCGCGGGCGGCGCCCCACTTCGGGGAAGAGCCTTGCATCAGCGGTACACGCGGCTCCGGCGCGGTGTTTTTTACCGGCTGCAATCTGCGCTGTGTGTTCTGCCAGAACCGCGAGATCAGCCGCGGGCAAGGCGGAACTTCGCTGACAGTGCCGCAGCTGCGGGATACCTTCCTGCGCCTGCGGGATCAGGGCGTGCACAACATCAATCTCGTCACGCCCACGCACTATACCCGCGCCATCGCCGAGGCGCTGGACGGGCTGGAGCTCGGCATTCCGGTGGTCTGGAACAGCAGCGGCTATGAAAAGCCGGAGACGCTGCGGATGCTGGAAGGTCTGGTGCAGATCTACATGCCGGATATGAAATACTGGAAAAGCGCTCTCGCCCGCCGGTACTCCGCCGCAGAGGACTATCCGCAGCGCGCGGCCGCTGCCATCCGCGAGATGTTCCGCCAGGTCGGTCCCTTTCAGATGGACGGCGACGGGATCCTGCGCTCCGGTCTGCTGATCCGGCACCTGATCCTGCCCGGCGAGGACCTCAACAGCATGGACGTGATTGATTTCGTCGCGGAAGAATTCCCGGCCGGGAGCGTGCTGTTTTCACTGATGAGCCAGTATACCCCGATGCCCGGGCTCGAGCGTTTTCCCGCGCTGCAGCAGCGCGTCGATCCGGAGCTTAACGAGCGGCTGTGCGATTATATGCGGCGCCGGGGTATCGATACCGGATACTGGCAGGAGCCGGAGGCCGCCACCAAGGACATGATTCCCGCCTTTGACGGGACAGGAATACATAAGGAGGAATTATCATGACGTATCAGGAAATCCACGAAGCCGCCCGGACCGAGGTCGGCCCTTACTGCAAAAACTGCCCCGTCTGCAACGGGCGCGCCTGCGGAAACGCCATGCCCGGGCCAGGCTGCAAATATCCCGGCAATGTCGCCGCGCGGAACTTTGACAAGTGGCAGGAGATCTGCGTGAACATGGACACGCTCAATCCGAACGCCGATCCGGATATCGGTTTCGAATTCGGCGGCCGCCGCTTTGCCGCGCCGATCTTCGCCGCACCTCTCGGCGCGATCGACCTCCACTACGGCCCCAAATACAAGGATCAGGAATACAACACGATCCTCATCAAGGCCGCCCATGATTACGGCGTGGCCGCGCTGACCGGCGACGGCGTCAATCCCGAAATTCTGAAAAGCGCCGTAAAAGACATGGCCGCCGTCGAGGGCGTCGGCATCCCGACAATCAAGCCCTGGAACAAGGAATTCGTGTTTGAAAAGCTCGACATCATCAAGGAAAACAAGATCTTCGCCGCCGCCATGGACGTGGACGGCGCCGGTCTCCCCTTCCTCAAAGCGATGAATCCGAACGCGGGCAGCAAATCCGTGGAGGAGATGCGCGAGATCATCGACTACGCCGGCCGTCCCTTCATCATCAAGGGCATCATGACCGTGGCCGGTGCGAAGAAGGCCGTGGAAGCAGGTGCCGCGGGCATCGTCGTCTCCAACCACGGCGGCCGCGTGCAGGGCGGCACGCCCTCGACCGCCGAGGTGCTCCCCGCGATCGCCGACGCCGTCAAGGGCCAGCTCACGATCTTTGTCGACGGCGGCATCCGCTCCGGCGTGGACGTGTTCCGCGCCATCGCCCTTGGCGCCGACGCAGTGCTGATCGGCCGCCCTATCCTGAACATGATCTACGGAAGCGCCGAAGAAGGCTTCAAGGTCTATATGGACAAGATCATCGGCGAATTCAAGTCCACGATGCAGATGTGCGGCGCGGCGAGCCTCAAGGATATCACGCGCGACAAGGTGTTCCTCGGCTGAAATCAGACAGCGTAATAAGCAAAACCCTCTCCCCGCCATTGGGGAGAGGGTTTTGCTTTATGTAAACCATATTATGTTATCTTTTCACGATCTCCTGCATGTCCCGGAAGCGGTGCTCCATATCGGCGGCCAGAGAAAACTGCGCGCAGGCGCGTTCGAGGTTGTGGGACGGATGATCGATGGAAAAATAGGGATCGCCGCTGAGATAATCAGTCAGGAAGCGTACGCCGCATTCGATAGTCATCGTCCAGGCGCCGAGGGGCAGCAGTTCCCGCTCCCGCGCCGTCAGATGCGGGCAGGCGGAGAGAAAGCCGTGGACGAAGGCCGCATAATACGTCAGATCCAGGCGGATGCCCGCGCCGTCCTCCGCGCCCGTAGCCGCTCCGGCACGGATCGCGTCGCCGAAGTCATAGGCCGACAGGCCCGGCATCACGGTATCGAGATCAATGACGCAAAGGGCTCGGCGGGTCCTCACATCCAGCAGGACGTTGGACATTTTCGTGTCGTTGTGCGTCACGCGCAGGGGCAGTTCCCCGCTCTCGCGGCAGGTCTGGAGCACGGACGCCCGCTCTTCCCGCACAAACGCAAAGTCCAGCTCCCGCTCGACCTCGCTCCGTCTGCCGCAGGGATCGCTCTCCATAGCCGCGCGCAGCTGGCGAAAGCGCTCCGGCGTATCATGAAACCGCGGAATCGTATCCGTCAGGCGCTCGACCGGGAAGTCGCGCAGGGCATACTGAAAGCGTCCGAAGGCCAGCGCGCTTTCGGTAAAATCCGTCTCATTCTCCGGCCGCAGCAGACTGAGGCTGTTTTCCACATAGGGACAGAGCCGCCAGGCTCCGCCCTCCGCGTCTTCGGCAAAGCTCCGGCCGTCGACGGTGTCGATAAAGCAAACCATCGGCGGCGCTTCCCTGCTGTCGTGAAGATACTCCCGCAGCATGCGCAGGTTTTCCATGATCGCGCCGACGTCGTGAAAGACGAATCGGTTGACGCGCTGCAGCACATAGCGTCGGCCCGAATCACAGGTCACGAGAAAGCTTTTGTTGATATGTCCGGCCGTGATCACTTCGGCGGAAACAGGGCTACCCTCCAGCGGAAAGCGCCGCAGGATCACGTCCGTCATGCCTTCTTCTCCCGCTTGCGCAGCAGGAACACCGGCACCAGGCAGAGCAGCAGAATAAACGCTGCCGTCAGATAAATGCCCGGCGTGGGCACGGATTTCACCTGGCCGAGCTCGACATAGGTGCTCTCGCTGCCGCGGATGACCGCCGCGCCGATGTTCGGCCCGATGATCATCGGCAGGAGCACCGCGAAGATCATGCGGATGCCCTGGAAATGGCCGGCCTTGCCCTCCGGCGTCCAGTCGCGGATGTTGGCCGAGAGCGCGGCGGAGAGCATCATATGCCCGCTCATCATCACCGTACCCGCGATCATCACGGGCACGCTGCCGCGCACAAAGTACATGCCGATAAGCCCCGCGAACATCACCAGCGCCGCCGGAACGGCGAAGCGCAGCTTGCCGACCCGGTCGATGAAGCGGCCGGCGATCACGCTGACCGCAGAGGCGAGGATCAGCACCACGCCAAGGACGAGCGCGTAGTTGTCGATCTTCAGATAGTTCTGGATGTAAATGATGATATACGGATAATAGACCTGCAGCGCGATGGAAAAGACCGCAAAGGCCGCCAGCGACAGGTAAAGCTCCGGGTTTGACTTCATCACCGAGGGGCGCAGCCCGTAGAGCAGTTCCCTGGCGCCGCCCCCGCGCGGAGAAAGCGTCGGAGCGTCGCGCAGCAAAAGGAAGCTCAACAGGCCAACAGCGATGACCGCCGCTCCGAAGATGTTGAAAAACTCGCGCCATCTCCCCTGCTGGGTCAGGCCGTCAAAGGCGGCGAAGATGACCAGCATGGAGATGAGCGGCAGGATCTGCAGAACGCTCTCGACTTTGCCGCGGTTATGCTCGTTCGTCACGTCCGTGACCCAGGCGTTGAAGGCCGCGTCGTTGGCGGTGCTGCCGAAGAAGGTCATCACGCAGTCGAGCACGACGATGCTGACCGCCGCAGCCGCGACCGTGTTCGCACCCGGGAAGAGCCGCGCGGCGTTCTCCTTCGTCACGTAGCCGAAGGCCGCCGTTGAAAGGCCCCAGAGGATATAACCGCAGGAGACGAAGATCCGGCGTTTACCGACGCGGTCGGACAGAACGCCCATCAGCAGGGTCGTCAGCGTGGCCGCAGCGGCGGACCAGCCGACCATCGCGGCGATGTAGCGCGGGTCCTGGGAGATGGTGTTATAGAGATAGACGTTGAAATACATGTTTTCGATCGTCCAGGCAAACTGGCCGAACAGGCCGACCAGGATCAGGGCGATCCAGTTTCTTGCGCCGAGTTTTCCGCTCATGGGAAGCTCCCCTTTCGCGCGTGTTTAGGAAACGCTGATCAAATGCCGCAAGAGTGATTTGCGAGGATTTTTATGTCACAATGAAGGCGAAAAAACGCAGGAATACTTTGTGTATTTCAAGTTTTTGAGACATAACTGTGGCGGAAAAAGACCGCAAAGCACCGAAGCGGCATTTGGTCAGCGTTTCCTCTATTTCAGGTTCTCGTCGATGATATTCAGCACGATCTGCGCCGCGCCCTCGATCCCCTCGGCGGTGGCGTGCTCAAAGGGGCCGTGGAAGGCGTAGCCGCCGGTGCCGAGGTTCGGGCAGGGCAGACCGCGGAAGGACAGCTGGGCGCCGTCCGTACCGCCGCGGATTGGAGAGGCCTTCGGCTCCAGGCCGAGACGGCGGATCGCCTGCTCGGCCAGACGCGTGATCTCCGGGTGCTGCAGGACGATCTCGGACATGTTGCGGTACTGGTCGGTGAGCGTGAGCTTCGCCGTGCCGGCGCCGTATTTTTCGTTGATGAGCGCTTCAATATGGCGCATCGCGTCCTTGCGCGCGGCAAAACGCGCCGCGTCATGGTCGCGGATGATGTACTGCAGCGTCGCCCTGTCCACGCCGCCGCTCATCTCGGTCAGATGGAAGAAGCCCTCATAGCCCTCGGTGTGTGCAGGCGTATCGCCGGCAGGCAGCATGGCGTTGACCTCCATGGCGACGAGGCTCGCGTTGATCATCTTGTTCTTTGCGCTGCCGGGATGGATGTTGAAGCCCTCGAACTCCCATTTGGCCGCAGCAGCGTTGAAGGTCTCGTAGTTGATCTCGTCCAGTTCGCCGCCGTCCACCGTGTAGGCGAAATCTGCGCCGAAGCGCTCCAGATCCAGCAGTGCCGCGCCGTGGCCGACCTCCTCGTCGGGCGTGAAGCAAACGCAGACACGCCCGTGCGGGCGGTTTTCGCGGATCAGGGTCTCGCAGGCGGTCATAATGGCGGCGATGCCCGCCTTGTCGTCCGCGCCGAGCACCGTGGTGCCGTCGGTGGTGATGAGAGTCTGCCCCTTCAGGGACGGAAGATGCGGGAAGGTCTCCGCCGTCAGGACGCGGCCGCTCGTGCCAAGCACGACGTCGCCGCCGTCATAGTTTTCGATGATCTGCGGCTGCACGTTCTCACCGCTGAAGTCGGGGATCGTGTCCAGGTGCGCGATAAAGCCGATAGCGGGCTTGTCTTCGCAGCCCTTTGTCGCCGGCAGGCAGCCGTAGACGTAGGCGTGATCGTCCATGAACACGTCCTGCAGCCCCAGGTCCTTCATTTCCTGCTCCAGCAGGCGGGTCAGATCAAACTGCCGCGCTGTGGTCGGGGTCTCGGCCGTATCCTCGGCGCTTGCCGTGTGAACCTTTACATACTTGATGAATCGCTCCAGTGCCGTCATCATCCAATTTCTCCTTTTATTGATAGATTTCCGTGTATACATATAAGCGTCCCTTGCGGGAATTGCCGCCGAAGCCGGTCACCTTGCCCTTGCCGGCGCCGCGCAGGGAGAGAATATCGCCCTCGCGCACCGTAGTGTCCGTTTTATCGGACACTGAATAGTTTATGCTGACCATGCCAAGGGCGATCTGACGCGCGGCCTCCGTGCGGGAGATGCGGAACATCCCGGCCACCACCGCGTCGAGCCGCGGGCTCATCACCGTAAAGCTCAGCTCCCTCACCTTCCGCTCCGGCGCGCGCAGCGCGTCGAGGGAAAGCGCTTCGGCCGTCAGACTGACGCGCCCGGCCTTGTCGATCGACAGCAAGTGCTTTTCCACGCTCGGCAGACAGAAGACCGTCGCGCCATCTCCCTCGACCCAGATATCCCCAAGCCACTCGCGGCCGATGCCCATACCGAGCAGCGCGCCGAGATAATCCCGGTGGCCGGGGGTGCCGAAGTGTGCCGTCAGGCGGATAGCGCGGAGATAGTCGGCGGGATCGAAGTATTCCGGCTCGAGCCAGTCCGGCAAGAAGAAGGCCGCGCGGCGCTCGCAGTCCGCATGACCGCCGTGCAGCAGCAGACGTACGCCGCGGTTTTTGAAAACCTGCTCCGCCTGGTACTGCTCGGCGGGGGTGAGAAAATGGCTGCCGGTGACCGCGCCGCTCTTTTCACAGCGGGCGGCAAGATCCTCCAGGCGGCGGATCAGTTCATGGTTTTCCATCGTTCCAATCTTTCAGTTTCGTCGTGTGCGCGCCGAGATTCGTGCGGCGCAGCAGCTCTTCGATTTGCTGCAGCACCCAGGCGACCTCGCCCTCGAATTCACCCGAGGAGGTGCGCAGAACGCCGGAGCGCAGCGCGGACAGGCGGATCAGGCTGTCGCTCGTGACGACCCGCACCGCGTAGTTTTTGCCGATATCGTTGGCCAGGCGCTCGATGTAGGCGTCGGCCGTCTCGCCGTCCTCGGTATAGACGACGTGGATGTTGTGATAGTCGCTGTGTTTTCCGGGCTGCGAGGGCGTGCGGTAGGCGTCAAAGACGAGCACCAGCTCGGTCTTCGTAAAGCCGCAGTAATTGGAGAGCGTGTCCATCAGCTTTTCGCGCGCCAGATCCAGCCGCTCCTTTGCCAGTGCCTTCAGCTCCGGCCAGGCGAAGATGACGTTATAGCCGTCGACGATCAGGTACTCTTTCTTCGCCTCGACCTCGACCATTTTCGGGGGCGCGGCGTTCCGAACGGCCGCCTGGTACTGCGGGCGGTGGATCGGGCCGAATTCCCGCTCCATGATGGCCTCGAGCTCCCGCTCGTCGATGCTGAGATTGTTCAGCCGCGGCGCAGCGGCAGGTTTTTCCTCGCGCTGCCGCAGGCAGCTTTCGAGGTGCATGTAATCAGGCACCTTGTCCCACTTGACGACGAAGCCCGCGCCGTGGGCGCAGAAGACCGAATCCGGGCTGTTGTCGAGGTCGCTCTCCGGGTTGTAGCCGGTCTCCCGGATCACCGCCTCGGCGTTTTTGCAGGGGCGGTAGCCGTCCGGCCGGAGGCTCAGCTTGCCCTTGCCGCGGGTATAGGCCACCAGCTCCTCGCCGTAGCCGTTCATCGCCGCGACCGGCGCGCTGCCGCTCAGGCGCGAGCGTCCGCCGAGCTCCTCGGGCGAATCGAAAACGCCGCCCATCGCGCGCAGGTCGCTGATCGTGCGGCCGATCATCTCGGTCGGCACCTCGAGCGAAAAGGCGTACCAGGGCTCGAGCAGCACACTCTCGGCCTGCATCAGGCCCTGGCGCACAGCGCGGTAGGTCGCCTGCCGGAAGTCGCCGCCCTCGGTGTGCTTGAGATGCGCGCGCCCGGCGGCAAGCGTGATTTTCATGTCGGTGATCGGCGCGCCGGTCAGCACGCCGAGATGCTTTTTCTCGGCCAGATGCGTTAAAATGAGGCGCTGCCAGTTGCGGTCAAGCTCGTCCTCGCTGCAAACGGTGTCAAAGACCAGGCCGTGCCCGCGCGGCAGCGGCTCGAGGATCAGGTGCACCTCTGCGTAGTGCCGCAGCGGCTCATAGTGGCCGACGCCCTCGACACGCTTGGCGATCGTCTCGCGATAGAGGATGCGGCCGGCGTCGAGCGCGATATCGACATCAAAGCGCTCCTTGACCAGGCGGACGAGCACTTCAGTCTGCACCTTGCCCATCAGCTGCACCTGGATCTCGCGGTTGCGCTCGTTCCAGACGACGTGCAACTGCGGATCCTCCTCCTGCAGCTGCATGAATTTCGGCAGAAGAAGGCGCGGGTCAGCCCCCTGGGGCAGCAGCACCCGGTAGCTCAGCACCGGCTCCAGCAGCGGCGATGCCGCGTCGGGCTCCGCGCCGAGGCCCTGGCCGGGCCAGGTTCCGCTCAGCCCGAGCAGCGCGCAGCTGACGCCGGGCTCGACACGCTCGACCGCTTCGTACTTCATGCCGGAATAGAGGCGGATCTGGCTGATCTTCTCCTCCAGCTCCTCCCCTTTGTCATTTCTGTAGCGGACCGTGTCGCGCACGCGCAGCGCGCCGCCGGTGACCTTGACGTAAGTCAGGCGCTTGCCCTGCGGATCGCGGCCGATCTTATAGACGGAAGCGGCAAAGTCCTCGCGTGCCTTTGCCTTCGGCGCAAGGCGGTCGATGGTGTCGAGCAGCTCGGCCACGCCCTCGTTGCGAAGGCCCGAGCCGAAGAAACAGGGAAACAGCGCCCGGCGGGCGATAAGATCAGCCAAGGTTTCATCGTCAAAAGAGCCGAGATCCAAATAACGCTCCATGGCCCCCTCGTCGCAGAGGGCGATGCGCTCGTCACGCTCGGCATCCGGCAGGCCGAAATCCACGCAGCCGTCTCCGAAGCTGCGCTGAAGCTCGGCCATCAGCGCCGCGCGGTCTGCGCCGGCAAGATCCATCTTGGTAACAAACACGAAGCAGGGCACCAGGTAGCGCTTCAAGAGCTGCCAGAGCGTTTCGGTATGCGCCTGCACGCCGTCCGTGCCGCTGATGACCAGTACCGCCGCATCAAGGACGCGCAGCGTTCGCTCCGCCTCGGCCGCGAAATCAACGTGGCCCGGCGTATCGAGCAGGAAGAGGCGGGTACACGGCAGGTCAAGGATCGCCTGCTTGGAGAAGATCGTGATGCCGCGCTCGCGCTCCAGCTCGTGGGTGTCCAGAAAGCTGTCGCGGTGATCGACACGGCCCTGCTTTTTGATCGCACCGGACAGGTACAGCATCGACTCCGAAAGCGTGGTTTTTCCCGCGTCCACATGGGCGAGAATGCCGAGAACCGTATTCCGTTTCGCCTGCGTTTCGCCCATGCCGATGTCCTTTCCACAGATTTTTTCACATTATACCATAGCCGAAAACGCAAGTCGAGCCCTTCTTTGTTTACATAATGTCGATTCTCTGTCATTTTCTATAAAATGACGAATACTTTTTTGAAACTTTAGCTACCAAAAATGTAAAACTTATGCTATAATACGATAGATATAACATGCGTGAACTATGCGCGATCTAAGCTTCTCTTTACCGAAAGGAGAAAACCAAAATGAAAAAGATTCTGGTGCTGGAAGACGAGGCCAATATCCGCAGCTTTGTGGTGATCAATCTGCGCCGCAGCGGCTTTGAACCGATCGAAGCTGAAAACGGCATGATGGCCCTGGAAAAGCTGAAGGTCAATCCCGACATCTGTCTGGCCCTGCTGGATGTGATGCTGCCGGATATCGACGGCTTTGAGGTCTGCCGCCGCATCCGCGCGACCGGCTCCAAGATGGGCATCATCATGCTCACCGCCAAGAGCCAGGAGATCGACAAGGTCACCGGCTTGATGACCGGTGCGGACGACTACGTGACCAAGCCCTTCTCCCCCGCGGAGCTGACCGCCCGCGTGGATGCGCTGATCCGCCGTCTCGGCGTTGACGACGATGAGAAGGCCGCCAGCGAGATCGTCAGCGGGCCCTTCCTGCTCAACACCCGCAACCGCACCCTGGAGAAGAACGGCCAGCGCCTGAAGCTGACGCAGATCGAGTATCTGCTGATGAAGCTGTTTATGGAGAACCCCGGCAAGGCCATGAGCCGTGAGGACATCCTCTCCGCCGTCTGGGGCAGCGACTTCAGCGGCGAGCTGAAGACTGTGGACGTCAACATCCGCCGACTGCGCATCAAGATCGAGTCCGATCCGACCGAGCCGGAATTCCTCACCACGGTCTGGGGCTACGGCTATAAGTGGGGTTACTGATCGCGCGTATTTTTCATTTTTCACAGGTTTCAGGTGGTTTTTTGATGTTCAGAAAGCTGAAGATACAGCTGCTGCTGTCCGCGTCCGCGGCGCTGCTGCTGCTGATCCTGGGGATCTATTGCATCGCCCGGGGCTGGCCGGTGCCGGGCATGCTGATCATGCTGCTGATGTGCGCCTATCTGGTGCTGCTCAACCTCTGGTTCTGGCGCTACGTGACGGACCCGATCCGGGACATGACGCAGACGGCCAGACGCATTGCCGAGGGCAGCTACGGTACCAAGATCGAGCAGAGCTACGATAATGAGATCGGCGACCTCGCGCGCGAGATCAACGGCATGAGCGAGAAGGTTGCCGTAGCCGAAAAGGCGCGCACCGAGTTCATCTCCCAGGTCTCGCACGAGCTGCGCACCCCGCTGACGGCCATCGAGGGCTGGGCGGAGACGATCGCCTATGATCCGGCGCTCCAGGGCGATTCGCTGCGCGGCATCAACATCATTTCAAAAGAAGCCGAGCGCCTCACCGGCATGGTGACGGAGATGCTCGAATTTGCCCGCATACAGGACGGGCGTTTCAATCTGCGCATCGAGCTGATCGATATCGCCGCCGAGCTGGAAGACGCGCTCTTTACCTACGGAGAGCTGATGAAGCAGGCCGGCGTGGAGGTCAGCTATGAGCAGCCGGCCAACGAGATCCCGCTGATCCCCGGCGACCCGGAGCGGCTCAAACAGGTCTTTCTCAACCTGCTCGACAATGCCGCCAAGCACGGCGGCGACGGCCAGAAGGTGGAGGTCAGCCTGGCGGAGGTGCCGCGCGGCGTGTGCATCCGCATCCGCGACCATGGCCGCGGCATCCCGGAGGGGGAACTCCCCCACGTCAAGGAAAAATTCTACAAGGGCAGCTCGAAAAACCGCGGCACCGGCATCGGCCTGGCCGTCTGCGACGAGATCGTGACGCGCCACGGCGGCGAGCTGACCATTGAAAACGCTGAGGGCGGCGGCTGCCGCGTAACGATCTTACTCCCCCAGCAGAACGGAGACAACAATGCCAAATAAACACCAGGCCTGCGATTTTCGCACCAGCATCGGCGGTCAGGCCCTGATCGAGGGCATCCTGATGCGCGGCCCGAAAAAGCAGGCCATCGTATGCCGCGGGCAGGACGGCCTCATCGAAAAGATCGAGGAACTCAAGTTCGTCAAGGATCGCTATCCGATCCTCGGCTGGCCGTTCATCCGCGGCTGCGCGACCTTTTTCGCCTCGCTGGTCAACGGTATGAAGGCCCTGAGCTTCTCGGCCGAGCAGGTGCCGCTGGAGGAGCAGGGCGAGCCGGACAAGCTGGACCAGTGGATCGAAAAGCACTTTCCCGAGGACCAGGCGCAGAAGCTCATCATCGGCGTAGCCGTCGTGCTGGGTATTGCGCTGAGCCTGTTTTTGTTTATCTTTCTCCCGGTCGAGACCGTAGGTCTCGCATTTAAACTCTTCGGCGTGGACAGCCGGGAGATCAGCGTGCCGGTGCTCAACCTCTGCGAGGGCGCGATCCGCATCCTGATCCTGCTGCTGTACATGTGGCTTGTCAGCAAGACCAAGGACGTCAAGCGCCTGTTTTCCTATCACGGCGCCGAGCACAAGACCATCTTCTGCTATGAGCACGGCAAGGAGCTGACGGTGGAAAACGTCCGCCCCGAATCGCGCTTCCACCCCCGCTGCGGCACCAGCTTCCTGCTGGTGGTCGTGGTGGTCAGCATCCTCGTCAACTCCGTGGTGACGGCGAAAAACCGTCTGCTACGGATGCTGTTCCATATCCTGCTGCTGCCGGTCGTCGTCGGCATCCGCTATGAGATCAA
>CAMNOV010000041.1 GCA_946547105.1 uncultured Clostridia bacterium | reverse complement strand
ACCGTCTCCCGCCGCACCATGCGCGACAAGGTCAACGAGTACATGCGCACCGTCAAGCAGGCGGAGCCCGTGGATCCCAGCCTGGTCGAGTTCGAAGACGAGGTCTGCATGTAAACCGAAAGGCGCAGCATCTGACGATCAGCGCTCAGCGCTGCATGGAGGCTCACCTCATCAGTCAGCTGCGCTGACAGCTTCCCCTCAAGGGGAAGCCTAAAATGAATTAATACGAAGGAGTTATATAAAACATGAAGTATTTTGGCGGATGCGACGTAGGTTCCACCTACACGAAGGCAGTGATTCTGGACGAGACCGGCAAGATGGTCGCGGACACGACCATTAAGAGCAAGATCAACTCCGAGCAGAGCGCGATCGCGGCGATGAACGAGGTTCTGGCGAAGGTCGGCCTGAAGAGCAGCAAGGAGCTGGAGTACCTGATCGGCACCGGCTACGGCCGCAACAAGGTCCCCTTTGCGGATGAGAACATCTCCGAAATCAGCTGCCACGCGATGGGTGTGCACGTGACGGACCCGAGCGTGAAGGCGATCATCGACATCGGCGGCCAGGACGTGAAGGGCATCAGCATCGACACGGACGGCACGGTGAAGAACTTTGCGATGAACGACAAGTGCGCTGCCGGTACGGGCCGCTTCTTCGAAGCGATGGCGCGCAGCTTTGAGCTGAGCCTGCCTGAATTCTCGAAGCTCTCTCTGACGGCGAAGAACGTGATCCCCATCACGGCGCAGTGCACGGTGTTTGCGGAGTCCGAGGTCATCACGCTGGTCGGCGAAGGCAAGGCGACCGACGAGATCGCTGCCGGCATCGAGATGGCGGTTGCGAAGCGCTGCTTTGTCATGGCGAAGAAGGCCGGCGCGACCGACAGCATCACGCTGACGGGCGGCTGCGCGAAGAACGACGGTCTGAAGGAAGCGATCGAGCATGTGCTGAAGCTGAAGGTCATCAACCTGAAGACCGACCCGCAGCTGATGGGCGCGCTGGGCGCTGCCGAGTATGCCCGCCAGAAGGGCCTCGCCAAGAAGTGATTTCCGGATCTCCCTTACTTTTTGAAAGGAGCTGTTTGAATGGCTAAAATCGGAAAAGCACTGCTGAAAGTGCTGAAGATCCTTCTGGTCGTCATCCTTGTGCTGTTTGTCGTTTATTTCTGGAACCTGGACCAGAAGGTCCTGGGCTGGGCATACAAGCAGGTCAACGCCATGTTTGACCGCAAGAAAGTCGACCTCGTATTCTAGCATGGAGCTTTTTAACGGACTGATCAAAGAAACCCAGGGGCTGCTGGAGCACGGCAGCCCCCGGGAATGGGCCTATCGCCCCGGCGGCGAGTGGAAGGATCTCGGCCAGAGCGAACTGGTGCTGCAGAAGGACGCCGCCTTTGAGCTGGGCGCCTCCGGCAAGGGCTCGGCCAACTACGTCCTCTTCACCTCCTCGTCCGAGCTGGTGAGCAGCGACCGCGTCCTACTCTACGGGCCGGATCTGAAGGAGATCCGCGGCGATACGGACTTTGCCCGCATCGTGCTGCTGCGCGTGGGCGTGCTGGACGACGACAACGAGCAGGTCTACCGCATCCTCAAGGATATCGAGTTTGCCAAGTACCACGTCTATCCCGAGGGTTACATGGTGCGCATGTCCCCGGAGAATTACCGGGAGCAGGTGCGCGTGAGCAAGCAGGCGATCCGGCAGAGTATCAGCTTCCAGTCGATCGGCGCAAGCTACATCAAGGCCTACAAGAAGGACCCCAACGTCCTCAACGCGACCGTGATCTTCCTCACGGCCCCCGGCTTTGACTACAAGGCCATGAAGGATATCGCCAAGAAGGCCAACGACGCGACCAACACCCTCACGCATATCCTCGAGGGCCTGAGCACCGACTGCTCGGTCTGCGCGCTCAAGGATGTCTGCGACGAGATCGAGGGCATGAAGGAGCTGCACTTCGGCGTCGGCGACAAGGGCGCCAAGAAGGAGCAGCATTGAAAAACCGGAGCGATCCGGGGCAGTAACACAAATAACAGAAGCGCCTCCGCAATCATGCGGAGGCGCTTTTTCTTGTTGGGAAAAGGAGGAGACCTTACGATGCGGCGCCGTTTTCACCCTCATAAGAGGCGACTTCGACCAGCCAGCCGTCTTCGCCGACGTCATATTGCGCTCCGGTGAGAGGCTCGTCGTTCCACTCGACATAGCGGCAGCCGCTGAAAACGAACTGCGGCGAGGGGACGTCATGGATATTGCAGTCGGTGAGAACGATGCCGACGGTCTTGTAGAATTCGCCGGCGCCCTGCGAGCACTCATAGATCTCCGTCTGCTGCAGCGTAAGATCGCTGCAGTTGGCCGTCTGGATGCCGAGGATGCCGCAGCCGAAGAGGCGGCAGCGATCGATCTGCACGTGATGGCAGCCGTCGAAATACAGCACGCCGCCCGCGCAGGCTCCCGGCTCCTTCGTGTGGACGGCGGTGAAGCCTTCCAGAACGAGATCGCTGCAGTTGACGAAGCTCAGCACGTCGGCGTAGCGCGGCGCGGCGGAGATCACGACGGACGGGGCGTCGCCCGGGGGCGCGGCGATTGACAGGCCGCTGAGGTTTTCGATCACCAGCTTCGGCCCGTCGTAGGTCTCTGCCCAGCGATAGTACTCGCTGCCGACCTTGCCGTAGGTGGAGGCCTCCGAGAGGTCGAAGAGCTCGCCCTCCAGCAGGATCGTGCGGTCCGGGCCGATGGCTGCGAGGAACTCGTCCACCGTACTGACGCTGACCGTGCCGCCGGGCTCGACCTCGACCGCGGTCTCGCCGAGCGCGATTGCGGGGAAGGGCATGGCCGGGTCGCAGTCATGCAGGCTCATGCTCTCCAGCGCCTCGCCGTCAAGCGGCTGCCCGTCCGGCCCAACGGGACCGAGCCCGTGCTCGGGCGCCCAGGCGACGCTTGCGTTTGCCTCGAACACGCAGCCGTCCACCACGCAGGGGTACTGCTCCAGGTGGAACATGGCGAGGTTGACCAGGTTGCCGCTCACCTCGTTGGACAGGAAGAAGGCATTCCGGCTGCGAACAAGGTCGACCAGATACCACAGGTCGCTGTCGGCCAGACGGTTATGGTAGATCACAAAACCGTCGGTGTCGACGGACTCGAACAGGCTTTGCGCGTTGCTGCCCTCCCAGCGCTTGCCGTGATCGCAGATCTCGCAGCTTTCCACCAGCACGTCGCGGCAGCCGGTGACGCTGACGGCCGCGCTGCTGCACTCGTAGATGCGGGAGTTGATCACGTTGATCTCCTCACAGTCTCGCGCCATGACGCCGACGGTGCCGCAGCCGAAAAGGCCGCAGTTGCCGATCGTCACGCGGTCGCAGCGGTCGAAGCGGAGCACGCCGCCGCTGCAGTAAGCGCCCTCGGTATGGCCGACGGTCAGAGCCTCGAGGCCGGGCGCCTCGCAGTCGACAAAGCGGAGGACGTTGACGTAGCGCGGATCGGTGAGGATGCGCGTCTCTTCTGAGCCTTCACCGCGCAGGACGAGGTTTTTCACGTCCATGATGACGAGGCCGTAGTCCTCGGGCTGCCCGATCTGCTCCCAGGTATAGGAGACGCCGTCCGGTGTTTTGCCGTAGTTTTCGGCGGCGGTGAGATGATAGTCGCCCTTGGCGAGCCAGATCGTGGTGTTCGGCGCGATGGCGGCGAGCAGCTCGTCCACGGTGGAAACGTGCACGTCCCGCTGTCCAGGCGTGGCCTCGGCAGGTTCTTGCGTCTCCGGGGCGACGGACTCCGTCGCTTCCATAACTTCCGTCGCTTCCGTCGCCTCCGTCGCCTCCGTCGGCGCGGTCGGGGCGGCTGCGCCGCAGCCCGCCAGCAGCGCGAGAGCCAGCAGCGTGGCCAATACGCGCGAAATGCGGTTTCGTTTGATCATGATCATCCCAGCCTTTCTTATGGGGAGTTGTGTCAATTCATTCTGTCTTTACCATATCATGACGGGCGGAGGCTGCCAACATAAAGTTTCTTAAATCCGGCGGGCCACAGGGGAGGCTTCAGCATTCTTAAGAATCCCGGCCTTGACAGAGAGGTCTATCAATGATAGACTATGCACAAGGTCGATAAGAAATAGACCTCGATGGGAGGCGCTTGGATGGAAGACAAAAAACTTGGCGCGGTGGAAGCCCGCTTTGCCGATCTGATCTGGGATAACGCCCCGATCAATTCGACGGCCTTGGTGCGACTGTGTGCGAAAGAGCTGGACTGGAAGAAATCCACGACCTACACGGTGCTGAAAAAGCTCTGCGAGCGCGGCATTTTTCAGAATGTGGACGGTACCGTGACGGCGCTGGTGTCGCGGGAGGACTTCGCCGCCGCGCAGAGCGAGCGCTTTGTGGAAGAGACCTTTGCGGGCTCGCTCCCGGCCTTTCTGGCGGCTTTTACTTCCCGCAAGCCGCTCTCTTCCGGCGAGGTGGACGAGATCCAAAGAATGATCGACGCTTACCGGGAGGGCAAGTGAGATGAACGCGCTGTTTCTGAAGCTGCTGAACATGAGCGCGGCGGGCAGCGTGCTGATCCTCGCCGTGATCCTGCTGCGGGCGCTGCTCAAAAAAGCGCCGCGCTGGATCATCTGCCTCATGTGGGCGCTGGTCGCGATCCGGCTCGTCTGTCCGGTCAGCATATCCTCGCCGGTGTCTGCCTTCCGGGCCACGCCGTCTATCGTCGGCGAGAGCGGCGAGGTGGAGCTGTTTCGCCCGGCCGGCGGCAGCGAAAAGCCCCTGCTGGCGGTGGATACCGTGCAGATCGAGCGGCCGCAGACGAGGGACGAGACGGTCCGGGAGATCCCCGGCACGCCCTATGCCGTCACGCAGCGCAGCCGCGACGCCTATCTGCCGCCGCTGGCGATGGGATGGCTGGTCGGCGTCGGCATGATGCTGGTCTACGCGGGACTGAGCACCTGGCTGCTGGAGCGGAAGGTGCGCGCGTCGCTGAAGCTGGAGGGGAACGTCCGCCTCTGCGATACGATCCCGTCGCCCTTCATCCTCGGGCTTGTCCGGCCAACCGTGTATTTGCCGTCCGGCTTGAGCGAGGAGGAAAAACGCTATGTCCTGGCCCATGAGCGGGCCCATCTGCGGCGGCGGGACCACTGGTGGAAGCCGCTGGGTTTTCTGATCCTGAGCATCCATTGGTTCAATCCGCTGTGCTGGCTGGCCTATGTGCTGTTGTGCCGGGATATCGAGCTGGCCTGCGACGAAAAGGTCATCCGCGAGCTGGGGCGCACGGAGCGCGCGGGCTATTCGCAGACGCTCCTGAACTGCAGCGCCCACCGCATCCTCGCCGCCTGCCCCGTGGCCTTCGGCGAAACCGACGTCAAAACCCGCGTCAAGGCGGTGCTGAACTACAAAAAGCCCGCGTTCTGGCTTGTGATCGCCGCGGTGCTGGGCTGCGTTGCGCTGGCCGTGTGTCTGATGACGAGGCCCGCCGCGCGCGGGCAGGATCTGTCCTTCCTCAACTACAAAAACGCGATCGCTCTGATCGGGCAGAACGACACCGCGCCCTACGCAAATCTGTACCCGGCAGACTCTGACGGCGTTCAGCCCGGTGTTGCGGACAGCAAGGCGCTGGCGCAATTTCTGGAGAGCGCGAAGTGGACGGAGCGTCGCGCGCCCCCGTCCTCTCCCGAACCGCGCGGCTCAATCGAATTCATGATCCAGGATGATTACCGGATCATTGTTTATCAGTCCGAGCGGCTTGCCGCTGTCCGTGTCGGAAACGACGTCCGATATTATCGGATCGGGGACGGAGATTACGAGGCGGCGCTGGCGGCTTTCATCCCTGCGCCCTCCACGGAGCCGGACCGTCCGCCGGAGCAGAGTGTGCTGCCCACGCCGGCGCCGCCGCCGGGTCTGCCCGAGATCGACGCCGGGATCGTCCCCGCCGATCCGGAGGCCTTCCTGCTCGGCTTTGCCGATGCGGAGATCGTGTCGATCTACGATGAATTCTCCAGAGAGTATGCGGCCCCGGACAAAAGCTTTGCAGAGATCATCTCCGCGGAAAGCTGGACGGCGCATGCGTTTACTGAGTTCCCGGCGAGCATCGCGCTGCGGCTGATCGTCATGAAAAGCGGAGACTGGGAGCTGCGGATCGAGGACGACGGGGAAGACTGCCTGGTTGCGGCATATGCGGTCGGGCGCAGCGCCTCCGACCCGATCATCTTCTTCGACTGCGGCAAGAATCTGATGGACGAGCTGATGAGCTGGGCGCTGGCAAGGCAGGCGGGACAGGAGAGCGGCTCGAGGCCTTACGAGCTGACGGCGGAGGAAGAGGAGCGGATCGTTTTCATGCTCAGCGAGGTCGCGGGAAAGACCGGGACCTATGCTCTGAGCGACTATACCGATGGGGATATGAACGCTGTGCCGCAGCTTTGCACGCAGCTGCAGGCTTATGCGCGCGATCACCGGCTGAGCGCAGATCAGATGCGCGGGCTGATGCTCGGCACGCAGGGGCTGGACGGCGCCTATGCCGAGGCCTTCTCCGGCTTGCTTGCCGAGCTGCATGGGCTCGATCCGCTGTGCTTTGTCGCGGCCTATTTCCAAGCGGATGAGTCGGTGCAGCCCTTCCTGTGGGAGCTGTACGGGAATCTTGATCACATTTATCCGCCGGAGGAGCTGGCGAGAGAACACGCCGCCTTTTCTCAGATCTACAATAACATGACCGCTTACCTGCGGACGGAATACGGCCTGAAATATGAAAACCTAGCGCCGAAGATGGAGGATATGCAGCTTTACCGCTGCGCCTCCATGCCGACCGAGCCGGTGGAATGGTTCTTTGAAGGCGTTGTCCCGGAATGGGCGGTACAGGTGATCCTCGATCACGCCGGCAACAGCAAGCTGGCTGTCGGCGTGCTGACGGTGTACTTCGGCAGCCCCGACGAGTATACAGACAATCTGCCCCTCGGCGCGTACCTGGAAAACACCCCGGAGTCCGCTTCCTCTGCGCGGCTGGCCGTGCGGCTGAATGACAGCAGTTTGGCTTATCTCTCCGTCCCGGCTGAGCTTGCCGAGCGGATCGAGCGCAAAATAGAAACGGGCAGCGAGCTGCCCGGCATATCGCGCGTGCGGATGGACGGCTGGGGTGAGCAGTACGCGCAGGGCATCGACGTGCCCGATCTCTACTACTACCCTGCCTATGACCGGGACCGCAGCACGTATCTGACGATACTCCGCAACGCCGACGGCCAGTACGGCGTCGGCGGCAGGGAGGCCGACGAGGAGATCCGCGCCCTGCTGACGCTGCTGCAGCGGGAGACGGGCTGGAACGTCTTTGCCGATCCGGGAGATTTTGCGGAACTGACGCAGATCGAGGTCTTCTTCTGCGGCACGCTTCTGACAACTGTGCGCGATGAGGCGCATCTGGACGCCTTCGAGGGCCTGATCGCCGAGGGGAGCTTTGCCGCTTACGCCTCCAAGACCCCGAATGAGATCGTGGAGATCCGCTGCACGCGCACCGACGGCAGCACCGTGACGCTGGCGGCCGATCCCGAGGCCGCGCGCTTCTGGCTGCCCCCGTTTTCTTACTATCGCTATGACGCTTACGAGCAGGAACCGCGCACCGGAGCGCTGCTGAGAGCGCTCGGTCTGGACGGCTGGCCGTCCATGGACACGGTGGATCGTGCGGCGGTGCGCGAGATGAACGAGCGCCTGCTCCCCACGCCGGAGGGCTGGTAAAGCAGATCCGTAACAATAGCATGAAAAATACAGCCCGCTGCTTTGCAGCGGGCTGTCTGTATACGGGAAACGCTGTTTACTTCGTGCCGAAAATGCGGTCGCCCGCGTCGCCCAGACCGGGGACGATGTAGGCGTTCTCGTTGAGGTGGTCGTCCAGCGCGGCGACAAAGATGTCGACGTCGGGATGGGCCTTCTGCATTTTCGCCACGCCCTCGGGCGCGCCGATGATGCTCATCAGCTTGATGTGCTTGGCGCCGGCTTCCTTCAGGAAGTCGATCGCGGCAGCGGCGGAGCCGCCGGTGGCGAGCATCGGATCGACCACGATCACGTCGCGCTCGGCAATGTCGGCGGGCATCTTGAAGTAGTACTTCACGGGCTCTTTGGTCGCGGGGTCACGGTAGAGGCCGATATGGCCGACCTTGACGTTCGGCATCATGCTCACCATGCCGTCGACCATGCCGAGACCGGCGCGGAGGATGGGAACAACGGCCAGCTTCTTACCGGCGATGCGATGGCACTTGGCCACGGCGACGGGGGTCTTCACGTCGACCTCTTCGAGAGGCAGGTCACGGGTGGCTTCATAGCACATCAGCATGGCGATCTCGGAGATCAGCTCGCGGAAAACCTTGACGCTGGTTTTTTCATCGCGGAGAATGGAGAGCTTGTGCTGGATCAGGGGATGATCGAATACGACTACTTTGCTCATGACAGAGTCTCCTTCTTATATATGATTTTTTATTGCTTACGCTTGTTCGCGCGCCAGGCGCTCCTGGCGTTCGCGCTCAGCCTGGGACAGACGCAGATACACCGGCAGCAGCTCCTCGCCGCTGATGGGCGGCTTGCCCTGCGCGGCCATCGCCACGCCCCAGCCGTCCTGCCAGAGAAGGTTATCCGGCGCGAGGCGGAAGGGGAGAGCGCGCTTCGTCAGATAATCGGCGGTCAGCGCCGCGCCGTCGCCCAGCAGAAAGACCGGGGAGGCGAGCTGCTCCAGCTCGGCGGCCAGCTCCTCCAGGGAGACGGCGCGGTCCTCACACAGGCGGACGGGCTTCCCGTCACGGATCTCGAAGAGGGCGTTGTAGACCTGGCTGCGCCGCGCGTCCATCACCGGGCAGACGATCCCGCCCGCGGCTACGCCGTGCCAGGCGAGCGCCTCCAGCGTGGAGACGCCGACGCAGGGCTTGTCAGCCGCCCAGGCGAGGCCCTTGACCGTGGACACGCCGATGCGGATGCCGGTGAAGGAGCCGGGCCCCTGCGCCACGGCGAAGAGATCGACGTCGGCGGGCTTCAGCTCGCAGTTTTTCAGCAGATCCTCCGCCATCGGCAGCAGCGTGCGGCTGTGCGTCAGGGCGCTGATCTGTGTGGACTGGCCCAGCAGACGCCCGTCCCGCGACAGCGCGACGGAAGCAGCCTTGGCCGAGGATTCAAACGCGAGGATCAGCATAGCTCCGCCCCCTCGATGGTGATTTTCCGCTCGGTATCCGAGCGCTTTTCGATGCGCACGCGGATCTCGTCGCCGAAGAAGGCGTCCTCCACGTTCTCGCTCCATTCCACCGCGCAGACGGCGCCGCGCGCCAGGTAATCCTCCCAGCCGATATCGAACAGCTCGTCCGCGCCGGACAGGCGGTACATGTCAAAGTGGATCAGGTCGCGCTCGCCGAGATACTCGTTGACGATCGTGAAGGTCGGGCTCGAGACGCGCGCCTGCAGGCCCATCCCGCGGGCCATGCCGCGGACGAAGGCGGTTTTTCCGGCGCCGAGGTCGCCGTACATCGCAACGACGCTGCCTCCGGGCAGGGAAGCGGCCAGCTTCGCGCCCAGCGCTTCGGTCTCCGATTCGCTTGTTGTGATGAATTCCTGCATGCCATGCCTCGCATTTTTTATTCTTCATGATTATACCACCCATTGGCCCATTGCGTAAAGTGCAAAACTGTGATAAAATAACATGGATTTTGTGGATGTTTTTTGTCGAACTCACAGCGGTTTCCTGGAAAGACGGTGATTACGATCGCTCAAGCGAAAAAATATGTGAAGCTCTTTTTCAAGCGGGCGGATATCTTCCTGCTTGTTTTGTGCCTGATCTGCGCGGTGATCAGCGTGATCGCCGTGCGGCATACCACGCAGTGGCTCGGCGCCAACGAGGTGCGCGGCATCACGCCGACGAAGATGGTGATCGTGCAGATCTTCTCGGTGTTCCTGGGCGTCGGCGCCTTCGTGCTGTTTACGATCATCGACCCGGATATCCTGGGCGATCAGTGGAAGTGGCTGGTGCTGTTGATCCTGCTGCTGCTGGCGGCGCTGTTTATCTTCGGCGAGGACGACGGCACCGGCAACAAGAGCTGGATCCGCTTCCTCGGCATCGGCATCCAGCCCTCGGAAATCATCAAGATCCTGTATATCATCATCTCCGCCAAGCAGATGACGGTGCTGCGCCAGAAGGGCGACGTCAACTCCTTCTTCGCGGTGGTCCAGATGGCGGCGGTGTTCGGCGCGGTGTTCATGGCGATCATGGTCGTCTCCTCGGACCTCGGCAACGCCGTGATCCTGCTGGCGATCTTCCTCGTCATGCTCTTCGCCCTGGGCGTGAAGCTCTACTGGTTCGCCATCGGCGGCGCGGCGGTCGCTGCGATGATCCCGCTGGCCTGGAACTACGTGCTCAAGGACTATCAGAAAAAGCGCCTGCTGGCGCCCTATAACGAAAGCGTCGACCCCGACGGCTGGGGCATCCGCTGGCAGACCACGCAGAGCAAGTTCACCCTGGCCTCCGGTCGGCTGACCGGCGCCGATCCCAGCCACCGGGAGACGGTGTTCACCGGCAAGCACACGGACTTCATCTTCTCCAGCATCGGGGAGATGTGGGGCATGATCGGCTGCCTGATCGTGCTGACGCTGCTGATCATCCTGATCATTCACTGCTTCCGCGCGGGCTTCAAGGCCGGGCGCACCTATGACATGCTGCTGTGCGTCGGCATCGGCGCCGCCATCGCATTCCAGACCTTCATCAACATCGGCATGTGCATCGGCATCACCCCGGTCATCGGCATCGCGCTGCCCTTCTTCAGCTACGGAGGCTCGTCGATGGCAACGCTCTTTGCCGCCATGGGCATCATATCCGGCGTGAAATTCAAGCCAAAGCCGGAACGGTTCATTATTCAGTACTGATCGGACAGCAGACAGACAGAAACAGCTTTCACCGACTGGAAGGAGGCGGCGGGTATGCGCGAAATAGACGATCGTTACCCCGAGTTTGCGCGCCCCTATGCCCCTCTGCGCCATAAACGGATCAAAGCCCGCCTGAGCGGGAACGAAGCCACGCTTCTCCAGGTGCGCCGGGCTGCGCACAATAACCTGCTGCGCAAGGGTTTTACCACCAGCGCCAGCGTCCTGATCACGATCATTCTGCTGCTGGTCGTGTACGAGCGGACGGTGGAATATGAAGAGATTCCTTTCGTTCCCACGCCGGAGCCTTCGATTGAAGTCACGGCTGTGCCGCTCCCGTCTCCCACACCCGAACCGACGCCGGAGCCCGCGCCCACCCCGTCGCCGACTCCGTCGCCGACGCCGAGCCCGGAGCCTACGCCGGAACCCACGCCCGAGCCGACCCCGACTCCTACGCCTACGCCGAGGCCTGCACCGCCCCTGCCGCCTCCGCCTGCGCCGACTCCGACCCCGACCCCGACTCCGACCCCGACCCCGACTCCCACACCGGAACCGACGCCGGCCCCGACGCCCACGCCGGAGCCGACCCCGGAACCGACGCCCACGCCGGAGCCGACCCCGGAACCGACACCTGAACCGGAGCCAACCCCGGAACCGACCCCGATCCCGCATGCTGCACCGACCGTGGAGCTGGATCCTTATGTGTACGGGCCGGAGGTCGAAGGGCCTCCCTATGCCACCCTCTCCTATAACATGACGCTCAACGACCTGAAGGGCGGCAAGGCCACCCTCAAGGTCATGGCGGACACAGGCAGCGGCTGGTTCGAGGTGCCGGAGCAGGAATACTACCAGTATCCCGCCTATGATCCGGAAGCGGAACCGGGCGAGGTCTGGAGTGACAGCGTCTATGTCGTGCTCGATCCGCCGACGGAAGACGGCGGCATTGCGGGCCGCGCGAAGCTGGTCTTTGAGATCGAGTACCCGGACGGAACGACGGAGACCGTCGAGACGGAGTCCCGTCCCTTCCATAAGGGCAGCTATGCCCGGATCAACACGGATTACGGAAACGGCGGCTATCGATATGATTACGAGTACGACCCGGAAACGGAGTCATCAAAGCATATCTTCAGCTTCGATGTGATCATCGATCCCACCCTGGTCGACCCGTCCCGCGTGAGCGCCGAATATAACGACCTCTGGCTGGAGGAGCCCTGGTCCAACTTCAACACCGCGGATATCCGGCTTTCTACCGGCGACGACGGGTTCAGCCACATGTTCTTCTATTACACCAGCAACGAAAAGTGGCCGAGCGGGGAATACTGGTTCAGCCCCGAAGTTCTCTATGTGGAAGACGAGTATAACACCTGGGAGCCGTTTGACCTCTATCTGTATTACGTTTTCGTCGCGCCGGATTGACCCGCCGCAAGGAAAGAAAAGGCAGCAAGGATGACTGGACGGCGCCCCTCAGCCGGGCGGGATGGGAGAAACGTATTATGAAGAAAAAGAACAGCGCCGGGACCTACGTGGGCATCGTGCTCGTCGCGATCCTCGCCCTGCTCCTGGCTAATCCGGGCTGGCTCCCCATTTCGGACAGCCTGAAGACCGCCGTCGAGGAGACGGAAAAAAGCCATCTGCTGTTCCAGAACGACCTGCACACGACGCTCGCGCAGCTGATCACGCTGGTGCTGGCGCTGGCGCTGGTCTGGCTGATCTACCAGGTGCTGAAGCTGATCCTGCAGCTTGTAGGGAAGCGCGGCGGCCGGGCGCAGACCGTGACGAACCTGATCTCAGGCCTGATGAAATATGTCGCCGTGATCGCGGCCGTCGTCTGGGGGCTGAGCATCCTGGGCGTCAACGCTACCGCGGTGCTGGCCGGCGTCGGCATCGTCGGCCTGATCCTCGGCTTCGGCGCGCAGAGCCTGATCGAGGATATCATCACCGGCGCCTTCATCATCTTTGAAAACCAGTACAGCGTCGGCGACATCATTATTCTCGACGATTTCCGAGGCACGGTCCGCAGCATCGGCGTGCGCACCACCGTCATCGAGGATGCCGGCGGCAACCTGAAAGTGGTGAACAACTCCGATATCCGCAACTTCCAGAACCGTTCGCGCAACAATTCCGTGGCTCTGTGCCTGGTGAGCGTGGCCTACAGCACCGACCTGCGCAAGCTGGAGGCGCTGCTGAAAGAGGCGCTCCCCAAACTGAAGGAGGAGCACCCGGATCTGTATCTGACGGCGCCGCGCTACCTCGGCGTAGACGCGCTGGCCGACAGTGGCGTCAATCTGAAGTTTGCGGTGGACGTGACCGAGCAGAACGTCTTCGGAGCCCAGCGCATGCTGGCGCGGGACCTCAAGATCCTCTTTGACGAAAAGGGCGTGGAGATCCCCTTCCCGCAGGTGGTCGTCCATCAGGCGGACAAATAAAGAGAAAAAGAAAGAGCTCCGCACCAGTGAGGTACGGAGCTCTTTTTTCGATGGATGGAGAGTGACGGCTCTTTTGGTAATAGAATCCCGACTCTTGGGAGTGTCAGAAGCGAAAACGCAAAAAACTACTAGTATTCCTACCCCAAGCGCAGCCAAAGAAGGACCCCTTTGGCTGCGCTTTTTGTTATCTATGAGATGCGTTTCTGCTACGTCGAAAAATGCAGAAATAGTTTTGCTATTTCTGCTCTAATCCATCGATCGTAATTACCTGTATAGAGTCATTTACCATATATGACGATAGAGCTTTTCTAAATGAATCAATATCGTCGTATAGAACAGAATCTATAAAATACTTTTTGTCAAAAAAATCTGAGTTCTCTGGGGCACAATCAGAGCTGGAGCCACAATGTATTATTCGATTATACCAGAGTATTTCATAATCAATGATTGCATTTTGTTTTACGCCACAGATCACGGAATCAATATCAACGTTTTTATATACAGTAATGGTTCGTGGGTCTTTTCTGTTATGCTTACGATTATAAAAAGTTGAAACAAACTCGACAATGGAGCCAGCAAACAGAAAAACTACGGGTATACAAATTATTGCGCAAAAGATCGAAACTACCGTGTTCAGCTTCTCGCTGCTAACTGAAGGCCGAAAAATGCAGGCAGTTGCCACACCGAGTGAGAGAAACAGCTTTATGATCGAAGTACTGTATGAGACTAGATCTGTCCGTGGTTTGAGATACTTGAGAATAGAATTATTATGGCTTTTCATAGGTTGATTCTCCTTCCCGTTATTATATATTTATAGCGTATGTTTTCTTCACAATGACCGGCACTTAAACAGCGCGCCGAGGGAAGGGCTTCTCTCGGCGCATAAAGGCAATGTTCAGTCTTCCGGCGGGATGGACTGGATCGGCGTCTTGACGGCATCGTAAAAGCCGATGCAGCTCATCTCGTAGTAGGGCAGCAGCCAGGCGTAGACCCCGGCGCTGCCTAGAGCGCCGAGGATCAGCGGCAGAAGGCCGGGGAAGCTCGCGCCGATGCTCATCGGCAGCGAGGCCAGCAGCGCCCAGCCGAGAAAGCTCAGATCCAGCAGGAACATGTCCCACTTGTGCCCGCGCATCATCCGCCCGCTGAGCAGGATGCACTGGAAGGGATTGAGCTGCGGATTATCGATCAGCAGATACACGGCCAGCCGATAGCGGTACCAGGCGAAGACGGCGGGGATGACAAACAGGGAAAACCAGAAGGACAGCAGGAAACGCATCAGCACCAGCAGGATCAGCAGCGGGAGAATGCGGCCGAAGCCGTCCATCAGATTCCAGAGGCTGGCTTCCCGGCGGCGGAGCGTGTTCATGGCGAAGATGCTCAGCCCGGCGGCGATCACGCCGCACAGCAGATTCAGCAGGTTGCTGAACAGATAGTCGGTCAGGGGCGGATCGAGCGTCTGCAGATAGCGCATGCCGTCTTCAAGCTGGCCGGCCGCGATGTATTTCATATAGGTGTCGATGCTAGCCGCGGTCACGTTCCTGAGCAGCATCGCCGTGGACAGCGCCGTCAGAATACCGGCGACGAGCAGATACAGCAGCCCCTCGTAATACGGCTTCGGCACGGCGGAGCGGAGCCGCTCGCGCGCGTCGGCCTTGATGGTATAGCGGTCAAACATGCGATCACCTCGCGGGAAAAGTCAGTAGAGCTATTATATCGCCCCCAGACGGCAAAGTAAAGCAATTTTCCCGTCTGCGGCGGAAAAAACGCTTGACAATCCCGGGTGTGGGTGCTATTATTATCAAGCGTTCCAGAGATGCGCGAGTGGTGGAATTGGCAGACTCGCTAGATTCAG
>CAMNOV010000040.1 GCA_946547105.1 uncultured Clostridia bacterium | reverse complement strand
TATTTCCACGGCGAGCATCTGCCCAAGGTGGCCGCCATGGTGGAAAAGGTGGCGGATTTCAACGTCATCGTCGCCGGGAGCGAATTTGAGGCCCTGGTGCTGGAAAACTCACTCATCAAGCGCCATAAGCCGCACTATAACATCCTGCTCAAGGACGACAAGGGCTATCCCTTCATCCGCCTGGATCTGCGGGAGGAATACCCGCGGATGAGCGTTGTCAGCCGTGCGGGGAAGGACGGGGCGCGCTATTACGGGCCCTTCGGCGGCCGCAGCCAGAGCTTCGGCATCATCGCCGCCATCAGCAAGGCCCTGCTGCTGCCCGACTGCAGCCGCAAGTTTCCCCGAGACATCGGCAAGGAGCGCCCCTGCCTCAACTACCACATGGGCAGCTGCGCCGGCTGGTGCCTGGCCGACAGCTCCGCCGAGGACTACCGCCGAGGCATCCGCCAGGCGGCGCTGATCCTCGAGGGCAAGAGCGCGGAGCTGATCGACGATTTGAAGGGGCAGATGGAACAGGCGGCGGAGGAGCTGCGCTTTGAGCGCGCCGCCGAGCTGCGCGACCGCCTGCGGGCGATTGAGGGGCTGTCCAACCGCCAGCGCGTCATCGCCACCGCCTTTGCCGACACCGACGCCGTCGGCTTCTGCCGCGGCGCGAAAAGCTGCTTTACCGTGCTGCACTTCGTCGACGGCAACCTGGTCGGCAAGGACGTCGAGATGATGGACGAGCCGCTCGAGGAGGACAGCGAGGCCGTATCCGGCCTCGTGCGGCAGTATTTCACCGCCCACCGGGGCGGCTGGCCGAAGACGATCCTGCTGCCCTGCGAGATCGAGGACCGCGAGGACCTGGAGGAGCTGCTGAGCGAGACGGCCGGGCGGCGCATTTACATCGAAACGCCGAAGCGCGGCGAGCGGATGCGTCTCATCGAGAGCGCGGCGCTCAACGCCCGCGAGGAGATCCAGCGGCGCACCACCGCCGCCCAGCGCCGCTCCAAGACCCTGGAGTGGCTGCAGAAGGCGCTGGAGCTTGAAAACTTCCCGGAGCGGATCGAGGCCTTCGACATCTCCAACCTCGGCGATACCGGCATTGTGGCCGGCATGACCGTGCACGTGGACGGCAAGCCGAAGAAAAAGGATTACCGGCGCTTTCGCATCCGCGACCTTGCGCAGCAGGACGACTATGCGAGCATGTACCAGGCCGTGTCCCGCCGCTTTCAGCATTATCTGGACGGCGACGAGAAGTTTTCCCCGCTGCCGGATCTGCTGCTGATCGACGGCGGCGACCGCCACGCCGAGAAGGCCGTGGAGGCGCTGCGCGATCTGGGCCTGAGCCTGCCGGTGTTCGGCATGGTCAAGGACGACCGCCACCGCACCCGAGCGCTCATCACACCCGAGGGGCGGGAGATCGGCATCCAGGGCAACCAGGCCGTCTTCGCCCTGATTGGCAATATTCAGGAGGAGACGCACCGCTATTCCATCGAATACCAGCGCTCCCTGCGGCAGGAGGCCTACGGCTCCAGCCTGGACAAGATCCCGGGCATTGGCGCCAAGCGGCGCGACGAGCTGATTCGCGCCTTCAAATCCGTGCGCGCGATCCGGGAGGCGAGCGTGGAGCAGCTGCGCCTGGTGGTGCCGAAAAACACCGCGCAGGCGATCTATGATTATTTCCATCAGGAGGGAGGCGAGGCGCCGTGCGAGTCATCACCGGAAGCGCCCGCGGACGCAGACTGAAAACGCCCGAGACCTACGATATCCGCCCGACCACCGATAACGTCAAGGAAGCGGTGTTCAATATCATCCAGTTCGATATCGAGGGCCGCCGGGTGCTGGATCTCTTCGCCGGCACCGGCCAGCTCGGCATCGAGGCGCTCAGCCGCGGCGCCGCGGAGGCGGTGTTTATCGACCGCGACCGCGAGGCCGTGAAGATTGTCAAAGAGAACCTGAAGGCCTGCGCGCTGCAGGCCGCCGTGCGGCAGGAGGACGCGCTCGCCGCCCTGCGCCGCGAGGAGAAATTCGACCTGATTTTTGTCGATCCGCCCTATGACGCGGGGCTCTACGGACCGGTGCTGGAAACGATCAAATCAGTTGACAAGCTGACGGATGGTGGTATAATAATCTGCGAAGCGCGCAGTACCGAGCCGCTTCCCGACCTCGCCGCGCCCTACGGCAAGCGGAAGGAATACCGCTACGGCAAGGTGAAGATCGCGGTCTATACAAAGGAGAGTGCGCGCTGATGAGCATCGCCATCTGTCCCGGCAGCTTCGACCCCATTACGCTGGGCCACCTGAATATTGTTCGCCGCACCTCGCGCATCTTCGACCAGGTGATCGTGCTGATCGCCGTCAACGCAGGTAAGACCAGACCGATGTTCACCATCGAAGAACGCGTCGATATGGTCCGCCGCGCCTGCGAGCGCTATCCGAACGTGACCGTCGACAGCTCGGACATCCTGCTGGCCGAATATGCCAAGCGCTACGACAAGCCCGTGCTGGTCAAGGGCCTGCGCGCCGCCTCGGACTTTGAGTATGAATTCCAGATGGATCTGGTCAACAAGCACATCAATCCGCAGCTGGAGACCATGTATCTCACCGCCAGCGGCAAGTATACCTTCCTCAGCTCCTCGGTCGTCCGCGAGATGGCGGCCTACGGCGCCGACCTCACCGGTCTGGTGCCGAACGAGCTGAAGGCGGAGATCGAAGAGAAAGCAAAGGCCTGGCGGAAATAGAAACAGAAAACGGCTTTTCCGATTCGTCGGCGAAAGATCATTAGGAGGCAGAACCATGGAAAACAACAATGACATCATTGAATTGCTGGACATCCTCTACGGCATGATCACCGAGGCCTGGGGCGTGCCCCTCGGCAACGACAAGTGCATCATCGAGCGGGATAAGGCCGTTGAGATCATCAACGATATCAAGGCCAATCTGCCGACCGAGCTGGCCGAGGCCAAGCGCCTCGTCGCCGCGCGCGACGAATTCATCGGCAACGCCAAGCGTGAGGCCGAGGCCCTGCGCAAGAGCGCCGAGGAAAAGGCCCGCCTGATGGTGGAAGAGCAGGAGATCGTCCGCGTCGCCCGCGCGCAGAGCGCGGAAATGATCGCTTCCGCCGAGGCCAAATCCCGGGAGCTCCGCCGCGTCGCCAGCGACTATGTGGACCAGATGATGGGCCAGGCCGAGCAGAGCATGTCGGACGCGCTGAGCGCCATCCGCAATTCCCACAACGCCTTCAGCAAGGCCGGCGGCAAAAAAGAATAAGCCCCCGCGTAACTGATCGCAGCCCCCGACAGACCGCTTTCTTGTGTCTGCCGGGGGCTGCTTTTTCTATATTTTGTGGCTGGAAAAAGTGAGAAAATAAGACATAAAAATGACAAAAAGTTTCACTTGCTTTTTGCCTGTCCTCCCCCTATAATTGAACTGCAAGTGGGTAATTGTGGAGCAAAATGGGGCGTAAATCGCGGCGAATGGAGGGGCGGACATGACGGGCGAATACCAGCACTCGCTGGATAACAAGGGGAGACTGTTTATCCCCGCCAAGCTCAGGGAAGAACTGGGCGACGTGTTTTACCTCACCCTGTCCATGGATCGCTGCCTCTGCGCCTACAGCGCCGAGAACTGGCAGGCCTTTTCCGACAAGGTCAGCGCCATGCCCTACGTCAAGCAGCGGAAAATGCGCCCGCTCTTCGCCCATGCCGCCAGATGCGAGCTGGACAGCCAGGGCCGCGCGCTGATTCCGCAGAACCTGCGGGAATTCGCCGGCTTTGAGAAGAACGTGACGGTGGTCGGCTGCAACAATCACGCCGAGCTCTGGGACAGCGAGGCCTGGGCCGCCGTGTTCGCGGAAGAGACGAAGCCCGAAAATATCGCAGCCGTCATGGAGGAGCTGGAATTCTGATGGCAGAACCGCGCCATGTGTCCGTGCTGCTGCACGAATGTATCGACAATCTGAATATCCGGCCGGACGGGATCTACCTGGACGGCACGCTCGGTCTGGGCGGCCACTCTTATGAGATCGCCTCCCGGCTGACCACGGGGCGGCTCATCGGCATCGACCGGGACGAGACCGCCATCGAGCGCGCCGGCCGGCGGCTGGCCTGCTTCGGGGACAGAGTGACCCTGGTGCACGGCAATTTTTCCGACGCGGCGGAGATCCTGACAGACCTCGGCATCGAGGCCGTGGACGGCATGCTTTTTGACCTCGGTGTGTCATCGCCCCAGTTGGATGAGACGCAGCGGGGCTTTTCCTATATGGGGGATGCGCCGCTGGACATGCGCATGGACGCCGGCAGCAGCCTGACGGCCTGGGAGGTGGTCAATACCTGGCCGGAGGAACGGCTCAACCGCATCCTCTGGGACTACGGCGAGGAGCGTTACGCCCGCCGGATCACGCGCGCGATCCTGGAGCGGCGAGAGACGAAACCCGTTGAGACCACGCTGGAGCTCGTCGAGCTCATCAAAGGCGCCATGCCCGCCGCCGCGCTGCGCGAAAAGCAGCACCCGGCCAAGCGCACGTTCCAGGCCATCCGCATCGCTGTCAACGACGAGCTGGGTGAGGTGGAGCGGATGATGGCCACCGCGCCGGACCGGCTGAAGGTCGGAGGGCGGCTGTGTGTGATCAGCTTCCACTCCCTGGAGGACCGGATCGTGAAAAGCGGCATCGCCGCGCGGGAAAACGGCTGTACCTGCCCGCGCGAGGCGCCGATCTGCACCTGCGGCTTCGTACAGACGCTCAGAAGCGTCACGCGAAAGCCCATTCTGCCAAGCGCGGAAGAAATAGAGACAAACCCCCGCTCGCGCAGCGCCAAGCTCCGTGTGGCGGAAAGGGTTTAAGAATGAAAAGACAAACTGCGAATCTGATGTTTCGCCTGATCTGTCTGCTGTTTTCGGCGATGCTCGCGGTGGCGACGCTGCTGAGCGGCATCGACCTGACCGCCGAGAGCGACCGCATCACGGCCCGGCGCGCGGAGCTTGCCGCCCTGGAGAAGGAAAACGAACGGCTCCGGGCCGAGGCGGCCTGCAGCGTGAGTCTGGAGGAGCTGGAGGACTACGCCCTGCATGTGCTGGGTATGCAGCCCTGTGAAAGCCGGCAGATCGAGATCCTGGACATCGGGGGATAAAGAGGCTAATCCAAGCAGCCGCGGAATATAGATAGAAGGAATCTGATTCTGCGGAGGGTGTTATGCCTGAACAAACTGCCCACAGCGCGCCGAACCGCCGGATGCTCCGCCGCATCCTGGCGCTGATGGCGATTTTCGGCGTGGCGGCCTTTGTGCTGCTGATCCTGCGGCTCTACCGGCTGCAGATCACCGACCATGAGTATTACGAGGAGCTGGCAATCGGCCAGCAGCTGCGCGAGGCGCCGACGGTGATCGCGCGCGGCGGGATCTACGACCGGAAAGGGGAACCTCTGGCGCTCAGCGCCTCGGTGGAAAACGTGTTCCTCAGTCCGGCGGAGATCGACCAGAACGGCGAGGACCGGGCGCTGATCGCCCGGGGCCTTGCGGAGATCCTGGACGTCGATGAGGAGACGGTGCTCGAAAAAAGCAGACAGACCGGTTCCTGGTACGTAACGGTCAAGCGGCGCGTCGAGCGCGAAGAGGCCGACGCGGTGCGCGCCTTCAAGCTGGAGCACGGCCTGCACGGCGTGCATCTCGAGCCTGACAGCCGCCGTTATTACCCGAATTCGTCGCTGGCCTGCCATGTGATCGGCTTTGTCGGCACCGACAACACCGGTCTCGAGGGCATCGAGGCCATGTACGACGAAGCTCTCTCCGGCACCGGCGGCCGCACGCTGCGCCTGACGAACGCCTACGGCGCGGAGCTGCTGCTGAGCCGCTACGAGGATTTTGAGCCCGGCGAGGACGGCTGCGACCTGGTGCTGACGCTCGATACGACGATCCAGTACTATGTCGAAAAGCATCTGAAGCAGGCCGTCGCGGACTACGACATTCAAAACGGCGCCGGCGCCATCGCCATGGATGTGAACACCGGCGCGATCCTGGCCATGGCTTCGCTCGATGGCTACGATCTCAACAATTTTCTTGCCGTCAGCCCAGAGGCGCAGGCCGTGATCGACGCGGCCGCCACGCCCGAGGAGGCGGCCGAGCTTCTGCGGCAGGCGCAGGCGCGCCAGTGGCGCAACAAGGCCCTGTCCGACACCTATGAGCCCGGCTCCACCTTCAAGATCATCACGCTGTCGATGGCGCTGGATTCCGGCGCCGTGACGATGAACGACGGCTTCTACTGCGGCGGCTCGGTGCGCGTCACCGGCCGCACCAGCCCAATCCGCTGCTGGAAGGACGGGGGCCACGGCTCCCAGACCCTGACCCAGGCGGTGCAGCACTCCTGCAACGCGGCTTTCGTCAACATCGGCCTGCGCGTCGGCGCGGAGACCTTCTACCAATACTGCGACGCCTTCGGCTTCCTGAAGCTGACCGGCGACCCGGACGAGAACCTGACGGCCAAGACCGGCATCGATCTGGCGGGGGAGAGCGGCAGCATCTGGTGGAGCGAGAATACCTTTTATTCGAAGAAAAACCTGTCGCAGCTGGCGGCTGCCTCCTTCGGCCAGACCTTTACGATCACGCCGCTGCAGCTGATCACCGCGGTCAGCGCCTGCGTCAACGGCGGCACGCTGATGCAGCCCTACGTGGTGCAGCGCATCGTCGCGCCGGACGGCAGCACGCGCTTTGAGCACGAGCCGACCGCCGTGTGCCGGGTCATCCGCGAGGAGACTTCGGAGAAGGTACGCGGCATCCTCGAACAGGTGGTGGGCGACCCGAAAGACGGCACCGGCCGCAACGCCGCGGTCGCGGGCTACCGCATCGGCGGCAAGACCGGCACCAGCGAAAAGGTCAGCCTGGAGGCCCAGACCGGGCAGAAGCAGTACATCGTCTCCTTCATCGGCGTGGCCCCGGCGGACGCGCCGCAGATCGCGATCCTGGTCTTCCTGGACACTCCGTCCAGCGAGTCGGGCATTTATATCAGCGGCGGCCAGATGGCGGCGCCGGTGGTGGGACATATGATGGCGGACATCCTGCCCTACCTCGGCGTGGAGCCGCAGCGGGCCGAGGGAAAAGCGGCGGACGTCGCGGTGCCGGATCTGAGCGGCATGACGGCAGCGGAGGCCGCGGCCGAGCTTCAAAAAGCGGGGCTCGACAGCCGCCGCATCGGCGAGGGCGAGCGCGTGACGGCGCAACTGCCGCGCAGCGGCGTGACGATCGCCGCCGGCACGCAGATCATTTTGTATTATGACGCCTCTCCCTCCGAAGAGAGCGAGGAAATGCCCGATCTTTCCGGCCTGAGCTACAGCGAGGCGCGGGACGTTCTGTCCCAGCGCGGCCTGTACCTGCAGAGCTGGAGCCCCGTCAGCGACGCGGGCAGGCAGATCGTGGGCGGACAGAGCATCCCCGCGGGAACGCGGGTGGAACACGGCAGCATCGTCTCGGTCGCGCTTGTGAGTACGGACGAGAGCATGCTGGGAAGGTATTAACAAGGTAAAAACGGATGAAACTGAGAGAACTTGTCAGAGACCTGGAGCTGCTCGGCGGTACTGCTGATCTGGATACCGAGATCGGCGGCGTGAGCTACGATTCCCGTCAGACGCAGTCGGGCGACTTGTTTGTGGCGGTGCGCGGCTTTGAGACCGACGGACACCGCTACATCCCCGCCGCCATGGCGAAAGGCGCCGCGGCGGTATTGTGCGAAGAAGCGCCCGCCGACGGCACGCCCTATCTGCTGATCCGGGACTGCCGCCTCGGCCTTGCGCTCACGAGCCGCGCCTGGTTCGGCGATCCGGCCTCGGAAATGACCGTCGTCGGTTTCACCGGCACCAGCGGCAAAACCAGCTCCACCACGATCCTCAAGCATCTGCTGGAGGAGACCCTCGGCGCGAAGGTCGGCCTCATCGGCACGAACGGCAATATGATCGGCGAGGAGCTGCTGCACACCGAGCACACCACGCCCGAGAGCTACGAGCTGCATAAGCTCTTCCGCCGCATGCGGGATGAGGGCTGCACCCATGTGGTGATGGAGGTCTCCTCCCACTCCCTCGCGCTGGAACGCGTGGCGGGCATCACCTTTGACGTGGCTCTGTTCACGAACCTCTCGCAGGATCACCTCGACCTGCACGGGACGATGGAGGAATACGCCGCGGCCAAAAAGAAAATCTTTTCCCAGTGCCGCGTTGGCTGCGTCAACCTCGACGACGAGCGCGCGGACTACATGACGCAGGGCGCGCCCTGCCCGATCTTCGGCTATTCCGCCGTGCGCAACGACGCAGACCTCACCGCCAAGGACATCCGCCTGACAGCCTCCGGCGTGCGCTTCGCGGCGGTGAGCGGGGGAGAGCTGGCGCTGGCAAAGCTCGCCATCCCCGGGATGTTCTCGGTCTATAACGCGCTGAGCGTGCTGGCGGCCGGCCTCTGCCTCGGCATCCCGCTGGCCGACTGCGCCGCGGCGCTCGCCACGGCCAAAGGCGTCAAGGGACGGATGGAATCCGTGCCGACCGACGGGGACTACAGCATCATCATCGACTATTCGCACAAGCCCGACGCGCTGGAAAAGGCGCTCAAGACCCTGCGGCCCGTGACGAAGGGGCGGCTGATCGTCCTCTTCGGCTGCGGCGGCGACCGCGACCGCAAAAAGCGCCCGCTGATGGGAGCTATCGCGGAGCAGAACGCAGATCTGACCATTGTTACCAGCGACAATCCCCGCACCGAGGAGCCGCAGGCCATCATCGACGAAATCCTCGCCGGCATGAAGGCCCGCCGCGGCAGCGTGAAGGTCATCTGCGACCGCGCGGAGGCCATCCGCTGGGCCATCGATCAGGCCCGCGAGGGCGACGTGATCCTGCTGGCCGGCAAAGGCCACGAGGATTACCAGATCATCGGCAAAGAAAAGCACCACATGGACGAGAGAGAAATCGTTGCGGAGTATATAGAGAGAAGGAAAAACGCATGAGCATGACTCTGAAGCTGATCGCGTCTCTGATCATCGGCTTTTTGATTTCGAGCGCTTTCGGCAAATACTATATCCCCTGGCTGCACAAGCAGAAGGCCGGGCAGAGCATCAAGGAAAACGGCCCCACCTGGCACGCGGCCAAGAGCGGCACGCCCACGATGGGCGGCGTGATGTTCATCCTCGCCGTGGCTGTCGTCGTGCTGACCGTCGGCTTTTCCGGCATGCTGGAGGGAAACTTTGCCCATCTGTTCGTGCTGATCTTCGCGCTGGTTTTCGGCGCGATCGGCATGCTTGACGACTGGGAGAAGATCAAAAACAAGCAGAACACCGGTTTGTCCGCGCGGGCCAAGTTCCTGCTGCAGCTGGCGGCGGCGCTGGCCTTCGTCATCCTGATGCGAAACCTCGGCCTCGTCAACACCGTGCTTTACGTGCCCTTCACCGGCGGCACGATCCGCATGCCCGAGTGGCTGTATTTCGTCTTCGCCGCCTTCGTCATCGTCGGCACGGTCAACGCCGTCAACATCACCGACGGCGTGGATGGGCTTGCCACCGGCACCAGCCTGCCGGTCTGCCTGTTTTTCGTCTGCGTCACTTACGCCTGGGGCGAGCGCTTTCTGCCGCAGGGCATCTTCGCCTCCGGCCTGCTGGGCGGCCTGCTGGGCTTCCTGGTGTATAACTTCAACCCCGCCAAGGTCTTCATGGGCGACACCGGCTCGCTCTTCCTCGGCGGTGCGGTCGCCGCGCTGGCCTTCGCCTACGACATGCCGCTGATCCTGATCTCCGTCGGCATCGTCTACATCCTGGAGACCCTGTCCGACATCATCCAGGTCGGCTTTTTCAAGCTGACCAAGAAGCTCAAGGGCGAGGGCAGGCGCATCTTCCGCATGGCGCCGCTCCATCACCACCTCGAAATGGGCGGATGGACGGGAAAAAAGTGGAAAGAAAAAGAACTTTTCTGCCTCTATACCGGCATATCTCTGGCCGCAGCGATCATATCCTTTTTGTGGGTCTATCGGCGCTTCTGATCGCTGCATGAAATCGGGGAGGTGGGAGCTTGCGCTATGACGGTGCCCGCCTCGCCGATTTTTCGTCTGCATCCGAAAATAAACGGCGCCGCGGCTTTGACTGGCCCTTTTTCCTGCTGGTGCTGCTTCTGCTCACGGTCGGCGTGGTGATGGTTCTCTCAGCGAGCTACCCGCGCGCCTACTACGATCCCGGGCACGTGACCGGCGGCCGCCCCGCGTACTATTTTGTGCGGCAGCTGCTGTTCGCGGCGTTGGGTCTGGGCGCACTGTGGCTGGCCTCGCGCTTCCCGATGGGCTTTTACCGGCGCTATGCCTTTCCCTTCCTGGGCGTGACGGTGCTCTTACTGCTGTTGGTGCCCTTTGTTGGCGTGCGCGCCAACGGCGCGCGTCGCTGGCTCGGGATCGGCGGACTGACGCTGCAGCCCTCGGAGCTGGCCAAGCTCGCCGTGATCCTCAGCTTTGCGGCACTGATCTGCCGCTTTCGCGGGCGGATGCGGAGCTTTCGCTGGGGCGTGCTGCCCTTCGCGGGCATCCTTGCGGTGCTGATCGGCCTGCTGGTGCTTGAACCGCATTTCTCCGCCTCGATCATCCTCATTGCCATTGCCGGCGCGATGCTCTTTCTCGGCGGTCTGGGGCTGGGCTGGTTTCTCGCAGCCTTCACGGCGGCAGGCGCCGGCATCGGCGTGCTGCTGGCCTTTTTCCCCTATGCCTCCTCGCGCATCGTCACCTGGCGCGATCCCTTTTCCACAGCCTCCGACGAGGGCTACCAGATCGTCCAGTCCCTGTATACCATCGGTTCCGGCGGTCTGAGTGGACTCGGCCTCGGCGGCAGCCGACAGAAATTCCTGTATCTGCCGGAGGAGCACAACGACTTTATCTTCTCCGTGGTCTGCGAGGAGCTCGGCTTCCTGGGTGCGGCGATCATCCTGCTGCTGTTCGCGCTGCTCATCCTGCGCGGTTACTGGATCGCCCTGCACTGCCGCGACCGATTCAGCTGCCTGGTCTGCGCGGGCATCACGACGCTGCTTGCCATCCAGACTTTTCTGAACGTGGCGGTGGTGACGAACCTGCTGCCCTGTACCGGCATCTCCTTGCCTTTCTTCAGCTACGGCGGCACGGCGCTGCTGATCCAGCTGGGCGAGATGGGCATCGTGCTGTCCGCCTCGCGCGATTTATTGATTTGATTTTTCTCCCGACGGAATCATCCGTCAGGCCTTGAATAGAGAAAGGGTTTTCCCAATGAAATTTGTACTCACCTGCGGCGGTACCGCCGGACATATCAACCCCGCGCTGGCTGTGGCCGGGCGGCTGAAGGAGCTGATGCCCGAGAGCAAGTTCCTGTTTCTCGGCGCGGAGGGCATGATGGAGATGGAGCTTGTGCCCCGCGCGGGCTATGAGATCCGCGCCCTGCCCGTGACCAACGTCAGCCGCGGCAAGAGGCCGGCGGACGTGGCGCACAATCTGCAGACGATCCATAACGTGAACCGCTCCGTGCGCATGACGCGGAAGATCCTGAAGGAGTTTCAGCCCGACGCCGTGATCGGCACCGGCGGCTACGTCTGCTTCCCCGTGCTGATGGAGGCCTCCCGCCTGCATATCCCGACGGCCGTGCACGAAAGCAACGCCGTGCCCGGGCTGACCACCAAAATGCTGGCCGGCACGGTGGACAGGATCATGGTGGGCTTTGAGGAAAGCCGCGCGGAGTACCGCGATCCCTCTCGCGTTGTCGTCACCGGAACGCCGGTGCGCGGCGAATTTGACCGCTATACCAGGGAGGCGGCGCGCGCCCAGCTCGGCATCCCGGAGGGAATGCCGCTGGTAGTGTCGGTCTGGGGCTCGCTCGGCTCCGGCCATATGAACGGAAAAATGCTCGAGCTGCTGCCGCTGCTGCGCGGGCAGAAGGATTTTCACATGATCCACGCCGTCGGCAGCCGGGACTATGCCGAATTCCGGGAACAGCTCGGTGCGCTGGCGCTGGACCCCGCCGACTGCGGCGTGGAGATCCGCGAGTACATCTATGACATGCCGCGCGTGATGGCGGCGGCGGACCTGATCCTCTGCCGCGCAGGCGCGTCCACGCTTTCGGAGTTGAGCTACATGGGCAAGCCCGCCATTCTCGTACCCTCGCCCAACGTCACCAATCACCACCAGGAGCGCAATGCCCGCGTCCTCGAGCGCGCCGGCGGCGCGAAGGTCCTGCTGGAGGGTGAATTCGACGCGGCGTCTCAGCTTGCGCAGATCCGCGCCCTGCTGGACGATCCGGTGCAGCTGCGGGCCATGTCCGCGGCGATGCGTTCGCTGGCCGTGCCCGCCGCAACGGACAGGATCTGCTCCGAGATCCTCGGTCTGCTGCAGACCTGAGCGGAAAATCACATCAAAAGCCCTCTGCGCATAGGATGGCATGATTCCGATGCGCAGGGGGTATTTTTATGGAATTCTGGCATATCCGCGGTGGAAAACGGTTGGCGGGCGTCTGCCCGGTCCAGGGCTCGAAAAACGCTTCACTGCCGATCCTCGCGGCCTCGATCGTCTGCCCGGCGCAGATCGAACTGGAAAACGTCCCCCGGCTGCGGGACGTGGACGCGGCGCTGCGCATCCTGCGCCATCTGGGCTGCCGGGCCGAACAGCAGGGGAACGAGGTCTACATAGACTCCGCGCTCTGCTCGCGAAGCGGCATCCCGCACGCGCTGATGGAGGAGATGCGCTCCTCGGTGATCTTTCTCGGCGCGCTGATCGCCCGCTGCGGCGAGGCGCGCATGAGCCTGCCGGGCGGCTGCCAGCTCGGCAAGCGGCCCATCGACCTGCATCTTTCGGCGCTGCGCCAGCTCGGCGCGGAGATCGAGCAGAACGGCGACGAGATCGTCTGCCGCGGCGCAAGACTGCGCGGCACGCGCATCGCCCTGCCTTTCCCCAGTGTGGGCGCGACGGAAAACGTGATGCTGGCCGCCTGTGCGGCCGAGGGCGAGACCGTGCTCACTGGCGCCGCGCGGGAGCCGGAGATCACGGCGCTGCAGGATTTTCTGCGTGCGATGGGCGCGCAGATCCGCGGCGCGGGCACGGAGCGCATCGTGATCGAGGGCATGGAGCCGGAGGGCCGCGTCTGCGCCCGGATCCCGCCGGACCGCATCGTGGCCGCAACGATGGCCTGCGCCGCAGCGGCCACCGGCGGCGACGTGGAGCTGCGCGGCGTGCAGGCGCAGCAATTTTCTGCCGTTCTCCACTTCCTAAATCGCGCAGGCTGTGATATAATATCCAGAAAGCATTCGCTGCGCATCCTGGCGCCCGCCAGGCTGCGCGGCGCGGGGGAGATTCTCACGGCGCCTTTCCCCGGTTTTCCGACGGATGCGCAGCCCGTTTTGATGGCGGCGCTGCTGCGCGCGAAGGGCAGTACGCGCATCACGGAGACCATCTTTGAAAACCGCTTCCGCCAGGTACCGGAGCTCTGCCGCCTTGGGGCGGATATCGCGGTCAGCGGCCGCGTGGCCGAGATCCGCGGCGTGGAGCGGCTGCATGGCGCGACGCTGACGGCAGGCGATCTGCGCGGCGGCGCCGCGATGATCGTGGCGGGCCTGGCGGCGGAGGGGGAGACCCTCGTCCGGGACAAGGGGCACGTCACCCGCGGCTATGAGGCGCTGGACCGGCGCCTGCGCGAGCTGGGCGCGGACGTGGAAATGAAAAACTGAAGCGATACAGGCAAGGAGAATACCTATGGCTACGATCAATAAAGGCCTTCCGCCCGAGAGCAAGCACGGCGAATACATGCAGGCCCGGAGAAGAAGCGGCATCGGCGGCCTGGTCAGCTTTCTGGCCGTGGTGCTGGGCATCATCTTTGTGATGAGCGTGCTGCTGCGCGTGAGCGAGATCCGCGTGGAGGGCAACGAGCACTACACCGACCAGGAGATCATCAACGCCACCGGTCTGGAGACCGGTGACAACATCTTCTTCTTTGACAAGTTCTCCACCATCGGCCGGGCCTACACCAAGCTGCCCTATCTCGAAGAGGTCACCGTGGAGCGCCATCTGCCGGGCACGCTGACCATCCGCGTGGTGGAAAGCAAGGCGCTGGCCTATCTTTACGTGGACGGTGAGGAATGGACCATCGACCGGACCTGCAAGATCCTGGGCAAGGCGGTCGAGGGCGAGACCGAGGCACTGATCCCGATCTACGGCATCAAGCCGGGCACACTGATGATCGGCGAACGGCTGCAGCGGGCCGACGGCAACGAGGAGCGCGTGGACTATCTGGCGGAGCTGCTGGACCAGCTGGTGGAGCGCGGCCTTGCCTCCGAGACGAAATGGATCGACTTTACCGACAGCAACAAGGTCTTCTTCAAGTACGGCGAAAAATACCAGGTCATCATCGGCAAGGGCGAGAACGTAGAGCACAAGTTTGCCATGGTGATGAGCGTGCTCAGCCAGCTCCAGGAGGGCGACGTGGGTACGATCGACGTCTCCCGCGGTGAAAAAGCTCATTTTATCCCCAACTAATTTACAAAATCATTACAAAAGTTTTCGCGAAAAACAAAAAATGTATTGACCGCAGGGGAAAAATGTAATAAGATATGCTATAGTCAATCCATAGCGTTTACTAAAATATAATTCGTATCCATCGTGGGGATAATATAACAGGGAGGCAAAAACATGGATTTCAAAGCCGAAGCAGGCCCGGATAATGTCGTAACGATCAAAGTCGTCGGTGTCGGCGGCGCGGGCAATAACGTGGTCAACCGCATGGTGAAGTCCGGCACCCAGGGTGTCGAGTTCATCGCGATCAATACCGATAAGCAGGCGCTGGCCGTCTCCAACGCCGATCAGAAGATCCAGATCGGCGAGAAGCAGACCCACGGCCAGGGCGCCGGTTCCGACCCCGAGGTCGGCAAGCGCTCCGCCGAGGAGAGCCGCAACAACATCGCCAAGGCCATCGAGAACGCCGATATGGTGTTCATCACCGCCGGCATGGGCGGCGGCACCGGCACGGGCGCTGCTCCCACCGTGGCCGATATCGCCCGTGAGGCGGGCGTGCTGACCGTCGGCGTGGTGACCAAGCCCTTCAAGTTCGAGGGCAAGCGCCGCATGGATCAGGCCAACGACGGCATCAAGGAGCTGCTGGGCAAGGTCGACTCCCTGCTCATTATCCCCAACGACCGTCTGAAATACGCCACCGACCAGAAGGTCACGCTGGCCAACGCCTTCGAGATCGCAGACGACGTGCTGCGCCAGGCCGTCACCAGCATCTCCGACCTGATCAAGAACACCGGCTTCATCAACCTCGACTTTGCGGACGTCACCTGCATCATGAAGG
>CAMNOV010000039.1 GCA_946547105.1 uncultured Clostridia bacterium | reverse complement strand
CGTTCATCTTCTTGACGAGGGCGTTCATGGAGATCAGAAGAATGACGTTGATGACCGTGTTGAACAGGCCGACGGCGGTGGAGAAGCCGTAGTCGCCGTCCAGAAGGCCCTTCTTGTACACGTAGGTGGAGATGATTTCGGAAGCGTTCAGGTTCAGGTCGGTCTGCAGAGCGTAGGCCTTTTCAAAACCGACGGACATGATGTTGCCGACGGACATGATGAACTGGATCAGAACGGTGTCCTTGATGGCGGGCCATTCAACAGCCTTGATCTGCTGGATGATGTTGGCGCCGTCGATAACGGCAGCTTCCTTCAGCTCCTTGCTGGCGTTGGACAGCGCGGCCGTGTAAATGATGGAGGCCCAGCCTGCGCCCTGCCAGATACCGGAGGCGATGTAGATCGTACGGAAGGCCTCGGGCATGGTCATGAAGTTGGTGCTGGTGCCCAGCAGGGAGTTGATCATGCCGGTCGGAGCAAGCATGATACGCACGATACCACAAAGAACGATGACCGAGATGAAGTTGGGCATGTACAGCACCAGCTGGATCTTCTGCTTGATCTTGCTGCTCAGGATACGGTTAAGCAGGAAGGCCAGCAGGATCGGGGCCGGGAAGCCCCAGAGCAGGCCGTAAACGCTCAGCTTCAGGGTGTTCATCAGGTAGCGCATGAAGTCGGGGGACGAGAGGAAACGCTGGAAATGCGCGAAGCCGACCCACTCGCTCGCCAGGATGCCGCGGATGGGGTTGTACTCCGTGAAGGCGATCAGAATACCGCCCATGGGGATGTAGCGGAAAATGATCGTCAGCAGGAACGCGGGCAGCATGAATATCAGGTACAGCTGCCAATGCTGCCGGAGATAGACCAGAGTGTTGTGCATTTTGGAACTCCCGCCGCTTCCGGCAGCGGCAGGAACCGGAGCTTTTTTCATGGACTCTCCTCCTTTTCTCTTTTCTTCCTCCGTCAGATGCAGATGCCTTTTTATTGTGCATTTGCACAATTCCATCGGGGAATACTACGTTACGATATTAGCATTCAAGGTTTTTTCTGTCAATAAATAATTTACATTTGCACAATTTGAACAGACCCGGAAAACACGTTTTAGTCAATCTGCCAAACGGGCTTTTTCCCCTTTGCTTTATTGAGGATTCTGAATGCTGAAAATTGACATTTGCAGCGTCCCTGTGATATGATTTTATTATAAAAATATAAGGAACGAATGATTATGAAGAAAGTAACGATTCAGGATATCGCAGACGCGCTCGGTATCTCGCGCAACACCGTTTCCAAGGCCATCAATAACTCCGAAGGTCTGGCGGACGCCACGAGGGAAAAGATCCTGCAGAAGGCCGTTGAGATGGGCTACAAGCAGTTTTCCTACGCTCGCACTTACACCGGCATCCGCGCTCTCCAGGCGGAGGAGCCGGAGTACTGCGGCGAGATCGCGCTGCTGACTGCGGCGTTCATTAACCATTTCCACTTTGCCTCCACCATGCTGGACAAGTTCCAGCGCGAGGTCTCCCAGCTTGGCTTCACGCTCAACACCCATCGCGTCACAGAAGCCAACCTGCGCGAGAAAAGCCTTCCCCTAACCTTCCGGCGGGACCAGGTGAAAGCCATCATCTGCATCGAGATGTTCAACCGCTCCTACGACGAGATGGTCTGTGAACTGGGGCTGCCCACGCTCTTTGTCGACGGGCCGGTAAAGCGCGACGGATATTCGCTCCCGTCCGACCAGCTCTATATGGACAACACGGTCGGCATCACGCGCTTTGTCAACGACATGCTCGCCGCCGGCCAGCGCCGGATCGGTTTCGTCGGCGACTACAACCACTGCCAGTCCTTCTACGAGCGCTATACCGCCTTTCGCATGGCTATGCTGATGGCCGGCGTCCCCGTGGACGAGCGCTTCTGCTTCTGCCACAACCGTGCTGACAGCTTTATCGAACAGCTGGCCGGGCTGGAGGAGCTGCCGGACGTGTTCATCTGCGCCAACGATTTTGTCGCCGGCGACCTGATCCGCGGCCTGTTTTCCATCGGCAAAACCGTGCCGGAGGACGTGCGCATCCTGGGCTTCGACGACGCGCCGGAGTCGCGCATCATCCGTCCCGCCCTGAGCACCGTTCACATCCACACCCAGATCATGGCCTTTACCGCGGTGCAGCTGCTGCTGTCGCGCATGAAGGAGCCGTCGCTGGATTACCGCGTGGTCCACACGGAGACCGACCTGATCTATCGCGATTCGACAAAAATAGACAAAGCTTGATGGAGGAGCTCCCCCGCCATGAGATTTTTTTCCTATGAAAGCAAATTCAGCCAGCTGCTGCTGAAGCTGTGCTACGCCTGTTATCTGAATCTGCTGTGGTTTGTGTGCTCGATCCCGATCTTTACGATCGGCGCCGCCACGACGGCCCTGAATTACGCCTGTCTGAAAATCGTGCGGGACGAGGACAGCCATGTCGGAGCGATGTTTTTCCGATCGTTTAAGCAGAATTTCAAGCAGGCGACCGTGCTGTGGCTGATCATGCTGGGCGCCGGTCTGTTTCTTGCGGGTGACGCTTACGTCGTCTACCATCTGCGCCAGAGCAGCGCGGGCACGCCCGCTGTGATCTGGACGCTCGTTCTTGCGATCATCATCGCGGCCGCCGTCGTTTTCGTGATCGTGCTGGAATTTCTTTTCCCTCTGCTGGCCAGCGTGGAAAACGACAACCGCTCGATGCTGAAAAACTCTTTTCTGATCGGCACGCACTATCTCTTTGCCACCATTCTGATCTTCGCGGTGCATTTCGCCATGTTCTTTGTCGTGGTAGCCTGGTTCACGCCGCTGATCGTGTTCGGCGAGGGGCTCTGCGCGCTGATCAGCGCCTGGCTGCTCGACCGGATCCTGATCTCTGTTTCCGGCGTGCCGGAAGAGCAGAGCGCCGAGCAGACGGAGGATGAGCCATGAAGCTTTCCGAAAAGGAAAAAGCCGCCCAAAAGGCGGCTTTTCGCGCGATGAGCCCGGAGAAAAAGCTGGAGCACATCCTGACTTATTATAAATGGCCCATCCTGCTGGCGCTGGTCGTGCTGCTCGTTCTCGGCTCCGTGCTGCAGCGGGAGCTGACGAAAAAGGAGCCCGTGCTGCAGCTGGCCCTGGTCAACGTCGCCGTCGGCGAAGATCTGGAAAACGCGCTGACTGCGGATTTCATCACATACGACGGCGGCAATCCCAGGCGGCAGGAGGTCTATCTGTATCCTGACCTATATATCTCGGAAAACGCCGATACGCTCAACCACGAATACGCCTATGCCTCGCAGATGAAGCTGATGGGCGCGATCCAGTCGCAGAAGCTGGACCTTGTCATCATGAACCGCGAGGGCTACGACGTACTGTCGCAGAAGGGCTATCTCGCCGAGCTGCCCGCCCTGCTGGCGGACGATCCCGCGCTGGCGGAAGCTCTTGCGCCGCTGCTGGTCGAAAACGAGGTCGTTTTGTCCGACAATTCGATCGAAGTCATGCTGGGCGAGGCGGAAAACCGGGAGCGTATCACGCAGTCCGTTCAAAACGCAATCGCCCTCTCTTCCCTGCCGCTGTTTGAAAACGCCGGCTTTGACAGCGAGATCTACCTCGGCGTCATCGCCAACGGGCAGCACGCAGAGGCCGCGCTGCGCTATCTGCGCTATCTCTCTTCCGCCGGCGGTCATTGATCCGAAGCATAAGAAAAGAGCCGTGATCCGAAGATCACGGCTCTTTTTCGTTTTCGCTTTGTTTTCAGAACACGCTGATGCGCCGGTCGAGCGCGTCTCCGCAGGCGTCCAGCTGCGGCGCGCCGGCGACCACGCAGGTGCCCTGCGTATCCCGGATCTTTTCCAGCAACGGGCAGAGGGCCAGCAGATCCGCATTACTCGTATGGATCAGCTCCTGATACCAGCGGCAGACGTCCTCCTCGGTGATGCCCTTGAAATAGCGGTTTTCGGCCGCGGCGCGGCGGCTCTCCTCCGTCAGCAGCGGATCGAGCGTGGACACCGAGCCCAGGATGAATCCGGTCAGGTCCGGATCGCTCTGGCAGAAGCTCCGAACGAAGTCGGCCGAGCGGTCCATCACGCCGAGGGAACGGGCGGGCTGAGGGTCGCGGTAGGTGTAGAAGCCCAGGTCGCCGTCGTCCCGGCCGAGGAAGCCGCAGCCGTAGGCGCCGCCCTGCACGCGGATCTCGCTCCAGAGGTAGACGAAGTTGAGGATATTCGCCAGCACGGGCAGGCTGCCGCTGAACTTCCCGCCCTCCAGGTGCTGGTTCCAGGCGCGGGAGGCATAGCCCACCTGGGCGGGAACGACGATCCCTTCGCGGCGGACGCCAAGGGGCTCATAGGCCGCCTCTGCGGGAACTGCTTCACCGATCCGCGGGAAGGCGGCGAGCAGGCGATCCAGCAGCTCGTCCGGCGTATTATCGGTGCAGGAGAGAGTCAGCCGGTCGGCCGTGAAGACGCGTTGGGCAAGGGTCTCGAGGCGCTGGAGCAGCGCGTCCAGCTCCTCGTCGGCGGCCGTGCTCAGGCGCTTGAGCCAGATGGCAAGCTCCGTGCCGGCGCTGTACTCGCGCGCGGCGCCGCTGGCCGTATGATAGGCGGAGGCGCGCATCATGGCATACTGGTGGCCGGCCGCGGGCAGCGACATCTGCGCGTCCATGGTGGCCTGCTGCAGCAGATTGCGCAGCAGCTTGCGGTCGGTATAGGCGGTCTGGGTGAGGATCTCCGCCAGAAGCTCGCACGCGGCGTCCGCCTGCTCGGCCAGGCAGATCACCGAGGCCGACATCTGCACGCGGGCATGCGCCGGATCGCTGCCGGAGAGGATGACGGGCTTGACGTCAAAGCGGCCGATCCGCTCCTTCACCAGCATCTGCAGCTCTTCCCCGCTGCGCTTTTCGGTGCCCATCGTGCCGAGCAGCATGCCCAGGGCCACGAGCTCCGGCAGCTCCTCCAGGCGGAGGTCCGCAGCGTTGAAGATGGTCTTGAAGGCCACGAGCTTGCCCGCCGTCTGATGGCGCAGCAGCGGCGTGCCGCCGTGCTCCGTCACGGTCACGGGCAGCGGCTCGGGCTTTTCCTTCAGGTCGGAGAGCTTCAGCACCGGGATCGTCGCCACGGCCTCGGGGCTGTCCGGGGTCTGCTGCCAGACGGCCAGGCTTTCGGCCTGGGCCTTCAGCTCGGCCTTGCGCTCATCGTCCCAGAGCGCGCTCTCGGCGGCGATGCGGGCCGCTTCCTTCGCAGCCTTTTCCGCACCGAGCGTCCGGGAAGGCGTCAGCACCACGGTGACGCTGTGGCTCTCGTCAAGAAGCAGTTCCCGCAGAAGATCGGCATAGTAATCGCTGTCCAGCTTCTCCGCCAGAGAAGCCAGATCATCCTCCACCAGCAGCGCCTGGGCGGGATCGCCGCCGTACAGCCAGGTATCCAGCACGTTCAGCGCCTCGGACAGGCTCCGCGGCGCCCAACCGCCGTCGCGGTCGCGCAGGCGGAAGGCAAAGGCATTGTAGCAGGCGCGAAGCCGCTGGGGATCCAGGCCCTTTTCGGCAATCTCCGTCAGCGTCTTGCGGACCGTCTCGCGGATCTGCGGCAGCTTGTCCGCGTCGGTGTTGCCCACCGTCCAGGAGATCATGCTCTGCTGCACGCCGTCCTGAACGCCGAGCTCGAAGTCCTGGCCCAGCCCGGCGCCGACGATCGCCTTTTTCAGCGGCGCGTCGTTGTCGCCGGCGAGGTAATCGGACAAAATGCTCGCGGCAAAGAAGCGCTCCCGCTCGTCGAAGCGGCAGAGCTGGCGGCCGCAGGAGATGATCGCGCGCTGTTCCTCCGGCTCCTCGGCCCCGATCTCATAGGGAAGCACGCGCGTCACGGCCTCCACCGGCTGCTGCATGGGAATGGTGAAGTCCATCTCCAGCTTGTCAAAGCCGCTGAGGAAGCTGTCGATCTTCTCGAGCGAAGCCTCCAGCGGAACGCTGCCCACCAGGGAGATGCGGGCGTTGGAGGGGTGATAGTATTTTTGATGATTGGCGATGAACTGCTCGTAGGTCAGGTCGGGGATGTGCTCCGGATGGCCGCCGGAGACGAAGCGGTAGCAGGTGTCGGGCGCGAGCAGAGACATCATGCTCGACTCCAGCACCTCCTGCGGCGCGCCGAAGGCGCCCTTCATCTCGTTGAGCACCACGCCCTGGTAGACGATGCCGTTCTCGCCCTGCTCATAGCGCCAGCCCTCCTGGCGGAAGATCTCGGGCTTGTGGTAGATGGCCGGGTGCAGCACCGCGTCCAGATACACGTCCATCAGATTGAGGTAATCCTGGTCGTTGCGGCTGGAAATGGGATAAACGGTCTTGTCCGGGTAGGTCATGGCGTTGAGGAAGGTCTGCACGGAGCTCTTGAGCAGCTCCACGAAGGGCTCCTTCAGCGGATACTTGTCCGAACCGCAGAGCACCGAGTGCTCCAGGATGTGAAATACGCCGGTGGAATCCTCCGGGATCGTTTTAAAAGCGATGGAGAAGGCCTTGTTTTCGTCCGCGCGGTCCAGCCAGATGAGCTGGGCGCCGGTCTTGTCATGCTCCATCTCCCAGAGATTGGCCGAAAGCTCCGTCAGTTCCCGGACGCGCTTTACGGTGAAGCCGTGGATCTTGCTGCCTGCTTGCATACTCGTTCCTCCTTAATTATCCATCATCAGTGCGATGATCTCTTTGTCTGTCTGTTCCATGCCGAAGCGGGCGAGGCGGCCGACGTTGGCGATGGTGTTTTCCACGCCCTTTTTCACGATGCCCTCGCCGCCGTAAAACTGGTTGCCGTCGCGGTACATGGCCAGGGCCAGCAGCCCCGCGTCCACCGCCGAGGCGATCTTGGCCGCGCAGCTGGCCTTGGCCCCGTCGCAGACGATGCCGGAGGTGACGGCCACGGCGTTGACGATCACGTGGGCGATCTTGTGGAAGCGGCCGCCCTGCAGCCAGGCGATGCCCGCCGCCGCGCCGCAGCCCGCGCTGACCGCGCCGCAATAGGCCGACAGCCGCCCGATGCCGGTTTTCAGATGGGTCGTCACCAGGTTGGCCACGACCAGCGCGCGCAGCAGCTCCTCCTCGCTCTTGCCGGTCTCCCGGGCATAGACGATGACGGGGACGCTGGTGGTGATGCCCTGGTTGCCGCTGCCGCTGTTGATGACCACCGGCAGTTCGCAGCCGTTCATGCGCGCGTCGCTGGCCGCGGCGGCCCAGGCGCGCATTTTGTATTCCAGGCAGTCCTCGTGCCCGCGCAGCAGGGTCTTGCCGATGTTGGCGCCGTAGCTGTTTTTCAGGCCCTCCTCGGCGATCGCCATGTTGTAATCGATCTGCCGCTGCAGGGTTTCCCGCACGTCGTCCGGCGCCACGCTCCCGGCGAAGTCCACGATGCCCTCCACGGACAGGAAGCTGCGGTCGGACAGGCTCTCCTCCGCCGTGCCGAGCGCCTTTTCCAGCAGGATCTCGCCGTTGCGGCGCACAAGAACGACGTTGGTGTGGTAGTCCACAATGCGCACCTGAGCGGAATCGTTTCCGGCAAAAGCCGTGACGCTGATATCGAAGATATGGCCGGTGTCCGCGTGGCGGACTTCGATCGGCGCGGTTTTGAGGTACTCCGCCGTCGCGGCGATCCCGCTTTCGCGCACGCGGGACAGGACCTCCAGCTCAGCCTCCGCGTCGCCCGCCACGACGCCCGCGGCAGCCGCGGCCGGGATGCCGCGCAGGCCGCCCGTGTGCGGCACGACCACGCTCTTGACGTTTTTGATGATATTGCCGCTGACCTCGACCAGCAGCCGCTCCGGCAGCCGGCCCAGAACGGCCCGGGCCCTGGCGGCGGCATAGGCGATGGCGATCGGCTCGGTGCAGCCCATCGCGGGCAGCAGCTCTTCCTTCAGGATCTGAACGCAGCGTGCGTAATGCGGATGGTCCCGGTTCATGACGCAGGCCTCCTCCGATGATGTTCTTTCCTATCATAATAATATTTTGTCAAAAGGTCAACAGCTATCCTTCGTTTCCGCGTCGATTCGCTCAAAAATTCCGGAGCGCAGACTTTGACAAGTTTGCTGTGAGAATTTTTATAACATCTTGACAAATCCAGACCGAGCAGGCTATAATGAAAATATAAGTTTAGCGTTAAACTAAACGCGATTCGGAACAAATTTTAGGAGCACAAAAACAGGAGGATGACCATGAAAAAGATTATCAGAGCCCTTGCGCTGATCCTGGCGCTCAGTCTTGCGCTGAGCCTGCTGGCCGGCTGCGGCGGCCAGAGTCAGAGCGCCGAGCCCGCGCCGACCAAGGCGCCGGAAATGTCGGAGGAGCTGGAGAGCGAACTGAACGCCTTTTCCGACGAAGTGATCGACCCCGACCTCACCTGCACGATCACCCTGGGCAACTGGCCGGCCGATACGGCACCGGCCTCCGAGCTTGCGGTGTTCGAGGGCTACAAAGCCACCATGGCCAAGCAGTACCCGAACGTGACCCTGGTGCCGGACTACTATTCCTACACGCTGAGCAACTACGTGCCCATGGCCAAAGGCGGCACCGCGCCCAGCATCTTTCAGCCCCCCTTCACCGATCCCCAGCTGCTGATCAGCCAGGGTCTCGTGGGCGACGTGACGGACGCACTGGCCGCCTGCGGCGCGCTGGAGAAGTTCAGTCCCTCCTACGTGGAGATGCTGGCCGATGAAAACGGCCGCATTTACGGTCTGCCGCGCGACGGCTACGTGCTGGGCATGCACCTGAACGTAGCGCTCTTCCGCGAAGCCGGCCTCGTGACCGAGGACGGTCTGCCCATGATCCCGACCACGCTGCAGGAGCTGGCGGAGTACGGCCAGATCATCCGCGAAAAGACCGGCAAGGCCGGCCTTGTCTTCCCCGCGAGCGAGACCTACGGCGGCTGGCTCTTCACGAACATTGCCTGGAACTTCGGCTGCGTCGGCGACAGCGCACTGGAATACCAGGACGAGACGGGCCGCTGGGTCTGCAACTTCACCTCTCCCGAAGCGATCGCCGCCATGGAATACATGCGCGACCTGCGCTGGAAGTATGACATCCTCAACGCCGACGCCACCACCACCGACTGGGCCGGCTCCCACTCCCTGCTCGGCACCGGCGAGGCGGCCATGAACTTTGCCGCCGACGACTCGGTGGATCAGCCCACCGCCAACAAGGGTCTGCCCCTCGAGGACTTTGCCCTGGTTCCCTTCCCGGCGGGTCCCGCGGGCCGCTATGCGCTGGCCGGCGGCACCTGCTACATGTTCTCCCCGGACATCACGCCCGACCAGGCCACCGCGCTGATGGCCTATCTGCGCATCCTCGGCAAGCTCCCCTTCCTGGATGACGACATCATTGCCGGCATGCGTGCCGACTACGCGGCCAAGAGAGACCGCGGCGCCCCGGTGCTGCCCGCGATCAGCGCCTGGAACGACGAGGAGTACAATGCCGCCAAGCAGGCCATCATCGACGAGTACTGCAACGTGGACATGCGGCTGTACAACGACTTCTTCGACTCCATCTCCGAAGGCACGATCACGCTGCGCGCCGAAGAGCCCGTTTTCGCCCAGCAGCTCTACCGCGAGCTGACGGCCGTGATCCAGCGCGTGATCACCCGCGAGAATGCCGACATCTACAAAGCCATGAACGAGGCGCAGGAGTCCTTCCAGGAGTACCTGGACGACGAGATCAACAACGCCTGATTCCGAAAAAACATGCCGGCACGACCCTGTCGGCATGTTTTTTATCCTGGATCCATGGAGGGATTGCCGTGAAAAACCGTAACTCTGATCTGATCCGGCGCGGCCGGCGGCGGGAGGATCTGAAGGCCTGGCTGATCATGCTGCCGGGCATCCTTCTGATGACCTTTTTCGTCTGGGAGCCGCTGCTGGAGAGCATCCGCATGAGCCTGTACAAAACGGAAAACGTGGAGCTTGTCAAGTTCATCGGCCTGAAAAACTTTATCAGCGTCATGGGCAAGAGCAATTTCACCCAGGCGCTGACCAACACCTTCGCCTACACCTTCTGGTCGCTGCTGATCGGCTTCGTGCTGCCGATCCTGCTGGCCATGCTGGTGGGCGAGACCGTGCGCGGCAAGGGCTTTTTCCGCACGGCCGCCTATCTGCCGAACATGCTGCCGGGTCTGGCCGTCATCATCCTCTGGTCGGCCTTCTTCTCCGGCGAAAAGTCCGGCGTGCTGAATATCTTACTGGCAAAGCTCGGCGTTCCGACGCAGACCTATCTGACCCGCGCCAATCTCGTCATCCCGATCATCATCACCATCGCGACCTGGAAGGGCGCCGGCGCGACCGCGCTGATCTACATGGCGGGCATGGCCAGCGTCAATCCGGAGCTCTATGAGGCGGCGGCGATCGACGGCGCGAGCGTCTGGCAGCGCGTGGTACATATCCTGCTGCCCTCGATCAAGAAGCTGGCCGGAACGCTGCTGATCCTGCAGATCATCTCCGTGTTCCAGATCATGTACGAGCCGATGGTGCTCACGAAGGGCGGGCCGGACAACGCTTCCCTGTCTCTGATGCAGCTGATGTGGCAGTACGCCTTCGGCGGCTCGATGGATTACGGCAAGGCCTCGGCCGTCGCGGTCATCGTCACGGCGATCCTGCTGGTGATGACGGCGGTCTATTCCTACTTCAACAACAAAGAATCCGACTGGGACTGAGAAAGGAGTGCGATCATGAGTAAACTTCCGCGTACCGGCGTGATCCGGGATTATGACATGCATTCCCTGTCCGTCCGGATCGGCTACGGCGTCATCTACGGGCTGTGCCTCGTGATGACGGTCTTCGCCCTGTTCCCGCTGCTCTGGGTCGTGCTGGCGGGCTTCAAGGACCTGAAAGAATTCGTGTCCAGCACCTCCCTGCTGCCCCGCTCCTTCGATCTGGCGCCTTTTGCCAAGACCTGGTCGCAGCTTGGGCTCGGCAAAAACTATCTCAACTCTCTGATCTCCGTTATCGGCAGCGTTGTCTGCGCGCTGATCTTCAACGGGCTGCTGGGCTACGGCATCGCGATCCTCAGGCCGAAGGGCTGCGGGGTTATCAAACGGCTGGTCCTGCTGAGCCTGCTGGTGCCGGCTACGATCAGCATTGTGCCGCTGTTCATGAACATCCAGCGTCTGAAGCTCGGCAACAGCTTCCTCCCGCTCTGGCTCTCCTACGGCGCCAACGCCATGTACGTCGTGCTGTTTATCCAGTTTTTTGAATCCCTGCCTTATTCGATGATCGAAGCCAGCCGCATCGACGGCTGCAGCCCGCTGCAGACCTTCTTCCACATCGTACTGCCGCTGTCGAAACCGATCTGCGCCGTCGTTTCGATCTTCGCGATCAACGCCGCCTGGTCCGATTTCCTGCTGCCATACCTGGTGCTGCGCGGCGGCGAGCTGCAGACGGTCATGGTGCGCCTGTTCGTGTTCAGCACCGAGCAGACGGTCAACGCCGACACGATGATGCGCTCCGTGGTCTTCTCCATGATCCCGCCCATCATCCTCTTCGTCATCTTCCAGAAGCAGCTGACGGAGAACGCCGCCTCGGCCGGCATCAAGGGATGAGTCCCGACGGAACGCGCCACCCAATCCATTGTAAAGTGAGTGAAAGCCTTGGCTAAGATTGCAGATACCTATTTCCGGACAGACCCCTGGAAAATCGTTGAGGAGGGCTTCGATCCCGCCTACTCCCGCGTCAGCGAGTCGATCTTCTCGCTGGCCAACGAGAACATGGGCGCACGCGGCTTTTTCGACGAGGGCGGCTCTGTTGACAGCCTGCGCGGCTGCTACACCAACGGCGTTTACGAATTTGAGCGCATCCCGCGCTCGTACAAGGGCATCGTCGACCGCTCCCACTTCATGATCCCCACGGCCGACTGGCTGCTGACGGAGATCGTTCTGGACGGCGAGCGCCTCGATCTCGGCTGCGCGGAATTTCGCGATTTTCACCGCGAGCTTGATCTTCGCACCGGAACGCTGCGGCGCAGCTTCATCTGGCGCAGCCGCTCCGGGAAAGAGCTGAAGCTGAGCTTCCTGCGCTTTCTCGACATGGTGCACCGGGAACGCGCCTATCAGCGTGTGACGCTGGAAGCGCTGAATTTCTCCGGCGATGTTAACTTCGGCGTCGGGTTGAGCTTTCAGGTGCGGCACGAAGGGCGCGACGCCTGTTTCTGGAACGAAGCGCACAGCGAAACTGCCGAAGGGCGTCTCTGCCTGCAGGCGAAGACCCTTTCCTCCGGACAGGAGGTGTTTGCCGGCGCGCTGATCGATCTGCCGGCGGAAGCCGTGGCAGAGCATGAAGACAAAACGCTGTGGCTGCGCTGCCGCATCCCGCTCCGGCAGGGTGCGGCGCAGCAGGTGGACAGGCGCGTCGTGATCTTCTTTGACGGAAGCGTTGAACAGGCGCTCTGGGACGAGGGGAATCGCCTGCTCGATGAGAGCGCTCGGGTTTCCCTGGACGAAGCCCTGATTGCCCAGGAAGCGTACTGGGCTTCCTACTGGGCCGTCTCCGATATTCAGCTGGAGCCTGCCGACACGGACGAGGCCGCCGTCGCGGCGGTCGCTGCCGAGCAGCAGGGCATCCGCTTCTGCAGCTTTCAGCTGGCGCAGACCTACCACGGCGGCAGCATGCGCCACAACATCGGCGCCAAGGGTCTGACGGGCGAAGCCTACAACGGCCACGCCTTCTGGGACACCGAGTCCTGCTGCCTGCCCTTCTATCTGTTCACCAATCCCTCCGCGGCGCGGGATCTGCTGCTGTTTCGTTATCACACGCTGCCGATGGCGCTGGAGCGGGCCAAAATGCTCGACTGCGAAGGCGCCTGCTACCCGATCGCCACGCTCAACGGCGACGAGGCCTGTCCCCTGTGGCAGCACGCGAGCCTTCAGCTGCAGCCGAGCACGGCCGTCGCCTACGGCATCTGGCACTACGTGCGCGTGACCGGCGACACGGATTTCCTCCGCCAATATGGCGCGGAAATGCTGCTGCAGATCGCCCGCTTCCTCAAGAGCCGGGCTGCTCGCAGCAGCCGCACCGGGCAATACGGCTTCTTCGGCGTGATGGGGCCGGATGAATTCCACATGATGGTCAACAACAACGCCTATACCAATTACATGGGCAAGCGCACGCTCGCCTACGCTGCCGAAGTGCTGCGGGAGCTGCGGGACGCGCATCCTGCGGAATTCCGGGCACTGGCGGAGAAAACGTCGCTGCAGGATGCGGAGATCGAGACCTGGCTGGACGTTGCTGGCAACATGGCGCTGCCGCAGACCGAAAGCGGCCTTATTGAGCAGCACGACGGCTTTTTCGATCTGCCGCACACCGATATCGACGCGATCCCGGTCAGTGAATTTCCGCTCTACGAGCACTGGTCCTACGACCGCATCTACCGCACGGACATGATCAAGCAGCCGGACGTGCTGATGATGCTTTACCTGTACAATTCCTCCTTCTCCGAGGAGGTCAAGCGCATCAACTACGACTATTATCAGCCGCGCACCATCCATGAGTCCTCCCTCTCCCCCGCCATCCACTCCATCCTGGCCGCGGAGCTCGGCAGCATGGAGGAGGCGATGCACTTCTTCGGCTACGCCACGCGCCTCGACCTGGACAATTACAACCGCAACACCCGCGAGGGCCTGCACATCACAAGCATCGCCATGGCCTGGGCCAACATCGTCTACGGCTTTGCAGGCTTGCGCAGCGACGGTGACGCGCTGAGCTTTGCGCCGCACATGCCCGAACGCTGGAAAACGCTGCAGTTTTCCGTCAGCTATCGCGGCAGCGTGCTCGCCGTGCGCATGGAACGGGAGAAGACCGTTTTCCTCGTCCGGGACGGCGCGCCGATTTCCCTGCAGGTCTACGGCAAACAATATCTGATCGGCCGCGAGGAGCTTTCGCTTGCGGCACAATAAGCAAAAAAACGAACCGGAGGTGAGGACATGGACGCCTGGCGCCTGAAAAAAAGCGGATATCGGCCGGAGGACGCGGTCAGCGACGGGAACCGTTTCCTGCTGGCCAACGGTTATCTCGGTCTGCGAGGCACCGTGGAGGAGGTCGGAGTCTCCGCCTGTCCGGCCGTCACGCTGGCCGGCGTCTACGACCAGTTCGAGCAGCGCTGGCGCGAGCCGGTCAATGCGCCGAACCCCCTGTTTCTGAAGCTCGAATGGAACGACCGCGTCTTCGCCCTCGGCGAAACGCAGCCGGAGCGGCACAGCCTTGAGATCGACTACCGGCATGGGATCTTCCGCCGGGAGACCGACTTCGGCCCGATCCGTCTGCGCAGCGAGCGCATCGCCTCGCTGGCTGATCCGCACCTGATCGCCTCGCGGTTGACGCTGGATTTTGCGGAGGACGGCGAAGCGGCGCTCACGATTGGCATTTCCACGCAGATCTGGGATATCAACGGCCCGCATCTTTTTGATTTTCATTGCGAGGGAGGCGAAAGCCTCCTCTGCGGGGCGACGACCGGCGAAAAAAAGATCCCGGTCGCGCTCGCTCAGACGGCCGCATACGATTTTGCGGCGCAGGAGGAGCAGACGGCCGGGAACGGGATCTTCCGACGGTTGCGTTTTCCCGTCAGGCAAGGTGAGCGGCGGGAGATTTCTCTGTTTACTGCGGTCTTCACCGGACTGGACACACCGGATCCCGCGGCCGAGGCGAGGCGTGTCTGTCAGCAGGCGCGGCGGGAGGGCTTTTCCTCCATGCTGAGCGCACATAAAAATGCCTGGGAGCGCGTCTGGGCGCGCAGCGCGGTGGAAATCGAAGGCGACGACACGGCCGCACTTGCCATGCACGCGAGCCAGTATTATCTCAACAGCATCGCGCCGCGGCATGCCGGCAATCTCTCGATCCCGGCGCGCGGCCTGTCCGGTCAGACCTACAAGGGCGCGATCTTCTGGGATTCGGAGATCTTCCTCTTCCCGATGTTCGTCCACACCCAGCCCGATATTGCGCGCTCCCTGCTGCGCTACCGCATTGAAACCCTGCCCGGGGCGCTGAAAAAAGCGGCGGAATACGGCTATCGCGGCGCGTTCTACGCCTGGGAGAGCCAGGAGGGCGGCGCGGAGGGCTGCACCGATTTCAACGTGGTGGACGTGTTCACCCACCGCCCGGTGCGCACCTATTTCCGCGACAAGCAGATCCATATCAGCGCCGATATCGCCTACGCCCTGCGGCAGTACCTTGAAATTACCGGCGACCGCAGCCTGCTCGAAGAGGGCGGCGCGGAGGTCATCCTCCAGTGCGCGCGCTTTTATCTCAGCCGGGCAACAAGTCATCTGGACCGCGATACGGTGGACTTTGCCGACGTGATCGGCCCGGACGAATATCACGAGCGCGTTACGAACAATGCCTTCACCAACCGCATGGCCCGGTATTGCATCGAAAGCGCGCTGCAGCTGGAAGCGCTGTTTTCCGACCGGCCGGACTGGTTTCAGCAGCTGCTGGAGAAGCTGGATTATGCCGAAGATTGGCTCCTGCTGCGGCAAACCATCGACCGAATTCGAGAGCCGCGCACGAAAGACGGCGTGATCGAGCAGTTCGACGGATATTTCGCGCTGGAAGACTGCAGCCTTGATACCGTGCGCGGCCGCCTGTGCGACAGGCGTGAATACTGGGGCGGCGACCACGGCGTGG
>CAMNOV010000038.1 GCA_946547105.1 uncultured Clostridia bacterium | reverse complement strand
CTGGTAGGCCATGGTGCGCATGTTGTGCAGGCGGTCGGCGATCTTGATGAGGATGACGCGGATGTCCTTGGCCATGGCCATGAGCATCTTGCGCAGGTTCTCCATCTGCTCGTCTTCCTTGCTGGTGTACTGCACGCGCGTCAGCTTGGTGACGCCGTCCACGATATCGGCCACGGCGGAGCCGAAGCGGTGCTCGATCTCCTCGTGGGTGATGTCCGTGTCCTCAATGGTATCGTGCAGCAGGGCCGCCACGATCGAATCCTCGTCCAGGCCGAAGTCCACGGCGATCTCCGCCGTCGCCACGCAGTGCGTCAGATAGGGCGAGCCATCCTTGCGCTTCTGGCCCTCGTGGCCGCGCTTGGCCATCTCATAGGCCGCGCGGATGCGGTCCAGATCCAGCGAATGCCCGAGTGTGCGCAGGCGGTTTTCCAGGTGGACGTACATCTCGTCCGGGTCCGGCAGTCGCGGCTGCTCGCTTAGGTTTTCCATCTTTTCTTCCATCGTTCGATCCTCGATTCCTCATCAGACTGCGCCGCAGGGGCAGGGAAATCAGCAGCTGTGCAGCAGGCGCAGCAGCCCGGTGGCCTCCAGATCGGCCTTTACGGCCGGCTGCGCGGCGCAGGCGCCGTACAGCGCCTCATCCTCCGCCCGCAGCAGCCCGGCCTCGCGAAAAACGGCCAGGCACAGGCAGAAGCACTCCGGCCTCATGCCGGAGGGGCACTGGCGGAGCACGTCGGCGCAGCTGTTGCCCAGACGAAAGCCCGGATTCTCCAGCAGCCGCCAGACGCGGACAAAGTCGGCCCGCTGCGGACACCAGGGCGCCGCGGCCCAGAAGGTCTCTTTCCGTCCCTCCAGGATCGCCTCGCACAGCGCCTCCGGCCGGTGGGGCCGCGCGGCTGTCACCAGCAGCTGTACGCTGCGGCTGCCGCGGAATTCATTGACCTGCGGCGTGAAGGCCAGGTCGACCGGATCTCCCTCGCGCAGTCCGAGCTCCTGGGCGCTGTGGGAGAAGAAAATGCCCTCCAGGCTCTCGCCGCGCAGATTGACGCGCAGGCGCAGATGCCTGCCGCCGCCCACGCTCGTCAGCGCTTCGACGACGGCGCCGCTCAGACAGAACACCGGGCGGGGATTTTCGCTGCCGTAGGGCTCCAGCCGATCGAGGGCGGCCACGTTGTCCAGGCTCATCAGCGCGGGATCGGTGATCAGCAGGTCGCAGAGGACCTCCGGCTGCGGCGCGGGCTTGTTGGCCCGGTAATAGTCCGCCAGGGCTTTGCGGAAATCCGCCAGCTGGTCCTGGCGCAGGTTCAGCCCGGCTGCCAGCGCATGTCCGCCGAAGCCGGTCAGATGCTCGGCGCAGGCCGAGAGTGCGTCAAAAAGGTTGAAGCCGCCGTAGCTGCGGCAGGAGCCCTTGCCCCTTTCACCGTGGAAGCAGATCATGATGGCCGGCAGGGAATACTGCTCGGCCAGGCGCGAGGCGGCGATGCCGATCACGCCCTGGTGCCAGCGGTCGCTGCACAGGACGATCGGGCCGTCCGGCTCTCTGCCCTCCAGCATGGCGTTGGCCTCCTGCCAGATCTCGGTCTCGATGCTCTGGCGTTTGCGGTTGAGCTCGCAGAGCGAGGCGGCCAGGCGCGCGGCCTCGTCCGGGTCCTCCGTCATCAGCAGCTGCAGCGCGACGTCCGTCTGTCCGAGCCGCCCTGCCGCGTTCAGCCGCGGCGCCAGCCCGAAGCCGATGGAGGAGGCTGTCAGCTTTTTCTCATCCAGCCCGGATTCCTTCAGCATCGCGGCCAGGCCCAGGCGCGGCCGCTCGCGCAGCATGTCCAGGCCCATCTGCACCAGCGCGCGGTTTTCATCGACCAGGGGCATCACGTCGGCCACGGTGCCTACGGCGACCAGATCGGCGTAGCGGGCGAGGATGCTCTCGCTCCCGCCCTCACAGGCGCAGGCCAGCTTCATCGCCACGCCCACGCCGGCCAGGCAGGCATTGGGACAGGTGTCGTCCTCGCGCTTGGGATCGACGACGGCGCAGGCCTCCGGCAGGGGACCGCCGCCGCATTCGTGATGGTCGGTGATGATCAGATCCATGCCGAGCGTGCGGGCGTAGGCGGCCTCCTCGCGGGCGGTGATGCCGCAGTCCACGGTGATCATCAGGCTCACGCCCCGGCTGTGCAGCGTGTCGATGGCGGCGGTATTGAGCCCGTAGCCCTCGTTGTCCCGGCTGGGGATGTAGGGGATGCAGCGCAGACCCTTGCTGCGCAGATAATCCGTCAGCAGGCAGGTGGAGGTGATGCCGTCCACGTCGTAGTCGCCGTAGACCGCCACGGTCTCGCCCGCGTTGATGGCCCGGTGCAGCCGTTCAACGGCCAGGTCCATGTCCTTGAGCAGCATCGGATCGTTCAGCGAGTCCGGCCCGGCGGAAAACAGGCGCTGCGCCTGTTCGGGCAGGCTGACGCCGCGCAGCTTCAGCACGGCGGCCAGCAGCGGCGGACAGCCCATGCGCAGCAGCGCCTCCGGCGCCTCCGGCCGCTCATAGGGGATCTTCCATATCTTCTCTCTCATATCTGTTCCATTCATTTCCTTTTTAATATCTTATTATAACAAATAGGACGGGGAAAGACAAGTGCGAGTATGGGCCGCCGCGCGGCTTTCCGGCGTTTTGGGCGTCCGTTTCTCGCTGCGGCGCCGGGATCCGATAGCGGTTGCAAAAAAAGGCGGAACATGATAGAATACCGTGAACAGCTGTGGACTGTTCCGGATGAGGCCGGAACAGCCGGCGGCTCTCCTTCCGAAATCAATTTGCTGCAGAAGGTTTTTGAATATGGATACGAATCAAACATCGAAACGGCCGTTCCGGATCCAGCACTGGCAGAAGATCGCCCTGCTGCTGATGCTTTACGATGCGCTGATGGTCAACGCGTCCTATTTTCTGGCGCTGCTGGTCCGGCATGACTTCCACTATACGGCGATCAACCAGATCTATATCGAGACCTGGGAGAAGTTTGCGCCGATCTATGCGCTGCTGTGCATCGCGATCTTCATGCTGATGGGCCTGTACCGCAGCATCTGGCGCTTTGCCAGCTTCAACGAATTCGGCAAAACGCTGCTGGCCTCCACGCTGGCCTCCGCGCTCCACGTGGGCATCACGCTGGCCTTTTATGCCAGAATGCCGATCTCGTACTATCTGTTCGGTGCGATTTTGCAGTTTGCCCTCGTGCTGGGCATCCGCTTTTCCTACCGCGTTTTCCTCGCGCTCAACAGCATCGTTGCGAAAAACACCAAGGACCGCATCATGCTCATCGGCGCGGGCGCGGCGGGTCAGATGATCCTGCGCGACCTGAACGACGATCCCGGCAAGGGCAAGGTCGTCTGCATCATCGACGACAACGCCAACAAGTGGGGCCGCTATGTCGACAACGTCCGCGTCGTCGGCGGGCGGGAATCCATCCTGGAAAACGTTGAAAAATACAAGGTCAACAAGATCTATCTCGCCATCCCCAGCGCCTCTATGACCGAGCGGCGCGACGTGCTGAACATCTGCAATGAAACGGACTGCGAGATCAAAAACCTGCCCGGCATGTACCAGTTCGTCACCGGTCAGCTGACGGCCAGCGCCCTGAAGGACGTTTCGATCGAGGACCTGCTCGGCCGCGACCCGATCAAGCCCGATCTGACGGAGGTTTTCGAGTTCATCCGCGGCAAGACCGTCATGGTCACCGGCGGCGGCGGCAGCATCGGCTCCGAGCTCTGCCGGCAGATCGCCGGGCACAGCCCGAAGCGCCTGATCATCTTCGATATCTATGAAAACAACGCCTATGACATCCAGCTGGAGCTGAAGGACAAATATCCGAAGCTCGACATCGTCGTGCTGATCGGCTCTGTGCGCGACAGCCGGCGCATCTTCCAGGTCTGCCGCGATTACCGCCCGCAGATCATCTACCACGCCGCGGCGCACAAGCACGTCCCCCTCATGGAGGACAGCCCCTGCGAGGCCATCAAGAACAATCCCATCGGCACCTACAAGACCGCCTACGCCGCCATGCTGCACGGCTGCGAGCGCTTCGTCCTCATCAGCACCGACAAGGCCGTCAACCCGACCAACATCATGGGCGCAAGCAAGCGCCTGTGCGAAATGATCATCCAGTGCTTCGACGCCAAGATCAAGGCGGGCAAGGCCGCCGAGATCCCGCAGTTTTACATGCACCGGGGCGAGCACGGCCTCGAGAAAAACGCCGCGGACGACCTGTTCAGCCAGGTCAAAACGGAGTTCGTCGCCGTGCGCTTCGGCAATGTCCTCGGCTCCAACGGCTCCGTGGTGCCGGTCTTCAAGCGCCAGATCGAGCGCGGCGGCCCGGTCACGGTCACGCACCCGGATATCATCCGCTACTTCATGACCGTCCCCGAGGCGGTGAGCCTGGTCCTGCTGGCGGGCACCTACGCCCACGGCGGCGAGATCTTCGTGCTGGATATGGGCAGCCCCGTCAAGATCGACACGCTGGCCCGCAACCTCATCCGCCTGTCTGGCCTGAAGCCCGACGTGGACATCAAGATCGAGTACACCGGCCTGCGCCCCGGCGAAAAGCTCTATGAGGAGAAGCTGATGGCCGAGGAGGGCCTGCGCCGGACGGAGAACAAGCTGATCCACATCGGCTGCCCGATCCCCTTCGACACGGAGACCTTCCTGGACAATCTGGATGAGCTCAACGAGATCGCCTACCGCAACGACGAGAGTATCCGCAGCTATGTGGAGCGCATCGTGCCCACCTATCATCCCACCTACAACAGCCAGAAGGTCATCCCGGACCCGGTGCTGATCGAGGATGAAAAATCGGCGGGCAAGGCCGAAAAAGAGGCCGCCATGGCGACCTGAGCGATCAGAACATAAAAAAACATCCGCCGGCAGACCGACGGATGTTTTTTTTCGTGTTTGATGCTTTACAGAAGGATGATGCCCTCGACCTGCTTGCCGAGCGAGCGGATGCGCCGCACCTCGGCGGCGACCAGGTCAAAGCGGGATTTGCCGCGCTTTTCGACCAGCACAAAGCCGTCGTAGTCCCGGGCGGCCTTCACCGCCTCGGCGTCCCGCAGCAGATCGCCGCAGACCGGGATGCGCTCGCCGGTGAAGGGCAGGAACTCCTGCACGGTTTCCGGCCCCTCGGAGGAGACCAGCGCGACCCTGCGATCCCCGACGACGGAGAACAGGCTCTGCGCGGTGGCCTTGCCGGCCGCCTCATAGTCCAGATCCGGCTCGCCCTCCAGTCTGCGGATGGTCTTTTCAAAAGGCCGCTTCTTCTGCGCCGGCAGGGTGCCGATGAGCGGGAAGGAGCAGCGCGTGAGCACGTCGTTGATATCCTGCAGCTTTCCGCTGAAGAGCTTGTCCAGGAAAACCAGAACGCAGGAGGCGAAGAGGCCCAGCACGCAGAATACGAAGGCAAAGATCACGGCCTTTTTCACGATGTTTTTCGTCGTGGGTCTTGCGCTTGCCGCGCGCTCCTGGAGGGTCAGCAGCTCTGCCTCGGCCTCTTCGGCGGCGGAGCGGCTGTCTTCGATCAGCTGCTCGGCGCTGGCCCGGTTGTTCTCCTGCAGCGTCTGCAGGGTCTGCTCGGCGGTGAAGAGATCCGTCTGGGCCAGGGCGAAATTGTCCTCCGCCTCGATATGGCGATCGTTCATCTTCCAGCTGATCTCATAGCCGGAAAACTGAGAGATCACGTAGACGGAAAAATCATCAAAGGTATCGTTCAGCCGTTCCGGCAGTGCTTGGAGCAGATAGTCCGTGACCGCTTTGGCGGTCGCGGGATCCTCGTGATACACGCAGAGCTCCACAAACTTATAGTCGCTCGCCGTGATGGAAACAAGCTCGCTGATATAGGGCAGTTCGGCGTCCGTTTTCATGATTTTGCGGGCGTTTTCCAGGACCTCCGAATCAAGGGGATAGAGCTTGGCAAAGGCGTTGGAGATGCTGCTCTGCGCTTCGTCGCCGAGCCAGGGCGCATCGGGATCGACCTGCGACGGCGTTTCCACGTACAGCGTGACGCGCGAAACGCCGAGATGGAAGGGGTCCAGCGCGTAATACAGGCTGTTGTTCAGGTAGTCCTGCCGTCTCTGCGCCAGGAGTTCGGCGCGTTCCACGGCGGCCTCCGCCTGCGGGATGTCGAGCTCAAGCAGCTTGTTCAGAGCGCCTTCCGCCTCGGAAACGCTGTTTTTGGCGTCGACCAGGGCCGTTTCAGCCTCCAGGAGAGCCTCCTCGCTGACGTTTGCGCCGCCGCGAATGGTCCTGAATGCGCCGAACAGCGCGCCCAGCAGGCTGAAAATAAGGACAAAGACAACGATCGGTTTGAGTTTCTTTAAAAAAGCAGCGCACAGATCAGAGAACCGGATGGAGATTTCCGCCTGTTCGTTGTTCATCGCGACCACCTCACAGAGATATTTATTCTATTATATCAGTTTCCGCAGCACAATACAAGCTGCATTTCCCTTGCCCGGCGGCGGGGGAACTCCGCATTCCATTTTTCGCGCCCGCGTGGTATAATGGGACGACACGACGAAAGAGAGGAAGAAAACCCATGACGATCTGCGTTTTTGCGGCCTCCAGCGACCATCTGGCGCCCTGCTATACCGAGGCGGCGGAGGAGCTCGGCCGTCTGCTCGGCCGGGGCGGGCATAGGCTCGCTTTCGGCGGCGGCCGGACCGGACTGATGGGCGCCTGCGCCCGCGGCGCGGCCGAGACCGGCGCGGAGATCATCGGCGTCGCACCGCGCTTTTTCGACGAGCCCGGCGTGCTGTACGAGCGCTGCAGCCGCTTCGTCTGGACCGAGACCATGGCCGAGCGGAAGACCGCCATGGAGGAGATGGCGGACGCCTTTCTGGTCCTGCCGGGCGGCATCGGCACGATGGAGGAATTTTTCGAGGTGCTGACGCAGCGGCAGCTCGGTCTGCACGCAAAACCGATCGCGCTGCTGGATACCGGGGGCTTTTATGATGGTCTCGCCGCCTTCCTGCAGGGCATGACGGAGCAGGGCTTTGCCGGGCGGGACGTGCCGGCGCTCGCCGCGCTGTGCGGCACGCCGGAGGAGGCGCTGCGCGCGCTGACGGATGCGCCGCAGAGACAGGCACAGCGGCGTTCCAAAAGCGAATATTTCCGCTGAATCTCACATAAAAAGCGGCCGGAGCACGTATACTCCGGCCGTTTTTTCACACCCTGTTCCCGAGAGCATAGAATGATCGGGAGGTGGGATCATGGAAGACAGTTATTTTCTCGGCGCCAACAGCCGCGCGGGCTTTGCCTCGTTCTACCGGCACTTTGCCGCCGCGCCGGGCGATACGCTGCACGTGATCAAGGGCGGCCCGGGCACCGGGAAATCCGGCTTCATGCGGGCCGTCGCGGCGGCTGCGAAGGAGCATGGCCTCAACGTGGAGACCGTGCTTTGCTCGGGCGATCCGGATTCGCTCGACGGCGTGTACATCCCGGCGCTGCGGCAGGGCTGGGTGGACGGCACCGCGCCGCACACGATCGATCCCGCGCATTTCGGCGCGGACGGGGACTATGTGGAGCTTGGTCGCTTCTGCCGCCTGCCGCTGAAGGAGGCCGACCGGACGCGGGTGCTGGCGCTGTATGCCGCGTACAAGGCCCGTTATACCGCCGCCTACCGCTGGCTGGCCGCGGCGGGCGCGGCGCAGGACGCGGCGCCGACTGTCGTGCTGCCTCAGGACGCGGAAAAGAAACTGCGGCGGCGGATCCGGGGCATTCTGCAGCGCCTGGCGCCGCGCGGCGAGGGCGGCGAGGTCAAGGAGCGCTTCCTCTCTGCCATCAGCTGCCGGGGAGAGCTGAAGCTCGAACTGCCGGCGCGTTACGCGACGGTGTACCGTTTGGACGAGGGGCGCGGCCTGGCGCCGCAGGCGCTGCGCATCGCGGAGGAAGAGGCAGCCGCGCGCGGGCTTTCGCGCATCCTGTGCCGCTCGCCGCTCTGCCCGGAGGAGCCGGAAGGCCTGCTGCTGCCGGAGGCCGGGATCGCCTTCCTCGCCGGGGAAAGACGCGCGGAGGGGGAGCGCAGCATCCACCTCGACGCGCTGCTGCCGCCGCCGGAGGCGGAGGAAAAGCTCGCGCGGCGGCGGGCCGTGCAGCTGCGGCGCAGCGCCCTGGAGGCCGCGACCGGGCAGCTTCGCCTGGCCAAGGAACGGCACGACGAGCTGGAGGCCGTCTACCGGCCTTACATGGACTTCGCCGCGCTGACGGAGTTTACCGAACAGACGGTCCGCGCGATCTTTCTGTAAAAAAAGGAGACGATGAAAATCGTCTCCTTTTTTTGTATACAGATGTTTTCAGCAGCAGAAGACCCGCCCGCCGCAGAGCGGACCGAGGCAGAGATTGGCCATGCACAGGCCCATGCAGAGCCTGTCCATCGGCAGGCCGCTGCGATACTGCGTGCTGTAATTGGTATAGAAGTCGCCGCCGGACTGCAGCTGCTGCAGCAGCTGGCGGTATTCCTCGTTGTTCGGATCCAGCGCGACGGCCTTCTTCGCATCCTCCAGCGCGGCGATCTTGCCGCCCTGGTACATATGCGCCACCGCCGAGAGATAATACCAGCGCCCGTCGCGCTCCGCGGGATCGACGCTCGAGAGTGCGGTCAGCGCCTCGCGGTACATGCCGTTGCGGATGTAGCTGCGCGCGGCGGTGTATTCGCTGCGCTCCTGCGGCTGCTGCTGGCGCGCCTGGTTGGCGTAGGCGTTCCAGGCCTCCCAGGGATCCCAGTAGTTGTACTGCTGGCCGGTGTACTGCTGCTGCCAGGCGGAGCCCTGTCCGCCGGCATAGTCGCTGTAGCCGGGCTGCGCTGCGCCACTCTTGATCTGGTCGTAGGCGGCGTTGATGTCGTTCATTTTCCGGGCGGCTTCCTCGTTGCCCGGGTTGCGGTCCGGGTGGTACTTCTTGGCCAGGTCCCGATATGCTTTTTTGATCTCCTCGTCGCTCGCCTCCGGCGATACGCCGAGCACCTTATAGGGATCCTGAACCATGAACGGTCCCTTCCTCGTTCCCGTATTTTTTGTCAAATTCGGCCCAGAGGCCCGCGCAGAGGATGTTTTTCATCAAATCCGCATCCTGTACCAGCGGCAGCGCATCAAAGGCGCGCACCGCGTCGCCCAGCAGCATTTTCAGAATGTCCCGGAAGCGCCCGGCATTATCCATGCCGTAGCGGCGGCGCAGGGGATTGTAGCGCCCGAGCAGCGCGTCCCTGTCCAGGTCCATGCAGGCGTCCAGAATATAGATGAAGCGCCCGAGCGCGTCGCCCAGCGCCCGCAGATGCTTTTCCCAGCGATCCTCCCGCCGGACGAAGAGCTCCGCCATCAGCGCGCCGAAGCAGGCGGCCGCGGCGTCGGGGTCGGCTTCGCCGGATTTCTCCAGCTCGCCCAGCGCCTGCAGACTGCGCTCGATGGCCTCGCACTGGCGCGGCCAGAGCGCCTGCACCTTCCGGTAGGAGCGCTTGAGCGCGGCGGACTCCGCCAGCGCAAGGGGAGAGGCGTCGTCGTGCCAGTTGTCCAGGCACTTGTTGTAAGCAAGCGCCACGGTCAGATCGGCGGCGTAGTCGCTGTTTTCCGTGCGCTGCCAGGCTCTGGATGAGCGCGGATGCGCGATGCAGGGCTCCTCGCCCTGCCGCAGCTCCGGCTCATCCAGCGAATCAAGCAGCAGCACCAGAAAGCACATGTCGTAGTTGAGCGTCATGCGCCCGAGCTGCCCGTGCCGGTCCTTCAGACTGCGGCAGAGGCCGCAGTAGCAGGCCTTATAGCGCGCGAGCTGCTCAGGCGTGAGCAGCTCGGTCTGCGCGGTCAGATAGCCGAACATCAGCTTTTGCGGGTGAAGGAACTGCCGCACTTGCGGCAGACGATGCGGATCTTGCCGCGTCCCTTCGGCACGCGCAGCGTGGTGTGGCAGGAGGGGCAGGTGAAGAAGCGGTAGTCCCGTCGCTGATCCCAGCGGGCCTTCTGCTTGCGGAACCAGCCCGTCACCTGGTAGCGGCGGCGCAGATACTGCGCGTTCTCCGCCCGGCGGCGCGACAGGTTCTTCGACAGCATCCGGAACCAGGACAGGATCAGCAGCGCGAGGGCGATCCCGTTGAGAAAGCTGCCGACGCCGCCGCGGAAGATGGCGCTCAGAACCATCAGCACCAGGCACACGATCAGCAGAAAGAGGTTGAGCTGGTCTTGCCCGTTGCGCCCGATCATGAATCTTGCCATGCGTTGTCTCATAGTCTCACCTGTTAAGAATCTTTATAATGCTATTGTAACAGGTTCTGCAGAGAAAACATCAAATAATTGTTAATATTCTTCAGTGATCAGTTCTGCTCCTGCGTCTTCCGTTCTGCACGTAATCGCTTAATTATTATTCTCTCTTCAAAATTTGGTTCGCACAGATAATCTAAGCCAAGAAGCAAGTATGATCTTTTCCAATCGAGAGGGAAAATTGTTACTCGATTGCGTTCTTTCCCATTGACAATGAATAATGCAGCATAATAAGTGCGTGATAATGCAGGATGATGTACTTTCCAACGCATTTTCAATCGAGGGTATATTTGTGTTCTTCCGCAAAAATTCGTATATCTTACTATCGAATTATCAATTTCTATTCTCCAAAAAAACAGCAGTAAAACTTTATATACGAGAACAGAAAGAAGGACAACAGTGAATAGCAAAAACAAAAAAGATAAAAAAGCTTCTTTTCTCCAAGATAAAACAGTAATCATTGTCCATAATACTATTCCACAACAAATAAAACCCAATTCCCGATAAATCAATTGATTGCGTGGAGCTATAGTATTATAGTCGGAAGAGTTTGTTCTACGCAGGTACATATGAATATTTCCTTCCGCTGACAAGAACATTGCCAGTAACAGATCCAACAAAAAAGCGGCCTGTCGTTATAAGACTTTGTATGGCATAAGTACTCTCGTAGTTTTGTGTTGCTTTCATAACAGCTTTTTTGAGATTGATAGATTCTTTGACCGTTCCGCGATCGACAGCCGGACGATCTGCTCGCACAGCTCCCCGTAGCTGATGCCGGCCTCGGCGGCGGCCTTGGGGATCAGGCTCGCGGGCGTCATGCCGGGCAGGGTGTTGACCTCCAGACACCAGGCGCGGCCCTCGGAGTCGAGGATAAAATCGCTGCGGGAGTAAACGCACAGGCCCAGCGCGCGGTGCAGCTTCAGCGCGGCTTCGCTCAGCAGCTCCCGTTCGGCTTCGGTGATCGGCGCGGGGCAGAGCTCGCGCGCGCCCTCGCTGCCGGACTGGTACTTGGCCACATAGTCAAAGCTGTTCCCCTCGGGCGGGACGATCTCGATCGGGCAGAGGCAGCGCCCGTCCAGCACGGGCACCGTCAGCTCGCGGCCGGCGATCTTCTCCTCCACCACGGCGTGGTCGCCGTAGGGCAGCAGATCTTTCAGCGCCTGCGCCAGTTCCTCCCGGGTGTCGGGCAGCGCCACGCCGATCGAAGAGCCGCCGTTGACGATCTTGACCGCGCAGGGCACCGGCAGCGTCTGGCTCAGCTGCGGGATGTCCGCCGCAGTGAAATGCAGATCCTGCCAGCGCGGGGTGCGGATGCCGTTTGCGTCCATGATGCGCTTGGTCACGGATTTGTCCATGGCCATCGCGCTCGAGAGATGGTCGGAGCCGGTGTAAGGCACGCCCAGCAGGTCGAGCGCGGCCTGGATCTTGCCGTCCTCGCCGTCGGCCCCGTGCAGGCCGAGAAAGACACAGTCGGCCATCCGGCAGATCTCCAGCACGCCCTGGCCGATGCGGCTGGGGCTCTTCCAACGGCGGGAGGCCTTTACAGCCTCCAGATCCGGCGCGCTGTGGCCGATGCCTGCCGCGCCGCAGAGCCCGTCGGGCTCGTCAAAGGCTTTTTCCAGCGGGCCTTCATAGTTCTCCAGCCCGAAAAACAGATCGACAAAAACAGCCCGGTGTCCGCGCTCACGCAGGGCGCGGCACACAGATGTCGCGGTGACCAGGGATACGGCGCGCTCGGTGCTGACGCCGCCGCCCAAAACGACGATCTTCATGGCGTACACTTCCTTTCATACTCGATAAAGATAGCACATTTGCCGCGCGTACACAAGAGAAAAGATACCGGACTGAGAAGCGGTCCGGTATCTTTTCTGTTAGAAATAGTATTCGATCTCGCTGCGGTGGCTTTCGATCAGCCCGTCGATCTTTTCGCTGACGGCGCGGCTGACCTCCTCCGGCAGATGGTCGAGATCAAAGTCCAGCCCGTGCTCGCGGGCATAATCCCGGGCCATCGTCTCGCGGAGGCGGTCTTGGGTCAGGGAGCGGAGCGCCTGCTGCTTGACGAGATCCAGATAGCCGCCCAGGCTGCCGCCGAGCGTGCGCAGATAGTCTTCCAGCGTGCTCTTGCCGTCCGGCAGCGGAAGCTCGGTCAGCTTTTGGGCCAGCTCACTCTCGCTGACCGTGACGCCCAGCTTTTTCGCCTCGTCGGCGAGGATATAGCCCTCCAGGATCCGGTCGACCAGGGTCTTGTCGTCGGCCGCGCCCTTCTCGCCCAGCAGCGTCAGTACCGAGCGCAGCTGCTCGACCTGCTTCCAGGTCACCTCCTGCTCCCGATACCGGGCTGCGATCCCGTCGCGCTGCGGCGCGAGCCAGACCTTGTAGGCCACCAGCCCCGCCAGGGCGAGCAGGACCAGAATGATCAGTTTCTTTTTCAAAGGATGCTCCTTCTTCGGACAAAGCGCCGCCCCCGGGCCTGTTGCCGGGGGCGGCGGCCGATTCAGTCGGGATAGGTGCGGCGGATATATTCGTCGATCCAGTAGGCGGCGTTCTTGCCCGCGCCCATGGCCATGATGACCGTGGCGGAGCCGGTGACCGCGTCGCCGCCGGCAAAGACGGCGACCTTCTCGGTGTGCGCCATCTCGTCCGCGTCGATGCCGCCCTTGCGGGTGGTGGTCAGGCCGGGCGTCGTGGAGCGGATCAGCGGATTGGGGCTTGTGCCGATGGCAATGATGACGGTGTCCACGTCCATGACCCACTTGGAGCCCTCCACCGGCTTGGGAGAGCGGCGGCCCTTTTCGTCCGGCTCGCCAAGCTCCTGGCGGATGCACTCGAGGCCGATGACATGGCCGTTTTCGTCGCCGAGGATGGCTGTGGGATTGTTGAGCATGTCGAAGGTGATGCCCTCGGCCTCGGCGTGCTCCACTTCCTCCAGGCGGGCGGGCATTTCGCTGCGGCTGCGGCGGTACACGATGTGCACCTCGCTCGCGCCCAAACGCTTGGCCACGCGGGCCGCGTCCATGGCGACATTGCCGGCGCCGACGACGGCGACCTTGTTGAAGCGCTTGATGGGCGTGTCATAGTCGTCGCGGTAGGCCTTCATGAGGTTGACGCGGGTCAGCAGCTCGTTGGCGGAGTAAACGCCCAGCAGGTTTTCGCCGGGGATATGCAGGAACTGCGGGAGTCCGGCGCCGGAGCCGATGAACACGGCCTGATAGCCCTCTTCAAACAGCTCGTCGATGGTGATGGACTTGCCGATGATGGCGTTGGTGACGATCTTGACGCCCATGGCCTTGAGGTTCTCAATCTCGGCGGCCACGATCTCCTTGGGCAGACGGAACTGCGGGATGCCGTAGACCAGCACGCCGCCGGGCTTGTGGAAGGCCTCGAAGACGGTCACGTCGTAGCCCATCTTGCGCAGGTCGCCGGCGCAGGTGAGGCCCGCAGGGCCGGAGCCGATGACCGCGATGCGGTGGCCGTTAGAGGCCGGCGCGACGGGCTCGGGCTTGTTCTGCTGGGCCATGTGCCAGTCGGCCACGAAGCGCTCCAGACGGCCGATGCCGACGGCCTCGCCCTTGACGCCGCGCACGCAGCGGGATTCGCACTGCCGCTCCTGCGGGCAGACGCGGCCGCAGACGGCGGGCAGGGCGTTGGTGGAGGTGATGATCTCATAGGCGGCCTCAAAATCGCCCTCGGCGACCTTGGCGATGAATTCGGGGATGCGCACGGACACCGGGCAGCCGTTGCGGCACATGGGGTTTTTGCAGTTGAGGCAGCGGCGCGCCTCGGCGATGGCCAGCTCCGGCGTGTAGCCCAGGGCGACCTCGTCAAAGTTCGTGGCGCGGACCTGGGGATCCTGCTCGGGCATGGTGTGCTTGAGCAGCTTCTGGGAGGCGACGATATTGGCAATGAATTCCTCAAAATTCGGGATCCTGGCCGACAGGTCGCCCAGACCGCCCTTCTCGTCAGCGGAGAGGATGCTGCCCAGCATCTTGGCCTCGTCTTCCTTGTTGGGAACTTCGAGAGTGCTTACCCGGCGTTCGCCGTTCTTGTCGTATTCGACGATGATGACTTTATCAGGCATTTCTCTTTCCTCCCGTGATTCTGCAGATGTGCTTGGCGGCCTCGTCCTGCTCGTCCTTGTAGAAGGCGGCGCGCTTGATCAGGGAATCGAAGTCGACCAGGTGGGCGTCGAAGTCCGGGCCGTCCACGCAGGCAAACTTGGTCTCGCCGCCGACGATGACGCGGCAGCAGCCGCACATGCCGGTGCCGTCGACCATGATGGGGTCGAGCGAAATGATGGTCTTGATGCCGTAGGGGCGGGTGACCTCGGCCAGGAACTTCATCATGATGTCCGGGCCGATGGCGATGACCCGGTCAAACTGGGGCTTGTTCCAGGCGACGTTCGTCTCGATCTCCCGCTTGAGGTACTCGGTGGTAAAGCCCTTTTCGCCGTAAGAGCCGTCATCGGTGCAGATGATGAGCTTGTCGGAGGCGGCCTTCAGCTCATCCTTGAGGATGACGATGTCCGCGCTGCGAAAGCCGGCGATAAAGGTGACCTCGATGCCCTTTTCGTGCATCTCCTTGGCGATGGGGTAGGCGATCGCGCAGCCGACGCCGCCGCCGACGACGCAGACCTTCTTCAGGCCGTCCATTTCGGTGGCCTTGCCCAGCGGACCGACGATGTCGCTGATCACGTCGCCCTGCTCCACGGTGTGGAGCATCTTCGTGGTGCGGCCGGCGGCCTGCACCATCACGGTGACGGTGCCCTTCTCCCGGTCATAGCCGGCAACGGAAACGGGCACGCGCTCGCCCTGCTCGTCCAGGCGGAATACGACAAACTGGCCCGCCTGCGCGTGGCGGGCAATCAGAGGCGCTTCGATTTCAAACAGGCAGATCGTTTTCGCCTCGTTCAGGAAACGCTTGGTTACAACTTTGTACATCTTTACACCTCGACCTTGTTTTCTGAATTTGATAATTGCTTGTCAAAGCACTTACTATTTTACATGATAGCATGCATAAAGTCAAATAAAAACGCGGGAAAACCCTCTGTCATGCGCACTTGCGCTTCCTGGGGCAAAATGGAAAAAGCCCGGCGGCCAGATCGGCCGCCGGGCGGGAGAGACGGGGTCAGAGATCAAAAATGCTGTCGTCGTTCTCGATCCAGTCGCTGACGGGGACGGTGCGATAGACCTTCTCATCCACGCGGATCACCACCCGGTCGATGCCGGCGTTGATGATCTGTCGCTTGCACATCGAGCAGCACATCGCGTCGGGCAGCAGCTCGTTCGTGCGCGCGTCGCGCCCGACGAGATACAGCGTCGCGCCGATCATGTCCCGCCGGGAGGCGGAGATGATGGCGTTGGCCTCGGCGTGCACGCTGCGGCAGAGCTCATAGCGCTCGCCGGAGGGAATCTTCAGCGTCTCCCGCGTGCAGACCCCCAGATCGCTGCAGTTGCGCCGCCCGCGGGGCGCCCCGTTGTAGCCGGTGGAGATGATCTCATCGTTGCGCACAATGATCGCGCCGTACTTGCGCCGCAGACAGGTGGACCGCTCAAGAACGGAGTCGGCAATGTCCAGATAGTAGTTCTGCTTGCTGGTGCGGGAATCCATGCATCATCG
>CAMNOV010000037.1 GCA_946547105.1 uncultured Clostridia bacterium | reverse complement strand
CATGATCATCTCCATGTTCAGCATGGCCATGTCGCGGTAGGCCTGCTCGCGGTTGGCGGGCGTGTCCTCGTCGGCGATCATGTCGGTGTTGATGATGGAGAGCATGTCGGCCAGCGGCATCACGCCCCAGCACTGCACCAGCCAGTAGAGCATGTCGATCGTATACTGCGGCTGCACGCCCCAGACGATGCAGCGGTGGCGGTACTCTTTGGCGTACATGCGCTTCTCGCGGTAGCCCTGCTCGGCCAGCTTCAGCAGCTTGTGGTCGATGTCCACGAACTTCGGATCGCGGCCGGAGTTGCCCATGTAGTTGGTGTCGTTATAGAGGCTGAAGGCGGCGCCGAAGAACTGCGGATACGGGGTGGAGTTGATCTCCAGCTGGGCGATGCGGCAGCGGGTGGCGTCGTTGACGCGTTTGGCGGCGGCAAAGTAGCGGTCCCAGTCCCAGTGCTCGCCGGTGTGCTCCTCGACGAAGGCGATAGCCTTCTTGATCTCGCGCGCGGCGTAGTCCATCACGTCCGGCTCCTTGTGGCGCAGCGGGGTGGCCAGCTGGAAGGTGGGGATGCCGTACTCGCGCTCGAGGCGCTTGGCGATGATACCGTTGCCCATCAGAGAGCCGTCGCAGGTGGTGTTGTTCTGCACGGCGCAGCAGCCGAGCACGCAGAAGTCGTCGTCGATGGAGATGCCGGCCTCGGCCTCGGGCATCGGGCAGACGTCGCCGGAAATGCCGTATTCCTGGGCAACGTCGAGATAGTGCATGACGTTGAACTGGTGGAAGATGTTCGAGGCGAACATCGTGGGCACTTCGCGCAGGATGGTGTGCACCTTGTCGGTGTCAAAGCCCATCATGAAGGTGACCATGGAGTTCTCGTCGGTGATGACGCACTTGTCGGAATAGGCCTTGTCGTTGCCGACGCGGCGGTCGCCGCGGAAGCAGTTGGCGATGGCCTGGGTCACGTCCGCGATGACGAAGTTGAAGGAGGTGTGGGCGATGCGCAGCGCCTCGTCGCGCAGGCCGATGGTGAACTTGTCCATGCCGTGCGGCACGAAGAGATAGCTCATCATCCAGCGGTAGCGGAAGAAGCCCTTGACGTTGCGCGGGACGATGATGAAGCGGCCCAGCACGCTCATCAGATAGAGCCAGCGGGTGTAATCGTAGAGGGTGTCCTTCAGGCCGCGCCACTCGCGGCGGGCGCGGACCTTCAGCTTTTCGTCATAGATCTTGCCGGGGGATTGCTCGCCGGCGCGCTTGACGGGATTGACGATCTTTTCAACAGTCTTCATGCCTGCCCACCTTTCTGGATCTTCTTGATCTCGATGCTCTCCACAAAGGCCTGCACGCGGGTGCGCATCTGGCCGACGGAGGAAGCGATATTATACGGGCGGTCGACGGACAGCACGGGATAGCCGAAGTCGTTCGACAGCATCGCCGAGCCGAGCGTGCGCTCATAGGCCCAGGGATCGCAGAACTTGACCTGCTCGTAAATCACGCCGTCCGCGCCGTATTCCTTCGCAAGGTCGGCCACGTACTGCTTGCGGCCGTAGACCTTCTCCTGGTTCATCATGCGCGGGCACTGGCAGTGCTGGATGTAATGGCGGCAGACCTGGGTGAGGGCGTCCTCCTCGTCGTTGAGCGCGATCTCCTCGCGGCCGGGATAGGAGCCGAAGCAGAAGCGGTCGCAGCAGACGAAGGCGCCGCATTCCTCGACCAGCTTGACGAAGCCGGAATCGTCCATCTCCGAGCCGACCAGCAGCACGCGGGCGCGCCAGGGTTTTTCCTCGGGCTCGCGGGTCTTGAGCTCTTCGAGCGTTTCTTCAAGCTTGTCAAGGATCAGGTATTTCGGGCAGACGTAGGAGGCCAGGCACAGCACGTGGAACTCATAGCCCGTGATGCGCGGCCGGTCGCCCTTGCGGAATTCGCCGATCGCGCGGATCACGCGGCAGAGGCGGTTGTGGTCGGCCACGGCCTTGCGGATGGCCTCGTCGGAGATATCGATGCCGTACTTCTCGTGCAGCGGCGTGAGGATGTGGTTGGTGCACTGCAGCACGGCCAGCTGCACGTCGCTTTCGGTGTTTTTGAAGGCGATCTCCATGTACTCATGGAAGAAGTTCGGGTTGTCCTTGCCCATGGTCTTCAGCAGCTCCATGTTCTCCACCGCGCGGTTCATCATCGTGCAGCCGTCGGGCGTGATGACGCAGTCGGCGAAGTTGAAGCCGCCCTCGATGGCGCGCTCGAGCAGAGCGCGGCTGGGCTCGCAGAGGAGGTTGGTCATGTAGTAGGTCGCGATGTCCATCGAGCCGGTCTTCGGCGCGGTGAGCCGGATCGAGAAGGTGCCGGGCAGGTTGACCAGAGGTTCGGGCACGTTTTCGCAGGTGTAGGCGACGCAGACCTTGCCGTCTCGCTTGGCCTGGCCGATCAAGGCGTTGTTCGCTTCCTGCAGCAGATCCTCAAAGAACTGCAGATGCTTCAGGTCTCTCATTGATGTTCTTACTCCCCCATTCTCTTCGTATCTTCCTTGCCTCCCGGAGCGGTGAAGCCCCGCGAAGGCGCTGTGTATCCACAAGACTCCGCGGGCGGACACAGACCGCCCAATTTAGAAATATTATAAAAACTTTTGCCGTTTTTGTCAATTCCAACGGTCTGTCGGGGCTATTTACCGGCGCTTTTCACAAAGGCGCGGGCGGCGATTTGGTGACATTGCACCGCCCGGTTTCCGCCGCCGAAGCGCGCGGCGGATGAGAGGATGAGTTCGGCGGCGGGCCGTCGAGGGTGCCGGCCCCTACGGGCAAGGGGGCCTTGTTGCAGGGGCGCTTCACGAAGCGCCCGGCGAACCTGAGGATGAGTTCGGCGGCGGGCCGTCGGGGGCGCCGGCCCCTACGGGCAAGGGGGCCTTGTTGCAGGGGGGCTTCACGAAGCGCCCGGCGGACGAGGGGATGAGCTCGGCTGCGGGCCGTCGGGGGCGCCGGCCCCTACGGGCAAGGGGGCCTTGTTGCAGGGGCTTCACGAAGCGCCCGGCGAACCTGAGGGCGGGCCTTGAAAGCGCGCGGCGGGGTCGAAGGCCGCCTGCGCGAACAGCGCGCTCACCGCGCCGCGGTAGGCGGGCAGGTCGCGGCTTTTGTTGAGCGCCTTACAGAGCTTCGCGCTGTCCGGGAAGAGCCAGATCATGTAGTACCAGACTTCCTTCATCCGCGCGAGCGCGTAGACCGGCGGCAGGCCGCCCCGCAGCGCCTCGTCCAGCAGCGCGTCGTGAAAATCGCGCAGCTCCTCCCGCCGGAGCGCCTCTCCCCCGCGCAGCACCCGGAAGAGCGCTGGGTTCGTCACCGCGCCGCGCCCGAGCATTACGCGCTCGAGCGCCGGGAAATCCCGCCGCAGCGAGGCAAGATCGTCCGCGGTGAAAATTTCGCCGTTATAGCAGACCGGCCAGGGCGCGTCCACCAGCGCCGCGGCGAAGGCCGCGCGGTCGGGCACGCTTTGATACATGCCCTCGCGGTCGCGGGCGTGGACGATCAGCTCGGAAAGCGGATAGCGCCGGTAGACCTCGAGCAGCGCCGGGAATTCCGCCGTGCTGTGCAGGCCCAGGCGCGTTTTGACCGAGACGGCCACCGGCGTTTTCCGGAACACTTCCTCCAGAAAGGCGTCCAGTTCGGCGGCGTCGCCCAGCATCCCCGCGCCCTTGTGCTTGCTGACCACGGTGCCGGAGGGACAGCCCGCGTTGAGGTTGACTTCCGTATAGCCGAGCTCTGCGAGCGTCTCCGCCGCGCCGAGGAAGGCCTGCGCGCTGTTGGCCAAAATCTGCGGCACCAGCGTCACGCCCGCGTTTGCCTCCGGCAAGAGCGCGTTGAGGTGGCTGCGCTTGAAGCGGCCGCCCGCGTCCGGCGCGATAAAGGGCGCGAAATAGCGGTCAGCCTCCGGGAAAAAGCGCCGGTGCACCCGGCGGTACTCCGCGTTCGTCACGCCCTCCATCGGGGCAAAGCTCAACAGCATGCGCGCACCTCCATTCTTTGTTGAAAATACTATACCAAATCCGCGCTATCCTGCCAAGAAAAAATCTCCGCCGGGACTTGGAATGTTCATAATTACAGGATATAATAAATTGTTGACTGGATCATGAAAACGAAGTTTTCATTTGAAGATATTTAAAGGAGGTTCGGCTGTGAAGCATCCCGCTTTGACCCGCATGCTCGGCGTTTTTCTCGCCGTGGTCAGCGTCATATCGCTTTTTGCGGGCGCGTTCGGCTTCGGCCGGGCCGCCGGAGACTACCGCGAGCAGCAGCGCGAGGATACGCTGCTGGACAGCCGCATTCAGAAAGCCGAGGCGCTGCGCCTGCAGATGGAGGCGCAGCAGGCGGATTATGACGAGGCGGCGGCGCTCTTCCCCGACGAAGAGGCCAGACACGACAGCGAGCGCAATGATTACCGCATGAAGCTTGCCACCTATACCGCCACGCGCGCCGGTCTGGTGCTCGGGCGCAAACAGCTGGACGAGGCATCGGCCGCGCTGGACGAGAGCATGGAGCTGTTCCGGCAGGGCCTGATCAAGTTCCTGGAGGGCAAAAAGTCCTTCGACCAGATCTACGGGATCTATCAGACCCTGCGCGGCACGCTCGACCAGGGGCAGGCGATCTATCAACAGGCGGCTGCGCGTGTGCCGGAGGGCAGTGACGGCGAGGTTGTCTTCTCCCCGGAGGAGATCCTGGCCCTGGCGGAGCTCGGCCACAGCGGCAACGCGCAGACGCGCGAGCTGCTGGAGGAGCTGCGCGACGGGATCCCCGCCGATCAGCGCCAGGCCGGCGACTACGTGCGCCGCGCCATGGAGCAGTACAACGAGGTCAGCCCGGAGCTGGAGGATTTCAGCGTGGAGCAGCTGGCCTACGGCTTCTCCCGCGCGCTCTACGACCAGGCCGCCGAGGCCATGCAGGCGCAGATCGCCGAGGGACTGAGCCCCGAGGAGGCGCGCGCCGCAGCCGACCGGATCTGCGAGGAGAGCTTCGGGCTGAGCTTTGACGAGGTCGGCCAATGGCTCGAGGGAAACCAGCCCGCCGAAAGCGGCGGCGAGGGCGGCGGCAGCGCCTCCATCCCGCCGGAGATGCTCAACATGCTGCTTGAGCAGCTGCCCGGCGACCGGGATCTGGTGGATCTGGCCGTCGGCCTGCTGGACGACAGCGACCGTGATCTGAGTGAGAAGGAAGCGGCCTTCCGCGCCGATCCCCACGACATGAGCGCCGCCGAGCTGCTGATCGCCTCCTTTAAAGAAGGCCTGGACGCAGCCCAGCGCCTGATGGGGCTGGTGGAGCCGACGATCCTCGACGCCAAGGAGCAGATGGACAGCGCCCATCACCAGCTTGCCCTCGGGCAGGAGGCGATCCTGGACGGGCAGCGGAAGGTGAAGGACGGCTACCGGCAGATCGACCGCACGGAGGAGGATCTGCTGCACCAGCTGGAGCGCATGAAGCGCCGCCGCCTCCGTCTGCAGGCGGAGAAGGGCGAGCTGGACGACCTGGAGGCCGTGATCGACCGCTATGAGAACGAACTCGGCCAGTACCGCACGCTCCGTGCGCAGCTGATGGCCGACGACGCGATCTATGCGCGCAAGCAGGCCGGGGAGGATTTCCTGGACGCGGCGCGCGAGGAGCTCAGCCTGCGCATCCCGGCGCACCGGACGGAATACCGGCTTCGCTGCCTGATCCACGCGCTGATGATCGCGGCCGGCGCCTTCGGGCTGCTCTCCGCGCTCGGCGCCTTCGAGAAGCCGCGCATCCGGCGGCTGTGGCTGCCGCTGCTGGCGGCGCTGCTGCCCACCGTCGCCGCCGAGGGGATCAGCCTCGCGCTCGGCCGGGGGCTGCTGTACTCGGTGCTGTTCGTCGGGATCTTCGCGCTGCTCCTGCTGCCGCTGTGCCTCGGAGATCGGCGCGCGCAGAGCTGAAAAGCCCTTCCCGGCGGATCGTTTGGATCAAATCAATATACGTCACGGCGCCCGCCGCTCCCCTGAGAGTGGCGGGCTTTTCCATTTTCTGTCGCTTTCCGGTTGACAACTGTAGTCTGCTATGCTATGCTACGGTTAGGCGGACTACAACTGTAAACTGCTTATGAGGAGGTCATCCCATGTCTGATACTCTTGCCGATAAAATTTCCGACTCCGAGCTGGAGGTCATGAAGGTGCTGTGGCAGGCGGGCGAAGCCCTGCCGGTCATCGTGATCCGCGAGACCCTGCAGCGCGAGCGCGGCTGGGAGCCCACGACCGTGAAGACCCTGATCGGCCGGCTGCTCGCCAAGGGCGTGATCGCCCAGGAAAAGCGCAAGGTGTTCTATTATTCGCCCCTGATCAGCGAGGAGGAATACAACGCCTGGGCGACCGAGCATCTGATCCAGAAGCTCTATCGCGGCAGCGCCAAGAATCTGGTCGCAGCGCTGGTGCAGTCCGAAGGGCTGACGCAGAAGGATATCGAAGAGCTGCGCGGCCTGTTCCGGATGGAGGGCTGAGGCATGAAAACGCTGCTGCTTCTGACGCTCAGCGGCAGCGCGCTCGCGCTGCTTTTGCTGGCTCTGCGCTATCTCCTTCTCAAACGGATGCCGAGCGCGGTGTATTACTATGCCTGGCTGCTGGTGCTGCTGCGCTTTGCGCTGCCGCTGCCGGGGCTGCTGCCAAACCTGGCCGCTGCGGAGCCCGCGCAGCTCGAACCGGTCTCCGCCTCTGAGCGCCTGCCGGTGACCGCTCCCGCGGCGGGGCGCGGGCAGACTGCCGCCGATGTGATCGCCCCGGTCGATGATCCGGGGGCGTCTGAAATCGAAGCACCGGGTCTGGCGGCCGCTCAGCCGCAGCGGGAAGCCGCGGCGCAGGCCGCGCCCGCCCAGGCCTCCGTCCGCATCAACTGGCGGGACCCGGCCCTGTGGCTCCGGGTCTGGGCGGCGGGAACGCTCGTCAGCCTGGCTTTTCCGCTCGGCGCGTATCTGCGCTTCTCCCACGCGCTGCGCAAAACGCTGTGCCCGCCGGATGAGGCCGTGCTGCGCCAGTACGCCGCCATCCCGGGCAAAAAGCCCCCGCTCTACGTCAGCCGGGCGGCGAAAACGCCGCTGACCGTGGGGCTGCTGCGCACCAGGATCATCCTGCCCACCGATCTCGGCGCGGGCGAGGATCTGGCTAACGTCCTGCGCCACGAGCTGACGCACGTCCGGCGGCACGACATCCTGTACAAGTGGCTGGTCCTGGCCGTCACCGCCGCGCACTGGTTCAATCCCCTGAGCTATCTGATCCGGCGTGAGCTGGACCGGGCCTGCGAGCTGAGCTGCGACGAGGCGCTGCTGCGCACGATGACGCGCGAGGAGCAGCGCTCCTACGGCAACACCCTGCTGCAGATGGCGGCGACCCGCGCGCTGCCGGTCGGCGTGGTCGCCACGACCTTTTCCACCGAAAAAAGCCGCCTGAAGGAGCGGCTGCTGCAGATCATGGCATATAAAAAGAGCGCCTCGCGCCTTGTGGCGGCCGTGCTGGCGCTGCTGCTGATGATAAGTGTTTCCGCCGTCGCCGGTCCTGCCGCCGAGGCAGCCCGGCCCTCCGACGAGCCGGAGGCCGCCGCCACCGAAGCGCCGGAACCGACGCCCGGACCGACGCCCGAGCCGACGCCGGAGCCGGAGCCCATCCCCTCCCCCGACGAGCTGTACGAGGCCGCGGCCGCGCTGGCCGAGGCCGGGGATTATGAGCAGGCCATCGCCGCCTTTGAGGCGCTCGACGGCTACCGGGACAGCGCCGAACAGATCGAGATCTGCCGCACCGCCATCCTGGACACGCAGTACGAGGCTGCCCTCGCCCTCTACGCCAAGCGCGATTTTGCCGCGGCGCGGGAGGCCTTCGCCGCCCTGGGCGATTACAAGGATTCCTACATCCGCGGCCGCGCGATCACGGCGATCCAGCAGCCGATCTGCGCCGGCTACAAGCATTCCCTGGCCGTGCGGCAGGACGGCACCGTGCTGGCGACGGGGCTGAATCACAGCCACCAGCTGGACGTGGAGGACTGGACGGATATCATCTCCGTCGGCACGGCCTGGGAGCACAGCGTCGGCCTGCGCGCCGACGGCACCGTGGTCGCCTGCGGGCCGAACTTCTTCTACACCTGCGACGTCGATGACTGGACGGACATCGTCGCCATCGCCGTGGGGCACCACCATACGCTCGGCCTGCGCGCCGACGGCACGGTCGTCGCCCACGGGCAGTATGCCGACGGCGAGCTCAAGGACAAGGGCTGGACGAACATCGTCGATATCTCCGTGAGCATGACCCACGCCCTCGGGCTGCGCTCGGACGGCACGGTTCTGGCCACGGGGATGCCCAACACCAGCGGCGAGCTGGAGGTCTCCGGCTGGACGGATATCGTCGCCGTGGCCGCGGGCTACGGCTTCTCCGTCGGCCTGCGCGCCGACGGGACCGTGGTGGCCGTGGGCTCGAACGAATACGGCCAGTGCAATGTCTCCGACTGGACGGATATCGTCGCCATCGCGGCGGGCGAATCCTTCACCGTTGGGCTGCGCTCAGACGGCACCGCCGTGGCCGTGGGCGCAAACTCTGACAACCAGTGCGAGGTCTCCGAATGGACGGACATCGTCGCCATCTGCGCCGGCAACGCGCACGCGCTCGGCATCCGCGCGGACGGCACGGCCGTCGCCGCCGGTGTGAGCGCCACGACCGGGACCGTACGCGGTGGAAGCTTTGAAGTACGCTCGGACGGCTCCGTCAGGGGCGGCACCACAGAGACCTACAGCTATTACGACGGCCGCGCCGACGTCTCCGACTGGACGGAGCTCCGGCTGCCGGAGTGATCGAACTTTGTTAAATAAACGTGCCTGGCACGTCGCCTGTCTGACAGGCAGAAGGGAGTATATGATGAAAATGAACAGATGCAAAGCGGCATGTTCCCTGCTCCTCGCCGCGATCCTGCTGCTGGCGCTGGCCGGCTGCGGCTCGCCCGCCGCACCGGCCGCCGAGACCGCGCGCCCTGCCGACGCGGCGGAGACCGTCCCCACACAGGCGCCCGCGGCGGAGCCGGAACCGACGCCCGAACCGACGCCGGAGCCCACCCCCTCCCCGGACGAGCTGTACGAGGCCGCGGCCGCGCTGGCCGAGGCCGGGGACTACGAGCAGGCCATCGCAGCCTTTGAGGCGCTGGACGGCTACAAGGACAGCGCCGAACAGATCGAAGCCTGCCGCGCGGCCATCCTGGACACGCAGTACGAGGCGGCCCTCACCCTCTACGCTAACCGCGACTTTGCCGCGGCGAAAGAGGCCTTCGAGGCCCTGGGCGATTACAAAGATTCCTTCATCCGCGCCCGCGCGATCCGGGGCATCCGACAGACGATCGCCGGCGGGTCCCTGCACACCCTGGCCGTGCGGCAGGACGGCAGCGTTGTGGGCGTGGGCAATAACCTCCGGCACATGATCGACGTGGAGGACTGGACGGATATCATCTCCGTCGCCGCCGGCATGGAGCACAGCCTGGGTCTGAAAGCAGACGGCAGCGTGGTCGCCTGCGGCGAAAACTTCTTCCGCAACTGCGACGTCTCCGACTGGACGGACATCGTCGCCGTCTCGGCGGCCTTTCATCAGAGCGTTGGTCTGCGCGCCGACGGCACCGTCATCGCCCAGGGGCAGTACGTGGACGGGGAGCTGGCCGAGCAGGGCTGGACGGATATCGTCGCCATCGCCGCCAGTTCCTCGCACGTGCTGGGTCTGCGCTCGGACGGCACGGTCCTGGCCCTGGGCGCCAACAGAAGCAGCGAGTGTGAGGTCTCCGACTGGACGGATATCATCGCCGTGGCGGCCGGTGACGGGATCAGCGTGGGTCTGCGCGCCGACGGCACGGTCGTGACCGCGGGCTCGAACAAATACGGCCAGGGTGAGGTCTCCGACTGGACGGACATCGTCGCCATCGCGGCGGGCAGCATGCACACGGTCGGCCTGCGCGCCGACGGCACCGTCGTCACCGCCGGCTCGAACGCCTACCTCCAGTGCGAGGTCGGCGAATGGACGGATATCGTCGCCATTGCCGCGGGAGACGTGCACACGGTCGGCCTGCGCGCCGACGGTACGGTCGTGGCCGCAGGGCCGAACAGCAACCCCATGCAGTACGACGGCCGCTGCCTGGTCTCCGAGTGGACGGAGATCATGCTGCCGGACTGAGCCGCCCCGGCGGAGAGACAGACTGTCGCCTGCGCGACAGGCGGAAAGGAGTTTGAACGATGAGAACACACAAGGGCAAAGCGGCGCTGTCGCTGCTGCTCGCCTTGATCCTGCTGCTCACTCCGACGTTTTCAGCCTCGGCGGAGACGATCGAAACGGAGCCGACGGAGCCGGAGCTGATCGAGGTGGAGACCGCGGAGCCGGAGACCGATATCCTCCCGCTCGCCGAGGACGCGGGCGAGATCGTCGCCTCCGGCACCTGCGGGGAAAACCTCACCTGGACCCTGAGCAGTCAAAGAGTCCTGACCATCAGCGGCACGGGCGATATGGTCTTTGATCCCGTTGTCCCCTGGTACAACGTCTACCATGAGAGCATTTATACCGTGATCATCGAAGACGGTGTGACAAGCATTGGCGGCGGCGCTTTCTCTGAATGCAGCAATCTACAGAGCGTGTCGATCCCTGACAGCATAAAAAAGATCGGTGACGCCGCCTTCACCTACACGCACCTGACAAGCGTGACGATCCCGGCCAGCGTCACGGAGATCGGCCTGGAGGTGTTCAGAAACTGCGGCTATCTGACGGCCATCACGGTCTCCGACGCGAACCCGCAGTACAAGAGCGTGGACGGCGTCCTCCTGACCAAAGACGGCAAACGGCTGATCTGCTGTCCCGGTGCGAAGACAGGCAGCTTTGCCATTCCGGACACGGTGACGGAGATCGGCGACTATGCATTCTACTATTGCTTCACGCTGACAGGCGTGACCATCCCGGACAGCGTGACCAGCATCGGCATCAGCGCCTTTGAGGGTTGTCTGGAGTTGGTCAGCGTGACGATCCCGGACAGCGTCACGAGCATCGGAGAACGCGCCTTTTTGGAGTGCACCCGCATGGCGGACCTGAAGATCTCCAACAGTCTGACGAAGATCGAAGGCGGGACTTTTTTCGCCTGCCACGGTCTGACGAACGTGACCATCCCGGACAGCGTGACCGAAATCAGCTGGCAGGCTTTCTCCGAATGCGGCAGTCTGCTGAGCATAACGCTCCCGGACAGCGTGACGAGCCTTGGAAACAGTGTTTTTCAGGACTGCGAAAAGCTGCAGAGCCTGACGATCCCGGACAGCGTGACTGACATTGGCGACTACTTGTGTGCTCGCTGTCGCTCCTTGGAACGCGTGACCATCGGCAACGGGCTGACAGATATTCGCTACCGGGCGTTTCAGTCCTGCACCGCACTGAAGACCGTGACGATCGGAAGCGCTGTGAACACGATCGGCACACAAGCGTTCGACTGCTGCACCGCTCTGCGGCGGATCGAATTTCTCGGCCATGCGCCGCAGTATATTTCGAGCGACAGCTTTGCGTCCGTCACCGCCAACGTGTTTTATCCCGGCGACGACCCGAGCTGGACCGATGAGGTAAAGCAGGATTACGGCGGCAAGCTGACCTGGGCCCTGCCCGACGGCACGCTCCCGCAGACGGATTTTCTGGCGCTCTCCGGTCTCAGCGGGAACCTGGTCATCGAGATCGACGGCGTCGGCTATGATCCCGACGAAAACGGCAACGTCTACGTGCCGACGAAGGACGCGAAGATCGCGGTCATTTACGAATACAACAAGCTGGGCGGCGACGTCCACGAGCAGTACCCCGTCGGCATGAAGCTGGCCCTGCTGACCTATACCGACAAGGGCTATCAGGCCGAATACCCGGCTGTCCTGCAGAACCTCCTGCACTATGCGGGCAGCTCCATCCGCATCACCGGGAAAAAGGGCATCCGCATGATCACCGGCATCGACACCAAGCAGCGGGATCAGCTCATCCAGGGCAGCGGGGGCTATACGCTCCTGGAATACGGCACCCTGGTCGGCTGGGACAACGAGATAGCCGGGCTCAACCTCACGCTGGAGCTCCCGATCGCCAAAACGGCCTTCGCCTATAAGAAAGGCGAAGCGGATCCCGTTTACAAGGTCACAAACGGCGACACGCAGTTCACCAACGTTTTGGTCGGCTTCAGCGATTACCAGTGCGTCCCCGATCTGAGCATGCGGCCCTATATGAAGCTGCAGGACAAGGACGGGAACGTGCTGACGGTCTACGGCGGCGTCGTGCACCGCAGCATCGGCTATATCGCCCTGCAAAACCGCAAGGCCTTCCAGCCCGGCACGGACTCCTATGAGTACATCTGGAGCATCATCCACCACGTTTACGGCACCAAGTACGACGCCGACTACAAGAAGTAAAGGAGACGAAACGATGCGAAGATTTATCAGTATCTGCCTGATCCTTACGCTCTGTCTGCTGGCCGGCTGCGCCGGTACCGAGCTCGCCCCGGCACCGGCCACGGAGGCGCCCGCGCCGCTCACGCCGGCCCCCGCCCCGGAGCCGACGCCCGAGCCCGCGCCCACCCCGATTCCGGAGCCCACTCCCGAGCCGGAGCCGAAAAGCGTGCCCTCCCAGGTGATCGCCAACAATCTCGGCACGGTCTACTGCCGCCTCGACCGCGGCGCGCAGCTGATCATCATCGAAGAGCTGGAGGATTATTACCAGGTCGACATGGGCGGCCTGATCGGGCTGATCGAAAAGCAGTTCCTGCGCCCGGACGATGTGGCCGCGCCGGACGCCTGGACCGTCTATGCCCGCGAGACCGTCTCCATCTACCCGACGGTCTACCGCGAGGACGAGCCGCTGGCGCAGGCGGACTTCAATGAAGCCATGACCGCCCTGGACGCCTTCGGTGATTTTCTGCTGGTCGAAAAGGACGGCGTGAGCGGCTATATCCTGGCCTCCCAGGCCGGCGACGCGCCCATCTATTACACCGGCGGCGGCGGATCCTCGGGCGGCTCTTCCGGCGGATCCTCGGGCGGCGCGGACGGCGGCGATATCCAGCTCGGCTTGCGCGTCGGACAGCCCGGCGGCTTTGTCCGTCTGGCGGATAACCGCCCGGCGCACGTGCTGGGCGACGGCGCGGAGCTCTATCTCACCCTGCTCTCCCGCGGCGACACGGTCAAGGTCCTCTCCCGCGAGGACGGCTTCTGCGAGCTGTACATGAACGGGCTGATCGCAACGGTCCCGGACTGGGCCGTGCTGATGCCCGGGGACGAGCCCTATGCGGAATGGGACGGCTATGCCGCCCAAAGCGCGCCGGTCTTTGCCGACTACCGCCTGCGCTTTCCCGCGCGCGACGTCATGCTGAATACGCCCCTGCACGTGCTGCAGGACTTCGGCGAAGTGCTGCTGGTCAGCCTGGAGGACGAGCTGTACTATCTCCCGGCCGACAGCGTCAGCCAGAACTATATCCAGTACAACTATAATCCCGGCGGCTCGGGCGGCTCGGGCGGCGGCTCCTCCGGCGGCGAGTGGACCGACCCGGTACTTTGACCGCCAACAATCAAAAAGGACAGGACGAAAACGTCCTGCCCTTTTTTATTTCGCTCGCTGTAGGGGCCGACGCCCCCGGCGGCCAGCATTTCCGTCTGCCGCTCATACTAAAACCTAATAAGAAGAAGACAAAGATTTGCGAGAAGGATTTGCGCCAGACGAGGCGCCTTCCGCAGAGCATAATGGAGATATATGGTCAAGGAAGGCAACGAAGTATGGCACAAATCCAGCCGCAAAGATTATCTGATTTCTATTAGGTTTTAGTATCAGAACAGCCCCGGGAAGCCCATGCCGCCCTGCAGCTTGTTCATCTGCTTGCCGGTCTCGTCGTCGGCCGCCTTCAGCGCGCCGTTGACGGCCGCCAGGATCAGATCCTGCAGCATTTCCACGTCGTCGGGATCGACGACCTCGGGGTCGATGGTGATGCTCTCAAAGCTGCGCGTGCCGGACACCACGGCCTTCACCGCGCCGCCGCCCGCCGTAAACTCAAACTTGCTCGACTCCAGCTCCTGCTGCATTTTCATAAAGTCCTGCTGCATTTTCTGGGCCTGGCGCATCATGTTCATCTGATTTCCGGGCATGCCGCCGCGAAATCCGCCTTTTGCCATGTAATGATTCCTCCCAAAGTGATTATTCGATAAAGTGTACTTCCTTGAATTCCCGCAGCTCGTCCAGGCTGCGGCCGCTCTGCTGCCGCGGCTTGCGGTCGATGAGCTGCACGCGGGTCGCACGGCCGCGGAGGGCCGTGGCCGTCTCGCCCAGCTGCTGCAGCAGCTCCGGCCGGTTGAAGCGCATGTGCGCGTAGCCGGGCGCGGCCTCCACCTGCAGCGTGTCGCCGCTGAGCGTGCCGAGCACCATGTCGGGGTTTTGCAGGATCGTGCGCATCTCCATCGTCAGCCGCGGGGCCAGGCGCTTCTGGATCGCCTTCCAGAGGTCGGCGGGCGCTTCCCCGCTCTCCTCCGCTGCGGGCGCGGGCTCTGCCGCCGGAACGGGCGGCGCAGGCCGCGGCTCCTCGCGGACGGGCTCCGGCCGGGTCACGACCGGCTCGGGACGGACCGGGACCGGCTCCGGCGCGCGCGCGGGCGCGGGCTCCGGCTTCAAGGCCGGTTCAGCCGGCGCCGCTGCGGTGGGCACGCCGTTTTTGACCGACTCCTCCAGCCGCGAGATGCGGGCGCGCAGCTCCGCCGTGCTGTCTCCCAGACTGTTGTCGCAGAGGGAGACGAGGCAGAGTTCGGCGTTCATGCGGGGATTGTTCACCGTGCGCATCGCGCCCTGCGTGCTCTGCAGCTTTTCCAGCGCGCACAGCAGCTCCTCCCGGGTCATCCGGGCGGCAAAGGCGCGCAGCGATTCCAGATCAAGGCCCGAGGACAGCAGATTGAGGCTGCCCTTCGGCGCCACGTGCAGCATCAGCACGTCGCGCAGCAGCTGCGCGAGCTCCCCGAGCAGCGTGCCGGGATCCTTGCCGTCCATCCACAGCTCCGAGAAAAGCTGCAGCGCGGCGGCCGTGTCGTGCCTGAGGATCAGATCCAGCAGCTCCGCCAGTCTCCGCTTGCCGGCCAGGCCCATCGCCGCGTAGACCGCCTCGACGTCGATCGTCTCGCTCGACGAGCACTGGTCCAGCAGGCTCAGCGCGTCGCGCACGCCGCCCTCGGCCAGGCGGGCGATCAGCTCGGCCGCCTCATGGCTGAGCGCAAAATGCTCTTTGGAGGCGATGTATTCCAGATATTCCGCGATCTCCGGCACGTCGATGCGCTTGAAGCTGTGGCGCTGGCAGCGCGAGAGGATCGTGGCGGGCACCTTGTTGAGCTCGGTGGTCGCGAGGATGAACATCAGGTGCGCGGGCGGCTCCTCCAGGATCTTCAGCAGCGCGTTGAAGGCGGCGGTGGAGAGCATGTGCACCTCGTCGATGATGTACACGCGCTTTTTGACCGCGGCGGGCGAATAGACCGCCTCCTCGCGCAGCGCGCGGACGTTGTCCACGCCGTTGTTGGAGGCAGCGTCCAGCTCCACCACGTCCATCACGGAGCCCTCGAGGATGCCGCGGCAGGCCGGGCATTCGCCGCAGGGATTGCCGTCCACCGGGTGTTCGCAGTTGACCGCGCGGGCCAGGATGCGCGCGCAGGTGGTCTTGCCGGTGCCGCGCGTGCCGATGAAGAGGTAGGCGTGGGACAGGCGCCCGGTTTTCACCTGGTTTTTCAGCGTTTCGGTGATATGCTGCTGGCCGACGACCTCGTCGAAGGTCTGCGGCCGCCATTTGCGGTACAATGCCTGATACAACGCGCTCACCTGCCCGAAAATAAATGAGTGGCTCTTGACAAGACTGCACACCCGCCTTTGAAATCTGCCCACCATCCGTACCGCCGGCAGCCGGCTCAGATCCGGCAGCCTCACGGCACACGGAAGGTTCCGCTTAATGCTGCTCGGTTCCCCGCCTGACATGGTTCACGGATTTCCGTTGCGCGAGACCGGATCATCAACGCTGCTTACCGGGGTCAGTCGACACAAGACAGTTCCTGGGTTGGGAATTCGTCCCTGCTGTAGCGGATTGCAGGTTACAGGGCACCGCTGGCTCCC
>CAMNOV010000036.1 GCA_946547105.1 uncultured Clostridia bacterium | reverse complement strand
CGCGGGGGTTCATCAGGATGTCGGCGTCGACCTCGTAGCTGTTGCGGCGCTCCTGGATAAAGCGCTTGCGCCATGCGTCCTTGACGTTGTTTTTCAGCCGGGCGCCGAGGGGGCCGTAGTCCCAGGTGTTGGCAAGGCCGCCGTAGATCTCGCTGCCGGCGAAGATGAAGCCGCGGTTCTTGCACAGGGCAATGATCTTGTCCATGGTTTTTTCGGTGTTGTTCATTTGATCGTCCTTTCCCGCGGCTGGCTGCCGCGGAGATGTGAATTTCTGCCGGTTTTCCCGACAAATATTTATTATATCACCCCAATTCTGCCGGGGCAATATTATTTGAAAATTAACAGAGCTTCTTCCCTTCTCCCCCTGTAGCCTTAATCATTCTTAAAGCCGCCTAATATATCGCGTATTGTTGATTTAACTCAACGGTGCGCGATTTATTTCATCGTTTCCTGTGGATATAATTTAACAAAAGTGAGAAACGGAGATGGAAGCATGAGCAGCGAACAATACCGTCAGGCGGAAACCGGCCTGCGTATCACCCAACGGCGCAAAAAGCTCGGCTGGACGCAGGAGATGCTTGCGGAAAAAGCCGATCTGTCGCCGCAGTTCATTTCTTATGCGGAATCCGGCAAACGGGCCATGCGTCCGGAAAACCTGCTGAAAATCGCCGCTGCGCTCGGCGTCAGCGCGGATTACCTGCTGACCGGCGAGATCATCGACAAGGATCTTCTTCTGCTTTCCGACAAGCTGCGGCATCTCTCTCCGCTGCAGTTTCATGCGCTGGAGAGGATCGCTGATGAATGTATTTCGCTCAACGGTCAATCCTAAATCCGGGTTCCTCAATCTGATAAAAAGCTGGTTTACTCAATATGCGAAAGAAAAAGAAAACGCAAAGCGGCTCGATCGGGATGATCGCCTTCCTCGTGCTGGCGGCCGCCTCCGCCCTGCTCTTTGCCTTCAACGGCTCGAAAACGGAGATCTCGATGCTCGGCAAAGAGGAGATGGACGTGGAATACGGCAGCGAATTTGTCGATCCCGGTGTGGAGATCGTCCGCACCGGCAAGATCTTCAAATTCATGAACGAGACGGAAATGGTCTATGCCCAGGAGCAGATGACCACCGACACGCTGGGCAAGTTCAAGATCCACTACGTCGTCGTCGAAGACGGCGAGGAGCAGCGCTTTGAGCGTATCGTCAACGTGCTGGACACCACCGCCCCCACCATCACCGTGACCGATCCCGAGAACGTCGCGGGCGGCAGCTGGATGAACGGCTTTTCCGAGCCGGAGGTCAGCGCCTATGACCTGGTGGACGGCGATCTGACGGATCGCGTTGAGGTCACGCACCTTGACGGCAAGGTCGTCTACTCCGTCACCGACGAGCACGGCAACGAGGCCGTCCTGGAGCGCACGCCGCCGCAGGGCAGCGTCGCCCCGGAGATCATGCTCACCGGCGGCAGCGATTATACCTTCACCGCCGCCATGGACTGGGTCGAGCCCGGCTGGTCGGTCGTTGACAGCGACGGGACCGATCTGAGCGAGCTGGTGCAGGTCAGCGGCCGCGTCACGCCCTACAAGCTGGGCGACTACACGCTGGACTACCAGATCAGCAACGGCCGCGGCGACACCCTGCGCGCCAGGCGCACCGTGCACGTGGTGGCGGCCGAGCGCAAGGAGGCCGTCATCCCCGAGCAGAAGACCATCTATCTCACCTTTGACGACGGCCCGGGTCCCTACACCGACCAACTGCTCGACCTGCTGGCCAGGTACGACGTAAAGGCCACCTTCTTCGTCACCGGCAACTATCCGGACTATTACGACTGCATCGGCCGGGCCTATAACGAAGGTCACACGATCGCCGTACACACCTTCTGCCACGACTACCGGCAGATCTACCGCGGCGTGCAGGCCTATTTTGACGACTTCAAGAAGTGCGAGGACCTGATCTACGAGCAGACCGGCACCTACACGACGCTCTTCCGCTTCCCCGGCGGCAGCTCCAACACCGTCAGCAGCTTCAACCCCGGCATCATGGGCATGCTCGCCACCTATATGCGAGACATGGGTTACTATTACTTTGACTGGAACGTCTCCAGCGGCGACGCAAAGCCCGTGCAGATCCCGACCTATGAGGTCTATCGCAACGTCATCAACGGCTGCGCCCAGTACGACACCAACGTCGTGCTGCAGCACGATGTGAAGGACTTCAGCGTGGCCGCCGTCGAGGACATCATCAAATGGGGCCTCGAAAACGGCTACCAGTTCCTCCCCCTCCAGGAGGACTCCTACGGCGCCCGCCACAAGATCTACAACTGACAAACGCGGTCCGCGGCCGATCAAAGAGCAAGCACCCGAGAGCATCGGGTGCTTGCTCTTTGTCTTTGTTCAGTTTACATAATTTAAATTACATAATATTATTTACATAAAATATGTATTTAATGATTATGTCCCCTCTGTCTTGTTCGGGTCCACGTATTCCTCCACGGTGACGGCGGGATTGGCTGCGCGGATCGCCGCGACGATCTTCTCCACGCTCTTTTCCTTCTCCACCATCAGGATCAGGGGTTTCTCCGCGCCGTAATCCAGGCGGATCTTGAACACCGGCACGCCGCGGCCGCAGCAGCACTGCGGATAGTACAGCGAGGGCTGCGCGCGCAGCGAAGTGATCAGCGCCGTCGGCAGATACTGTCCCTCAAAATAGACGGCGTTCTTTGAGATCCGGTATTTTTCAACGCTCTCGGAGTCCCTGCGGTCCGCGCGCACGTCCGCGAGCTCTTTTCCTTCCACGATGCAGTTCCAGGCCATGGCGATCGCTCCTTTCCGTTTTCTTTATCCTAACACACAGCACCTTGCGCATCAAGCCTTTCCTTCCGCTTTTCTTGACAAACGCCCGGAAAGATACTATCATATCCCTGCGCCGCACCGGGCCTGACCCGGGCGACAGCAGAAAGGAATTACATATGGAAAACAAGCACATGAAAACCCGCACCCTGACGGGGTTGGCGATTTTCACCGCCATCGTCATCGTCCTGGAGGCCGTCTCCGCCGCCGTCGGCCATGTCGGCATCTTCACCTTCACGCTGGCTCTCGTGCCGATCGTTGTCGGCGCCGCTCTGTACGGCGTTGGCGCCGGCGCCTGGCTGGGCTTCGTGTTCAGCGCCGTGGTCCTGATCAGCGGTGACGCCGCTGCCTTCCTGGCCGTCAACATTCCCGGCACCATCATCACCGTCCTGGTCAAGGGAACCTGCGCTGGCCTCGTCTCCGGTCTGATTTACAAAGCACTCGAAAAGCATGAGGTCCCCGCCGTGGCCGCAGCAGCCGTCTCCGCGCCGATCACAAACACCGGCATTTTCCTGCTCGGCTGCCTGCTTTTCTTCATGCCCACCATCAACGAGTGGGCCGCCGGCGCAGGCTTTGAAAGCGCGGGCAAATTCATGATCTTTGGCCTGGTGGGTGTGAATTTCCTGATTGAAATGGCCATCAGCATCGTTCTCAGCCCCGTGATCGTGCGGCTGATCCGAATCGGCAGAAAAGGAAGGGTTTGATCCTATGATCCTCGCAGTAGACGTCGGCAATACCAATATCGTGATCGGCTGCCTGGAGCAGGGCGAGATCAAAAACACCGTGCGCGTGCGCACCGAGCCCGGCCGGACCGCCGCCGAATACGGCATCGAGCTGATGCAGCTCTTCGACTTTTTCGGCATCGACCGCAAGGGCTTTGAGGGCGCGATCCTCTCCTCCGTCGTCCCGCCGGTCAACGAGCCGCTGCGCCAGGCGATCGAAATGCTGACGGGCGTGAAGTGCCTGATCGTCGGCCCGGGCATGAAGACCGGGATGAACGTGCGCATCGACGACCCCGGCACGCTCGGCTGCGACCTGGTCGTGGGCGGCGTGGCCGCCATCGCGGAATACGGCGCGCCGGTGATCGTCCTCGACCTCGGCACCGCCACCACCATCACGCTCATAGACGAGAGCAAGTGCTTCCGCGGCGGCGCGATCCTTCCCGGCATCAAGCTCAGCTATGCGGCGCTGGCCGCCGGCACCAGCCTCCTGCCGGATATCTCCATCACCCCGCCGAAAAAATGCATCGCCACCAACACCGTCGACTGCATGCGCTCCGGCGCCGTGTTCGGCACCGCCGCCACGATCGACGGCATGGTCGATCGCATGGAGGCCGAGCTCGGCCTTCCCTGCAAGGTCGTCGCCACTGGCGGCCTCGCCTCCAAGATCACGCCCTACTGCCGGCGCGAGATCATCTGTGACGATCATCTGCTGCTCAAGGGGCTCTGGGTCCTGTATCAGAAAAACGCCTGAACCGCTCTGATTTCTCCGCGGCTCCGGAAGCGATGTGCTTCCGGAGCCGCTTACTTTATTATATTGACAAAATAATATCTATGATTGGCATTTTCTGCATTTTCCTGTATAATGTTAGTTTAGATTAGAACGATCTCTGCCGGAACGGGACTCTGGCCGCGCCGGCGGAAAGGAATACAGCTCGGTATGAACAAGCAGAACAAGCTGATGACGCGCATCGCGTCCTATATCGTCGACCGGCGCACGATGATCCTGATCCTCTTTGCCGCGCTCGCCGCCGCCAGCATCTACACCAGCACCCTGGTGGTCACGAACGACAGCCTGGAGCATTTTCTCCCGCCGGACACCGAAACGCGCCTCGGCCTGGACATCATGGACGAGGAATTCGTCACCTACGACACGGCGCAGGTCGTCGTGCGCAACATCTCCTATGACCAGGCGGAAGAGATCCTCTGGATGATTGAGAGTGTCGGCCGGGTCAAGGAAGTGGAATTCGACGACGGCCCGGAGCATTACGAGGGCCTCTCGGCGCTGTATGACGTGACCTTTGAGGGCTCCGGCGACGCGCCGGACAGCAAGGCCGCCCTGGACGAGATCGAGCGGCGGCTGTCCGATTACGACCTCTACGTCAACACCAAGGTCGGCAATCCCCTGAAAGCGATCATCGACAGCGAGATGGTCATTGTCGATATCATCGCCTTCGTGGTGATCATCCTGGTGCTGCTGCTCACCTCGCGCACCTACGGCGAGATCCCGGTGCTGCTGCTGACCTTCGGCGCGGCGGCACTGCTGAACATGGGCACCAACTTCCTCATGGGCGAGATCTCCTTCGTCACGGACTCCATCGCCCTGGTGCTGCAGCTGGCGCTGGCGATCGACTACGCCATCATCCTCTGCCACCGCTTCACCGAGGAGCAGGCCGACAAGGCGCCGCGCGAGGCCGCCATCGCCGCGCTGAGCAAGGCGATCCCCGAGATCGCCGGCAGCAGCCTGACCACGATCTCCGGCCTGCTGGCGCTGACCTTCATGCAGTACCGTCTCGGCGCGGACATGGGCTTTGTGCTCATCAAGGCCGTGCTGCTCAGTCTGCTGTCCGTCTTCTGCCTGATGCCCGGGCTGCTGGTCATGTTCTCCGGCCTCATCAACCGCACCGCGCACCGGAAGTTCCTGCCCGACGTGCCCTTCCTCGGCAAATTCGCCTACAAGACCCGCTTCGTGATCCCCTTCCTCTTCATCGCGCTGCTGATCGGCGCCTATTTCTGCTCCAGCCGCGTCAACTACGTCTACGACCAGTACAGCGTCGAATCGATCCGCAAAAACGAGATCCAGCTGGCCAAGGAGAAGATCAAATCCACCTTCGGCACGCCCAACACCTTCGCCATGATCATCCCCGCCGGCGACAACCAGAGCGAAAAGGAGATCGTCGCGGAGATCAAGGAGCTGCGCCACACGCAGAACGTCATCGGCCTGTCCGATATCGACGCCATCGACGACTACAAGCTGCTCGACGAGGTCACGCCCCGCCAGTTTGCCGAGCTGATGGACATCGACTATGAGGTCGCGGAGCTGGCCTACGGCAGCTACGCGCTCGAGCACAACGAATACGGCAAGGCCGTCACCGGCATGGACAGCTACCGCATCGCCCTGCTGGACATCTTCGATTACCTGCTCGAGAGCAAGGATAACCTCACGCTCAACCTTGACCAGGAGACCCAGGACAAGATCGACGAGATGAAGGAGGAGCTGGACGACGGCAAGCTGCAGCTCCTGAGCGACAACTGGAGCCGCATCGTCATCGAGTCCGACGTATCCTCCGAGGGTCCCGAGAGCTATGAATACCTCAGCGCCCTGCGCGGGATCGCCGCGCGCTACTACGATACCAGCTTCATCGTCGGCGACACGACCAGCTGCAGTGACCTGAAGGCCTCCTTTGAAAAGGACAACACCGTCATCACGATCCTGGAGATCGTCTTCGTCACGCTGATTCTGATCTTTACCTTCCATTCCGGCGGCCTTCCGCTGCTGCTGATCGTGGTGATCCAGGGCAGTATCCTCATCAACTTCTCCTCGCCCTATCTGCTGCAAAAGCCGCTCTTCTTCCTGACCTATTTGATCATCAGCGCCATTCAGATGGGCGCGAACATCGACTACGCCATCGTCATCTCGGACCGCTATCTGGAGGCGCGCGCCTCCATGGAGCCAAAGGAGGCCGTCACGGACGCGCTCAACAAGGCCTTCCCCACCGTCGTCACCTCCGGCACGATGATGGCGGCGGCCGGCGTCGTGATCGCGCTGGTGGCCTCGAACGAGACCATCTCCGCCATCGGCGTGTATCTCGGCAAGGGCACGCTGATCTCCATGCTGCTGGTCACCTGCGTGCTGCCGCAGATCCTGCTGCTGGGCGACCGCTTCATCAGCAAAACCAGCTTTACCACTCACCGGGGCAGCCTGTTCCGATCCTCCGGCGCCATCCATCTGGACGGACACATGCGCGGCTACGTCAACGGCTATATCGACGCCGAGGTGCACGGCCGCTTCACCGGTGAGATCAACGCAAACCTCGATATCGACACTGTCGCCGTCAGCGAGACGGCCGAAGAAACAAACGCAAAGGAGGAACCGGATCATGAAGCATAACAGATGGCTTGCCGTGCTGGCGCTGCTGTGCGCCTTTGTGATGCTCTTCTCCCTTCTCCCGGCCGCCTCCTTTGCCGACGGGCCGGAGACCGACCCGGAGGCCGAAGGGGATGAAGAAAGCGCCGAAGAGTTTGACGGCAAGCTCGTCATCGGCGGCGTGGACCCGGAAAGCATCGAGAAGCGCTCGATCACCATCAGCACCGCCGAGGAATTTGAGGACTTCGCGCGCAGCTGCCGCAGCAGCGCCTGGTCGCTCGGTCTGACGGTCAAGCTGGCGGCCGATATCGACTTTGCGGGCCGCGCCATCATGCCGATCCCCTCCTTCTCCGGCAAGTTCTACGGCAACGGCTACAAAATCGAAAACTTCAACTGCGCCTCCAACGGCTCTCACCAGGGGCTGTTCCGCTACCTGGAGGCCGAAGGGCGCATCGTCAACCTCAACGTCACCGGTGTCGTCACGCCCGAGGGCAGCCGCTGCAGCGTCGGCGGCATCGTCGGCACCAACCGCGGCAGCGTCATTGGCTGCAGCTTTCACGGCACCGTGGACGGTCTGATCTCCGTCGGCGGGATCGCCGGGGAAAACCTCGGTCTGATCAGCCGCTGCAGCACGGAGGGCAGCATCAGCGGCAAGCACTTCACCGGCGGCGTCTGCGGCTATAACGAGGGCACGCTGCGCCTGTGCGAAAACAGCGCGGAGGTTAATATTGAGATCAAGGACGAGGCCGTGGATATCGAGTCCCTGGACATCAAGGACCTCATCGGCATCAATCTCGTCTCCACCGAAGACGACAACACCGTCTCCGATATCGGCGGCATCGTCGGCATCAGCCTGGGGCTGGTGGAGCGCTGCACGAACAATGGCACCGTCGGCTATCAGCACTACGGCTACAACATCGGGGGCGTCGCCGGCCGGCAGTCCGGCTTCATGGAGGACTGCGTCAACAACGCCCCGGTCTTCGGCCGCAAGGACGTGGGCGGCATCGTCGGGCAGATGGAGCCCTATCTGATCCTGGACGATTCCTCCTCCCTGGTCGATGAGATCCAGGCCCTGCAGAGCGCGATGGATACCGCCATGAACGACATGGATGCCAATTCCGCCGCCCTCGGCTCCTCCGCCAGCCAGGTGCGCTCGACCAGCACGAACATCGGCACCCACTATGCCGACGAGTACATGGACACGCAGTCCCAGGAAGCCGAGGATGCCGAGCGCGAAGAAAAACGTGAAAAGTTCCAGGGCGCTGTGGAAACCGGCTCCGACAAGGTCAGCGAGACGGCCGGCGAGCTGGGCGAGGACACCATCGGCGACATGACCCGCGGTGAGCTTACCGACGAGGACTATGCCAAGATCGGCACCGTCGGCACCGGGCTTGTCGGCGAGGGCGGCTCCGCCCTGGGCGACCGGATCGAGCAGCGCCGGGAGGAAAAATCCCAGGAAGAACGTGAAGCCGAGGCCGAACGGGCCCGCATGCGCGCCGAATACGCCTCGCTGGCCAGCGGTCTGAACACCATGGGCCGCACCCTGCACGGCACGATGGCCGGTCTGGCCGGCGACATGAAGAGCGTCAACGAGCATTACAGCAATATCCTCACCATGTTCACCAACGCCCTGTCCGGCAACCTGCAGATGCGCGTGATGGAGGACATCTCCGATCTGGACACCGACGAGGACATGGAGGGCAAGGTGCTCTCCTGCACCAATAACGGCGAGATCAACGGCGACACCAACATCGGCGGCATCGCCGGCTGCATGAGCGTGGAGGCGGAATTCGACCTGGAGGGCATCCTCTCGGCCAACATCACCGACACCGTGCAGATCTCCACCGATTCCTACTTTGCCCGCTGCATCGTGCGAAAATGCGTCAACAACGGCAGCATCACCAGCAAAAAGGACTACACCGGCGGCATCTGCGGCCTGGCCGAGCTGGGCGTCATCTCCGCCGCCGAAAACTACGGCGACGTCAGCGCGGGCGGCAATTACTGCGGCGGCGTGATCGGCCAGTCCAAGTCGATCGTCACCGGCAGCTATGCTCTCTGCGCGGTGGAGGGCGGCGAATACGTGGGCGGCATCGCCGGTCAGGGCAAGCGCGTCACACTGTGCAGCTCCATCGTGGACCTGGACGAGACCATCGCCTGCAGCGGCGCGATCTGCGGCTGGGCCGACGCGACCGACGAGGACCTCTTCATCTATCAGAACACCTTTGTCAGCGATACGCTGGGCGGCATCGACGGCATCAGCTACGAGGGCGCGGCCGAGCCCGTCAGCTACCGCGAGATCTACCGCAACGAGACCCTTCCCGATCGCTTCAAGAACCTGAAGGTCATCTTCCGCGCCGAGGGCATGGTGCTCCGCGAGCTGAGCATCCCCTTCGGCGGCAGCGTGGACCCGGCCGATATCCCGGCCGTCCCGGAGCTGCACGGCTACAGCGGCTACTGGCCGGAAACCAATCTGAACCGGCTGAGCTCCTCCGTCACGATCGACGCGATTTATCTCGACCGCCTGACCGGCCTGGCCGCCGATTACCGGCACGCGGATTCTCCCCTGCCCGTGGTCATCATCGAAGGCCTGTTTGAGCCGGATGCGAGCATCACGGTCGCGCCCTGGAGCGAGGGCGTCGCCGTCCCCGAGCACTATATGCTCCTGGAAGGACTGAAGCTGAACGTGCAGAGCCACGCGCCGGACCTGGAGTCCTACACGGTGCACTACCGCTATCCGAAGACCTCGATGCTGCGCGGCAAGCCGATCCTGACCGTGATGAGCGAGGGCCTACCCGTGCAGCGCGAATACACGGTGGACGGCAGCTATATGATTTTCCAGGCCAACGGCTCGGAGCTGTGCTTCTATGTGCAGGTCTGCGAGTACAACATGACGCTGATGATCTGGTGCGCGGCCGGCGTGGCCCTGCTGCTGCTGATCCTGCTCATCGTACTGATCCACTGGATCAAAAAGAGAAAACGCCGCAAAGCGGCCAAAAAGCAGGCGGAGGTAGCCGCAGCGGAGGAAACGGCCGGAGAGCTCCTTTCCGGTGATCCGGGCGAAGCCGCGATCCATGAAGCAGTGATCGAAGCTGAAAATAGCGATTCCAACGCGTAAAACAGTAAACAGCCGCACAGAAATGTGCGGCTGTTTTGCGCTTTTTGAAGTTTACATAATATTTTAGTTATGGTAACCTTCCGCTTCCCGTGCGGTGCGTGTCAGATAACGGATCGTCTCGACCGGCCAGGCGCCCACGGCGGTCTCTCCGGTGACCATGACGGAGGCGGCGCCGTCGAGCACGGCGTTAAAGATATCATTGACCTCGGCGCGGGTGGGCACGGGATTTCGCTCCATGGAGGCCAGCATCTGCGTGACGACCATGAAGGGCTTCTCTGCGCGGCGGCAGGCCGAGGCGATGCGCTTTTGCAGCGCGGGCAGCTCCCACAGCGGGCCGCTGTTGCCCAGGTCGCCGCGCGCGATGACGATCTCGTCGGCGGCGGGCATCAGCTCGGAAAGCCTCGCCACGCCCTCGCGGTTTTCGATCTTGGCGAAGATGCGGATGGCCTCTCCCCCGTGCCCGTTCAGGGCTTCGCGCAGCGCGTCCAGATCCTCCCGGCAGCGCACGAAGGGCTGCATCACGCCGGTGACGCCGTAATCCTTCGCCAGCGCGAGATTGCGCCGGTCGCTCTCCGTCAGCGGCGGCAGGCGCAGCGCCAGTCCCGGCAGGGCGATGCTCTTGCGCGAGGCGAGTATCCCGCCGCGCAGCACCTCGGCGTGTTCGCCGTCGATCGCGCGCAGCAGGAGCTTGCCGTCGTCGAGCAGGAGCTCCTGGCCGGCGGCGATTTTCTCGCGGATCGGCGCGGGAACGAAGTCGAGGGGAACCGTTTCGCCCTCGCGCAGCTCGATCGGCGCGGGCAGCGCCGCGATGCGCAGCTCCGGCCCCTGCATGTCGATCAGCAGCTTTGGGCTGACGCCGCAGCGCCGCCCCGCCTCCTGCAGCGCCTCCACCATGGGAGCCGCCTCCGGCAGCGTGACATGCGAGAGATTGAGGCGCACGCCGGTCATGCCCTCGCGCAGCATGGCTTCCAGCGTGTCGACGGACGCGCAGGCCGGGCCGAGGGTCCCGTAGATCTCCACCATGGCTTACTTCGTGATCGGCGCGGTCTCGGCCGCGAGCCAGGCGCGCTCGTCCTCGTCCAGCCAGGGAGAGAGCAGGCGGAAGACCTTGGCATGGTATTCGTTGAGCTGCTGCAGCTCCCGCTCGGTGAGCATCTCCGGCAGGATGGCGCGGCGCTCGTAGGGCACCATGGTGACCGTCTCGAAGCCCATGAACTGGCCGTACTCGGTCTTTTCTCCCTTGACGCAGAGCATGAGGTTTTCGATGCGGATGCCGTACTCGCCGGTGAGGTAGAGGCCGGGCTCATCGGAGGTGAGCATGCCTTCTTCAAAGGGCGCGCCGCCGTTGACGTCGCGCAGGCGCAGGCCCTGCGGGCCCTCGTGCACGTTCAGCAGATAGCCGACGCCGTGGCCGGTGCCGTGGTTATAGTCCAGGCCCAGCTCCCAGAGCGGCATGCGGGCCAGGATATCGAGGTTGACGCCGGTGCAGCCCTGCTTGAAGCAGGCGGCCGCCACGTCCAGATGGCCGCGCAGCACGGCGGTATAGTGGCGCTTCTGCTCCTCGCTCAGCTCGCCGATGGCGAAGGTGCGGGTGATGTCGGTGCTGCCCTGCAGGTAATGTCCGCCGGTGTCGACCAGCAGGAAGCTGTTGAGGCGCACGGGGATATTGGACTCCCCGGTGGCCTCATAATGGACGATGGCGCCGTGCTCGCCGGAGGCGACGATCGGCGAAAAGCTCTGGTCGACGAAATCGGGGCGCGCCTTGCGGAAGCCCAGCAGCACCTCGCTCACATCGAGCTCGGTGATCTCGCCGCGCGCGATCGTGCCGTCCTTCTCCCGCTCGCGCAGCCAGCGGAGCAGCCGCGTGACGGCCACGCCGTCCTGGATGTGCGCCTGGCGCTCGTTTTCCATCTCGACCGGGTTCTTGGTCGCCTTGGCGAGGGTGCTGGGGTTGGGTTTGTCGATGAGCTTCACGCCCTCGGCCACCGCGCCGATCAGCGCGACGTTGGTCCGGGCGCGGCTGAGCAGCAGGCTCTGGCCCGCGGGCAGGGCCTTCAGGTCCTCATAGACCTGCAGATAGGGCCGCAGCGTAACGCCGTCGGCCTCCAGCCTGGCGCGAAGCTCGTCGGAAACGGCCTCGGGCGCGGCATAGAGGATCGCGTGATCCGCGCTCAAAAGCGTATAGGAATAGAACACCGGGCTGTAGGCCACGTCGCCGCCGCGGAGATTGAAGAGCCAGGCCACGTCGTCGAGCGAGGCGAGCAGGTGCCAGTCCGCGCCGAGCTCGGCCATCTTCCCGCGCAGGAACGCGAGCTTGTCCGCGCGGCTTTGGCCGGCGTAGGCCGCGTCCAGCTCCCAGATCGGATGCGCCGGGAAGGGCGGGCGGTCCGTCCAGAGCTCGCCCACGAGGTCGAGCGTCTCGGCATAGCGGATCTCCCTGCCGGAGAGGGCGTTTTTCAGCGTGCGGGCGTAGGCGTCGGTGACGGTGCGGCCGTCATAGCCGAGGCACTGACCCTCGCGCAGGGTATTCTTCAGATAGTCGGGAATCGTCGGCACGCCGGGCTCGCCCATCTTGCGCAGCTCGATGCCGGTTCCCTCCAGCTGCTGTGCGGCAGCCAGGAAATAGCGGCCGTCCGTCCAGAGGCCGGCCTCGTCCGCCGTGATGACCAGCGTGCCCGCGCTGCCGCGGAAGCCCGACAGCCATTTGCGGCACTTGAAATAGCGGTCCACGTATTCGGAGGCGTGGAAATCGTCGGTCAGCACCAGATAGGCGTCCACGCCGTTTTCACGCATTTTCTCCCGCAGCGCGGCCACGCGCGCTCGGATCGTCGCAGGTTCTGCTTTGCTCATTCGCATCAGATCTCCCTTCGGATGATTTTCTGCCCTGAGTTTAACATATTTTCCCGGGAAATACCAGCATAGAATCAGAAGCCCTCGGTTTTCGTTGCGCTTTTTTGTCGGCTGTGCTATACTTGGCGCGAAAGGGTGGTTAAATATGTCTAACAGTGTAAAAAAGATGACCTTTGTCGCCGTCGCCTACGCGGGCGAGGCCACGATCCCTGTCTTTGAGAAGGCCACCAACTTCTGGGCCTACTATATCGAGGGCGGAAAAATCTACAAGCGCGAGCTGCTGAGCCTTTTCCCCGAGAGCACGGACGATCTGATCGAGAAAATGGGGCGGTCGATGTTCGACGTGCTGATCTGCCGCAACTTCGGCCCGAAGGCCATGGCGAAGCTGAAAGCGCGCGGCAAGCGGCTGTATACCTTTGAGGGCGGCTGCGACCGCGCGGTCCGCGCCTTCCTCGATGAGGAAATCAAGGAGCTGTGAGCGGGGTCCGCGGGCGATTCATGAATCGCCCCTACAAGGGGGAATAGGGGCGATTCCGATGAGCATTATAAAGAGGATCTGTTGCAAAATGAGGATGAGCGCATCAATGTGCACCTGAGTTCGTAGGGGCGGCGGCTCTGCCCCGCCCGGCGGCGCAACAGGATATCAATAAAAATGTTCGGTAAATTCGCAGATTGTACGAATTCGCCGAACATTTTTCGATCATGCAGCTTGATGCTGCCGGGAGGGCACAAGGCCCTCCCCTACGATGCAGCCATGGTTTTCGCATCTTTTTCGCATTTTGCAGCGCGCCATTTTATCTGTCGGAATGAACCCTGCGCGGGAGGGGCAAGCCCCTCCCCTACGGTCTGGCTGAGACAAGCTGAAACTCTCAGAAGCTCTGTCTCCGGCTGCGGCTGGAATGTTCAGCGCAGGGTATTCTGGTACTCGTCCACCATGTCGTAGACGGCGAGATAGGGGTCCTCGATCATCCGCACCTCGGCATCGAAGTTCAGCACCTCGCCCGGGGCCTCCCCCACCGTCGGCCAGAGCGGCAGGCCGGGGCCGTTCGGGTCGCCCGTGCGGGCGAAATTGGCCCAGTAGGCCAGCATCGTGTCCGAAAGGGCGCGGTCGTCCGCGTTGTAGTTGCCGGGCGCGCGCCAGAGGTTGCCGTAGGCGTAGATCATCTCGCCGGAGTGCCAGTCGCTGATGGCGCCGTTCTGTTTGGTGAAATAGTAGAGATAGGCCGGTCTCCCCTGCTCGGTCAGCAGGCGGCTCCAGTCGTGGTGGCTGTAGGCAAACCAGCAGACGCTGAGAAGCGTGTTGAAGTTCTCCGTGGCCTCTTTCCTGTCGGCGGCCGGATAGAGCGCGAGGAAGCGCTCTGCCTCGTCGCCCAGCAGGCGGCGCACGGCCTCGGGATACCGGTCGGGCTCCACAGTCTGGAACATGCGGAACACGTCCGCCTCATGGCCGTTGAAGCCGTTCAAGAGCGCCTCTTCATGGTTGGCGCCGCGCTCATAGGTCAGATAAGGCTGCTCGGTGAGGGCGTAGCCGTCCACGGTCATGGAGCTGTTGGAATAGCCGGTCTGCACGAGCTGTTCGGCCGGGATGGCGCGCAGCTCCTCGATGTTCGCCGCGCCCTGCTCGGCCTTGATCGCCGCGCCCATTTCCAGCGCCTGGTCCATCGTGCGGAAGCTGTGGTAGGGCTTTACGGCGGTCACGCCGCTGCTCTCGGCGATGGCACGGCGGAACAGCCCCTCGCTCAGCGGCGAAACGCAGATGGCATTGACGCTCGAGGCGCCCGCGGATTCGCCCGCGATGGTGATGTTGTCCGGGTCGCCGCCGAAGGCGGCGATGTTTTCATGCACCCAGCGCAGCGCCGCGATCTGGTCCAGCAGCCCGTAGTTGCCGGTGGTGCCGTTGGGCGACTCGGCCGCCAGGGCCTCGTCCGCAAAATAGCCGAACACGCCGAGCCGGTAACCGAAGGTGATCATGATGACGCCCTGTTTGGCCAGCGCCTCGCCGTTATAGTCGGTGTAGGAGGGCTGGCCGGTCATCAGCGAGCCGCCGTGGATATAGAAGAGCACCGGCAGCTTTTCCTGCTCGCCCGCTGGCTTCCAGATATTTAAGTAAAGCGAATCCTCGCTCACCGGCTCGCGGAAATTGTCGCTGAGGCTGAGCTTGAATTCGTGGTAGCCGATCAGGCGGTAGAGCGTATCGTAGAGCGCGGAGTGGCGCTGCTGCATCGACATCGGCGCGAAAGCGTCGCAGGCGCGCACGCCCTCCCAGGCTTCCGGCTCCTGCGGCTCGCGCCAGCGCAGCTCGCCCACCGGGGGCTTGGCATAGGGGATGCCGGCATAGACCTCCACGCTGCCGTCGGCAGTGGTGACGCCGGTCAGATCGCCCTGCGCGACCGTGACGACGCCGGTGACGGCGGGGTTTTTCCCTTCCGTCGCGGGGATGGCGCGGTAGGGCGGCTCGGTCAGCTTCATCACCAGCGCAAAGAGGACGATCAGCCCCAGCCAGGAAAGCAGCCGCAGGCCCTTCGGGCCGATGCGCGGATAGACCAGCCAGAAGCCGACGAACAGCGCCGCCGTCAGCGCCCAGCCCCAGAGCGTGTTTTTGCCGAGCTCCAGCAGCACCAGCATCACCAGCGCCGCCAGGACGAAAAACAGGATCCCTACGGTTTTCATCTTGGTCTTCATAGCTCCCTCCATTCCGCCGTTTCTTCGATCACGCGCGCGAAGGCTTCGAGTCCCGCCCGGTCGTTTTCGGTGAAGCGGCCAAGGACAGGGCTGTCGATATCCAGCACGCCGATCACCGCGCCGCCGCGGTGCAGCGGCACGACGATCTCCGCGTTGGAGGCGCCGTCGCAGGCGATATGGCCCGGAAAGGCGTGCACGTCGGGCACGAGCTGGGTCTCGTCCCGCGCGGCGGCTGTACCGCAGACGCCCTTGCCCAGCGGGATGCGGATGCAGGCGACCTTGCCCTGGAAGGGGCCGAGCAGCAGGCTGCCGCCCTCGATCAGATAAAAGCCCGCCCAGTTGAGATCGGGCAGCGCCTCATACAGCAGCGCCGAGGCGTTGGACAGCAGCGGCAGCCAGTGGCGCTCGCTCTCTCCCAGGCTCTGCAGCTGCTCGCAGAGCAGTGGATAATCGGTCATCGTTGGTTTCCTCCGGAAACATTTTCTCTTTTCTTTACTTTATCACAGATCGTCGCACCCTGCAACAGAAAAAGGCCCGGGATTTCTCCCGGGCCTTTGCCGTAAACAGACGCTCAGATATACTGGTTGTGCGGCAGCTTGTCGTACCACTTCTCCAGGAAGGGCGCGAGCATGGCGGTCGCCTTCATATCCAGATTGAACATATAGACCGTGAAGGTGATCACGAAGAAGGCCGCGCCGGCGATCACCAGCTTGAACAGCAGCTTTCCGATTGCTTTCAGAATTTTATTCTTCATCTTCGTTCTCCTTCACATTAATAGGCTTCGTTGTCGGGGACGATCTCGATCGAGGGATCCAGCGGCTCCTCGCGCATGACCGTGCGCATGTACTGGTTGACCTGGTCGCGGATGGCCTGGCGGGTGAACACGCGCGGATCGCAGAGGTCGTGCGAGACCCACATGATGTGGATGCCGCGCTCGCGCGCCTGCTCCTCGAACA